>CANFLL010000027.1 GCA_947447825.1 Chitinophagaceae bacterium | reverse complement strand
GTTATCTTTTTCGCAGCTAGCAACTCTACTTTCTCTTTCTTAAACTCGGTACTAAAATGTCTCACCTCTCGAAGTTTTACCTCCATAAAAATACGTTTTCTGAAAAGTTATCAACCAACTTTGAGTCAACCTATTTCATGAGACCTCACAATAAAATTGGTGGGGTTGAGCCAGACAGATCAATACAATTTGTCAGGTTTGTTGAATAGGGTACTAATTTATCCAACATTATAAAGGATAAAGGGGGTAGTTGCACCATTGGCAGAAGGAACTGTACTCTTATTAGCCTTCATGGCACTGGTATTAAAAGTTTGTGTTCCACTATAATTATATAACCCAGTGGTTTGAGACCATGTTCCGTTGCTGAAATCGGAACGTTGGTTCGATTTGTCATGCTCCAAAATAATTTCACGGCTTGTGCCATTCGGATTCACGGTTTGTACTCCATTAACTACATTGTATGGCGCAGAGAAGCGCATATCCAATTCCAGAATTTCAAAACCATAATTAACGGCATTGGTAAATGACCCAATGGAACTTTCTGGGTTTTGTTCGTCCCAAGCACCACGGTGAGCCATAATCCAGACCCGATTATTATCCCCCACCGGATCGGGGGTAATGTATCGGGTACGAAGTCTTTGGGCACGGGTTGTTGTTTGTCCAAAACAAACAGTTAGACTCATGATGCATAGCCATTCAATCAAAATGTTTTTTTATCATACAAATAGTTAAAATTGTTGAATAATAACTAGAATTACGAACAATGCTTTTACCATACCTACCCATAACAATTTGTTAACGCATAAAAAAAGCCGCCCTTATGGGGCGGCTCTGGAAAACACGGAATTGGTTATAAATTATCTTGTTATCTTAAAATGGCCATTTCCGCTTTTTAATAAATTGAGGTAATTGATAGATGTCAGTGTAGATAAAACAGCTTGCACACTATCGGCCTTTTTAAATACCCCCGAAAAAACTATTCCTTCCACATCCGATGGCTTGTAGTTGATGTTAATTTCATACTGGTGTTCTATAACAGTAAGTACATCTGATAATGCGGTATTGGTAAACTGTAATTGATTAGAGGTTATGTATTTATCCCAATCCAATGTTTTTTTAGGAGACAACTTAGAGTCGATGCTTTTTGGATTAACGACCTTATTTATCTCAGCAATATCGCTTTTTAAAGTAGAAGTATTAATAGTCAACTGTTGATCTGGATATAGAAACACATTATTAAAGGTAGCATCACTGGCAGCATCTATCTTGCTTATCACCACCTTGCCAGTATATAGTTGAACCGTTATCTTATTTTCGTTATTATTTGCAATTACCCTAAAAGAAGTACCCAGTGCTACTGTAGAAAAACCGGCTGCCCTTACTTCGAATGGACGGTGCTTATCTTTTGCCACCTTAAAGAAAGCATTCCCCACCAAATTAATCACCCTTCTTTCTTTTGGAAATTGGTTTAAGTAGCTAATGCTAGCTTGTGGGGTTAGTTCTATGCTAGACCCTTCTGATAATGCAAAAACCTGAATGGTATCTGTATTGTTTTGTTTAAAAATGGTATCATTAATAGTGAAAGCAACCGCATCTTTATTAATAGTATTATTGTGTATCCACCAACCACCTATAAAAAGCAGTAGTATAGCCGCAGCCACAGACGCAGTTCTAATCAACATGTTTACAACCCGTGGTTTGGCTTTTTTATTTTCGTCAACAAATGCCTTGGCTTTTATTGCATCCAATGTTTGTTGTAACTTGTTTTGTGTAAGCTTTTCAGTTGCTGTCTCTTTAAAGGAAATCCATTCGCTTTCAGTAAAATAATTTTCAATCCATTCTGGATTTGCTTTTAGTAAGGCAAACATTTGTTTAGCCTCATTTATAGTCAAATTACCCTGTAATAGTCTTTGTATAGATCCTTCAGTCAACTCCATTTACGCACTCTTTAACCCACATATACGATTTCATCTCCCACTATACCTACTCAATCCTTATTATTTATAAAAAAAATAATTGATAACATTATAAGTATAATAGCTACTATTAGTTCCCTTAGTTGTTTTATCGCTTTTGTAATGTGATTGTTTACACTTTTGGGAGAGATAGATAATAGATTAGCTATCTCGTTGTGCGAAAGCCCTTCCAACCTGCTCATTTTAAACACCTTTTGTCTTATTGGTGGCAGGTTGTTTATGTGGGCATCCACCTGTTTTGCAAATTCCTTCGAGTCCATTTGATTGTGGGCATCGTTAGAAATGTCAAGGTGGGTAATTTCATCCATATATATTATCTCAAGCTTTCGTTTTTTAAGGGCATCAATAAATAGCGTTTTTGCTATTCTGAATAGTTGGGTTTCCAGGCTATGTTCCTCTGATAATGTTTTTCTATAAGTCCAAAATTTTATAAATGTTTCCTGAGATAATTCCTCTGCTATAAACTCAGAGCCTGTTTTTCTTTTATAATAGTTAAACAACTTCTCGTAGTAGGTATAATAAGTCTTTTCGAAAGCGACTTTATCATCGTTTTTTAAAGCTATAATCAGTTCTAACACGAAAAAGTGGTTAATTCTTTTGCAAAATAGCAGTGCAATATTAGCCATTAGTTTTAGACTAGTACTTAATGCTTTCCATTGTCTTTAGGTAAGAATGAATTGTTATCTGTTGTTACCATGAACTCACAATCAATATTCAGTTATTTCTAATAATTCCATTCACTCAATATTCATAAGATCTAAGCGGCTTTTAGTTATATAAAATTAAGGGGTTAAGCAATTTATAGCGAAATGACTTTTCCTTTTTGCGGTTCACTAATTTGTTTGGTTTTAAGCTTTTCTTTCAAAGCACTCATGTCGGCTCCAACTTTTCTATCAACAATTTTTGCATAGTGCTGAGTGGTCCTTAAATTTTTGTGGCCAAGCATCTTACTAACACTTTCGATGGGTACACCATTGGTAAGTTTTCACAGTTGTTGCAAAAGTGTTTCGTGCGATGTGGAAGGTTAGTTCTTTAGTTATACCACATACGTCTGCTATTTCTTTAAGATAACTATTCATTTTTTGATTGCTGAGGATTGGCAATAGCAAATTTTTATTCAAGCATTGAGGGTTTTCTTTATATAACAATAAGATACTTTCTGCTGCTGGAAGTAAGGGAATATTGGAAGGGCTATCTGTTTTTTGTCTATGTGTACATATCCATCTTTCTCCATCAATGCCTAAAACGATATTCTTCACAGTCAATTGTTTTACATCAACATAAGCCAAGCCAGTGTAACAACTGAAAAGGAAAATATCGCGTACCAACCCCAACCTGCCAATTTTGAAATCCCTATTGCTTATTGCATCAATTTCAACCTGATCTAAAAATGCTCTTTCTACTTCTTTAACATTGGGCTTGTAATTGGCGAATGGATTTTGAGTTATCCAACCATTTGCAATACATATCCTAACAATTTTACCAAAGTTCTTTAAGTATTTGATGGTTGTATTATTGTTGCATTTGTGAATACTGCGAAGAAAAAAATCAAACTCTGAAATAAAAGCATGGTGTATTTTGCGGATGTCAATATCTGAAACTTTATATTTCCATTGTAGGAATTCCTTTGTATGCTTTAATGATGTCTTATATTTAATAAGCGTATTTGCGGAAAACTCGTCACCAAGCAATTCACCCATTTTTCTGTTGTGTTCTTGAAAGACAGCAATTATCATTCTAGCTTCCTCGTCAAATTTAAGAACTTTATTTCTCATGTTTTCGATGTTTACCAATTGACTGTTTTGCATCAGATCCTTTTGATAATCATAAACACTACCTTTTGTAACATCTAAAAAACTATTCAAGCTTCTTGCTTCTTCGGAGTTACCCTTCATTTTACCAGCTTCTGAACTCCACTTTAATGGATCTACATATCTTTTAGTACTTATTTCTAAGCGTTTTCCATCAATAGTGATCCGTAAATAAATAGGTACTAAACCAACAGTAGTGGTTTTGCCTCTTTTGGCATAAAAGAGAATTGACATTTTTGTTTGCATAATGTGGCGACCTTTTAATTGTGTGTAAAAGTATTGTTTAATACACCCTAAAACAAGATGTTCAAATTCTGAACTGCTTGCTAGACAAGTGTTTCAGAGGAATTCGGGTACCCAGAGTTGAAATAAAAATGGATACCCGAATTTGCCCCCTTAGCCATGCGATTTAATGAATGAATTGACTAGGTTGGAAAACAAAAAAGGCTGTAAATCATACGATTTACAGCCTTTTAGTCTGCTTTAATAAATAATTGGTGGAGCTGAGGAGGCTGCAATCGAACACCTAGAAACATTATTGAAATTAATTTCCCAAATTAAAGCTGCCTAATATCAATGAATACTTCAGCAACATCTATAGCCGACAAATTTATTTCCCTTCATAATGATGCCATTATTTGGAAGTATAACAAATTATGGAGTAATGTAAAAGAACCAGATGAACAAGCCGCCGCTGTTGAGTCTATTACTCAAATGCTTCTTTGTATTTCCAATGAAACAAAGAGAAATGCTTACATTAAAAGCATTACTGAAAATAACTTTTATTACATTAAAACTACTACCAATGACATCAACAATACTGAAAGGTCAATTAACGACACCGAAAAAGCTATTAAAAAACTATTGGCTAGAAAGAACAAAAGCGAAGAACATGACAAAGAAGTGGAAGCATTGCAGCAAGAGCTTTCATTACTTAAGCATTCGTTGGCGCAGCTTCAGGGTGAAAAAATCATCAACCTTCCGGAGTCTACACTAAAAAAATCAGTTTCAAAAGCCATCACTGACAAAGCCAAAAAAGAAGCTGCCGCAAAAATGAAGGCTCAATTTGAGCAAGTAGTTAGAACAAAGGAAGATGCTGGAATGCCAGATGATTTCAAGGGAACAATGCAAGATGTATTCGATGCCTTAAAATATGGCATTTACGAACATGAAGATGTATATTATTCTCGTGGAGCCAAAGGCGATTATCCAATATCCAACTTTACCATGAAAATACTTTACCACGTTAATACTTCTGAAGACTCTGCATTCAGGTTGATTGCACTAAAGAATGTCTATGGCTTTGAGGTAGTGATTAATTTGAATACTGATGATTTTGTTTCGCTTGGGAGCTTCAAAAAAGTATTGGCCAGAAAAGGAGACTTTGTTTTTAAAGGCACTGATGCAGATTTGACACGCCTTCAAGAGTTCCTCCAGAAGGATGAAGTAAAGACAGATTTAGTTAAAACATTAGGGTATCATTCTCGTGGAATGTTTTGGGCATGGTCAAATGGCATAATGCCATTAGAGGTTAATGCTGATGGTAAGCTTGACTTTATGCCAATTGATCAATATGGAATAGTTAATTACGAGGACAAAAACTATTTCATTCCTGCATGCAGTAAAATGTTTGCTGAAAAGGATGATTTATTTGTTAATGAAAAGAAGTTCAAATTTATTGAGCCGTTAAATTCATTTGGGTTCAATGAATGGGCTACACTTATGGATAGGACTTATGGGAAGAAATCCATTCCATGCATCTTATTCTATATAGGATCTCTTTTCAGAGATATTACTATGAAACAAATCCAACGCTACCCAATGCTCAATTTGTTTGGTCCACCCGGAGCAGGTAAAGGGCAGATGGCAGAAAGTATCATGACAATGTTTGGGGAGAAGCAAGACCAGATAATGTTAGGCGGTGCCAGTACAGTAGTTGGCTTTATGCGAAAGTTTGCACAGTTCCGCAATGCAATTGTTTGGTTGGATGAATATAAAAACAATCTTCCGGTTAAGTTTATCGAGTCTTTAAAGAATATTTATGATGGTAAAGGATATGAGCGTGGTAAGATGACCAATGACTTTTCTACTGAAAGTACACCAATATACTCAAGCTGCCTTTTATCTGGTCAAGATATGCCTACACAGGAGCCTGCTCTATTCATGCGTGTTATTATGCTAGCATTCGAAGATGGAAAGTTTACTAATGAACAGAGAGAAGCTTTTGGAGAATTAAAGAACACTTATGAATCTCATGGCCTTTCTTCCATTACTGCCGATATATTCAAACACAGAAAAATAATACAGGATGGATTCAAAGAGAAGCTTCAGATAATATTTAAGGAAGTAGTTAAGGATGTAAGTAATACGGAGGTAGATGATAGAATGATGATGAATATTTCTATTCTATTAACTTATATGAACCTATTAAATGAAGCCATTAAATTTCCATTCTCCTACAAAGAGGCAAAAGCGTTTCTTATTGATAACATGATTAAGCAACACCATGTTCTTGCAGGTAATAATGATGTTTCTAAGTTCTGGGGAGTAGTTGAATCAATGTTCACTCAAGACATCATTCACGAAAACAAAGATTTTGTTTTGGAGGATGGCTACTTGTATCTAAGACTTATGCAAGTACATCCACTTTACCTTAAAGAATTGAGAGGTAGAAACGATCCAAATATCCTAAGCAAAAGTACATTGGAACATTACCTGAAGCTTGACCAATCCATGTATATTGATTACGTAAGAAAAAGGTTTTCTGATGGCAGTAATAACTGGTGCTACAAGATGAGATATTCAAAACTAGGAATTGATATGATAAGATTGAGACAGGATGCTCTAGAAAGTAATGAATCCTACGATAAGAAACTAGTAGCTAAATACAAAGAAATGGGTATTGATATAGGCTCTAATATGCCATCTGAGGATAAACCAAATGGGATAGATTTTAGTAAGCTTAAAACTCATAAAAAAGAATCTGATGAGGACATGCCATTTTAGAACATATCGGAACACCCCACAGAAGCACATTAAAAATGTGCTTTTATTTTTTTCTTATATAAAAAGTTTGGCATACCCTTAAAATGCTTGGAACACATGGAACAGATGGAACAACATTTAAAATCAATTAGTTATGAATTAAAAATGTTCCTATCTGTTCCTAGCTGTTCCATCGTGTTCCATTGTTCCATTGTTCCATTAAGAAAAAACGACTTTTTGAAATCATTAAAAAAAAATAAAAATTTATGAAGCACTTTTATTTGCAATCAGGCTTTTCATGTCTTTGGTTTGTTATCGGATTAATACTTGGTGGCGTAATAGCTACCCTAGTCCTTGTAGTAGTAGGAAAGAAGGCAGCTAAAAAGGCTACCGACAGAATAAACCGAAACATGGAGGTTAACCATCAAATTTCTAAAATTTTAAACAGCTAAAGAATATGAAAGGATTCATGAGTGTTGATATACCTACTAAAGCATATATCAAAGCTTACATTATTTCACAGCTAGGGGAACGACCAGAAATGACAGCCAATAACCTATTTGGCAATAAGTTACATGATCTTCTGCAGCATAAGACCAATGAAAGAAAAACAGAGTTCTCTAATGCCAGATATACAACCACCATAAGGGTGTATATTCCCATGAGAACTTTCAGAGTAAGAGGGTTTAACCTCAATGAAACAAACATCAAAAACTTTAACCAGTTTGTAGAGCTAATCATCAAGCATAGATACTATGAGCTAATGGATGATGCAATAGAAATACTCCCTTCTTTTGAGGCTCACTTACCAGCAGTTAGAAAAAAGCTAGGAATTGACCTTGAGGCTTGGAGTGACGATTCTATGAAGAAAGACTTTTATAGATATAGGCAAAACAATAAAAAAAGGCTGTTTTATAACAAAAACATTTCCCGAACTGTCCTTTCAGAAGTGGCGGCGAACATTGCCTTTTAGTTTTGTTTACATGAAAGATGTTTATGATAATATTGAACTAAAGTCAGGCTCAACTAATGCTGGTATCAGCAAAATTCAAATAGTACCAAAACAATGGCTCAATACAGACATTGCAATTGATTTTGCTACAGGCAGCGTTGTCAATGCAATTTCATTAATTAGTGGTAGAAGTTTGCATGAACTTGTTTTTGCTCCTTTGACCTATGATTTTGAGGAAAAACCAAAGTCTTCAAAGAGTGGACAGGTAATCAGCGTTAGTATTTCTGGCTTGATTAATGATTTGGACGCCCCTACTCTTCAAGTTTTGGAAACTTTCAGAATGAATGAGCTGGTAGTTATTGCCACAGACAGGAACAGGAGAAAAAGAATTGTAGGCAGCAAAGAATATGGTATGTTATTCTCATTCGATAACAAACAATCTAATAGCCCTAATGGAAATTTGAGGGCTCAAATAACCATGAATTTCGATTCAGAGTTTTATCCACCATTTTATATGGTATAAAAAATTGATTTTTCGTCCTTTTAATCCCTTCTCAATGCCGTCATTTTCGTATAGAAATAAGGCATTAAATGAGTTTCAAGACAGTTTCAGCAATTCTTAGAGGTAGGTGGATGTTAGAAAAGCATTGGGCTAACGACCACTTACCTCTCGTAGTTATGTTACTGAAAGGGCAAAGCAATGTTTCTTTCGTTGAAAGAAGTGGCTCTGAAAATAATCCTAAGCCTTTTTGTATTGATCCTACTACTATGAATAAGTACAATATGAATGTGTATACTCCAATGGGTAACATAGTTCCAAACCCAAATATACCCCCTAATTCTGTAGGCATTTTGCCAGTTTGTGGACCTATAACAAAATATGATGGTAGTTGCGGCGAACCTGGTGCAATCAGTTTAACATCCAGTTTAATGGACTTGTTAAAAAGAGATAACATTGGTTCAATAATTCAGCTTATTGATACACCTGGAGGAGAGTCTCGTGCCGCAAATAGTTACTGTTCGGTTGCAGGAAATAGCAAAAAACCTATTCTTTCTTTTGTTGATGGTATGTGTGCTTCACTTGGGATGTATTTCGCAAGTGCTTCTAGTGAGGTGTATATGAGTAATGATTTAGACCAAATGGGTTCAATAGGTTCTTATTGCACCCTGCTTGACTTTTCTGGTTATTTAGAAGAGGCAGGAATAAAGATGCATGAGATATATGCACCTCAATCCATTGACAAGAATAAATCATATAGAGATGCTCTTACAGGTGACTATTCTGCAATAGAAGCCGATTTAAAAAAATGCGTTGATTCCTTTATTGAATATGTGGCAAAAAGCAGAGGAAGTAAACCTTTAGAATATAAAAACGAATGGAATACCGGTAAGATGTTTTATGCTAAAGACGCTATAAAGAATGGATTGGCAGATGGTGTAAAACCATTTGACCAAGTAGTGAGTAAAGCCGCATGGTTGGCAAAGCGAAACAAAAATTAATTTTTATTTATATGAAGTACCCAAAAATTTCAGCATTAGTTCCTAACGAGGAGTTTTTTGATTCAACAGCAGTAAACGAAGGTGTTTGGCTTACTGAGGGACATTTAAATTCTATTGAAAGTGCATTAGAAGCCTCTGATACAGCTATTACTGAAGCAGTAACAACCTTGCAAACTACCCTTACAGAAACTAAGGATAGCCTTGAAAAAGCAGAAACATCTGCTACAGCTCTTACTGCTACTTTATCTGAAAAGGAAACTACCATTTCTACACAATCTGCCAAGATTCAAGAATTGGAAGCAAAAGTTTTAGAGTTAGGTGGTAAACCAAGTGGCACAGGTAGTACAACGACTGCACCAGACGATAATCCATCACCTCCACCAACTAGCAATTCGATAGCCCAGAGCATCCTGCAAATGTTTATGCAGACGAAATGACTGGCAGAAAAATAATGAGAGGAATCTAAATTTTTTATAACAATTTTAAATAACAATTTAAACCTATTAGTATGTCTGATACTACTATTACCCCGACCCAGTTGATTAGTGACTTTGGAGGGTATTACATCGACTCGGGTCAGAGTCTAAAAGACTTGCACCTTCGTCCATTCCAACCATTTGAAACATTGGAAGCATTCACTATTGTTCCGGAAAATGACACAATTTTTCGTGCATCTGATGTTCAGGTTGGTGAAATAATTCAAGCCTATCAAGATGATTTCACCCCTAAAGGAAACTTATCTTTTAAAGGTATAACAATTGATATGTTTAACATAAAGATTGACCAAGCTTACAATCCTCAAAAATTGGTTAAGACTTGGGTTGGTTTTTTAACTACCAATAATACAGACCGTACAACATGGCCTTTTGTTCGTTGGTTCATTGAAGAGTACTTACTAAAGCAAGCTGATAAGGACTTGGAAATGTCTGGTATTTATAACGGAATTTATGTTACTCCAACCGCTGGTACCGCTGGTACTACTGCACAAAGTATCAACGGTGTCAAAAAAATAATCAACACCAAAATTGCAGCAAGTAAAATTGTTCCAATTGTTTCTGGTGACTGGGAAACTAGCCCTGAAGATTTTGTCACTCAGTTCGAAGAATGGGTTTCTCAGATTGATGAATTGTATTGGAAAGAAACGCTAGTATTTAATATGAGTAAAAAAATGGAGCTTTTATTCAGAAAGGGAATGCGTAAAAAGTATAACATGTTTTATGCTCAGATGGGTGACCCAGAATTAGCAAAAATTGCTGACTTCACTAATTGGAGTGTAAAAGGAAGATTTTCACATGGAAATTCTAAAAAAGTATGGGCTACACCAAGGTGGAATGCTATTGCTCCAGTCAAAGGTTATGAAAATAAAAATGTTTTTGAATTAGAAAAAGTAGACAGAAAAGTTAAATCTTACACTGATTGGTGGATGGGCTTTGGGTTTCTGTTAGATGATCTAATTTTCACTAATGACCTAGAATTGTCCTAATCAGAGTTACAAACAATATTTATAAACTTAGCCATCCTAGCAATAGGGTGGCATAATTAAAAAAATCATGTCTGAAGTTAAAGAAGAAAAAGAAATTACAACTGCTGATTTGCACGAAATTGTTAAACAGCAGGGAGAACAAATAGAAACGCTTAAAAATGCTTTGGGAGCAAAAAAAGATAGTACTATCGAAGTTGATAAAGAACAAAAAGTTCCAGAAATCCCAAAAGATGCCGTTGCCGTTGACGGCAAAGAATACAAATTCAATGTTGCTCAATTCCGTTTGCCTAAAAGAAGTGAAGTAATATTTGCTTCTCAAGCAATTTTAGATAAAAAAATATTAGCTGAAATTATAGCAATTAAGGGACAAAACATTTTGAAGGAACAGGTTTAGTAAAATGTTCTTTTAATAGCTGAAACAATTTTTAATCAATTTTAAAATTTTAGTTATGAATTACGTATACAAAAATTTAAAGACTCCTAAGAACATCCCTAGTGGACTTGCGGAGTTTGTTTTGATAGCGCCTATGGCTTGGATAACTGCTTTGTCAGTGCCTACGGCTCCATTCAATGATCCAGGTGATGAAATTACCATCACCACCGCACACACCTTTGCTCAAGGTAAAGGATTTGCTAAACACCAACTTGCTCCTCAGAAAAACAAACTTGATATCAAGTCAAGAGGTGAGCTTGCATTGCAAGGGCAAATGCAAGAGTTGGATATCTTTATTCCTGGTTCTTATGCTCAGGTTCACGAGCAAATGAAAAAGTTCCAAAACACACCTGTTGTTGCATTGGCTAAAGATGCCAACTCCGAGGCTGATATGTATTATCAATTAGGAAACGATACCCTTAGCGCATGGATGACCGTTGATTTTAGCACCGGTACTACCAAGGATGGTGTGAAAGGATACGCCGCAAAAATAACTTTTGATGGTGGACCATTAATTTACAACCCAGGAGCAGAGCCAGTTGTAATTGCTGACTAGTAGCTTTGAAAAAGTAGTTTTAAAGAGCCTTCCATCATTGGGAGGCTTTTTTTGTTACTTTCGCCAGACGCGAATACTTACAGTTGTTTCAAAAGCTATCTTAATGGTGGCTGCTTGGATTTCTATCCATTTGGGACAACCTATGTATTCGCGTACAGCAGCCACTAATTTTTAAAAAGCGAATACGATGGAAGAAACTAATGAAAAAGAAAAACAGGAAGTTTCAGAAAACGAAGTAATCATCAATGCTACTGATAAAAAGGATAAGCAAGATGTTCCCGAAAATGAACTTATTACCAGGATAAAGAAATGCTTGCTTGATCTATATTGTCCAGCCGACAATATCAACGAAACTGAGTTTCATCTTTCCTCTTCAGAAGTCTACGAAAAATTAATAAGCATATTTCCTTATTCAAATGAATTCACTATCAACTCAGTAAATATATGGTTGCATGAACTAGGCTATAAGTTCAATGATTTCGGTGAAATGAGATTTGAATGGTTATTCAAGAGAAACGCTTAACTTTACACTCATAAACAGGCGCATCACCTGTATAAACTCTGATAAACTTCACTATGGCTAGAGAATATCCACGCTTTCTTTTCAGCAATCCACAGAACACAAAAAGTAAAGGACCTTTTATCATTCATTGCCTTGAGCCTAGATTAATTTTTAAGTTCGAAAAAAGCATAGGTAAAAAAGGGTACGATTTAATACTTTTAGAAGATTGGTCACCAATTAATTATATGCAAAGCATTGAGCCAACAGCAGTTCAAGACTTAGAAAGAAAATCATTAATACTTAAAATTGCAAAAGAGGCAAAGGACTGGTACAATAATCAAATAGACACAAATTCTCATTTTTATTAATTGTCCTTTAGATGGCGTTCGCCATCTTGTATTATTGAACTATGCTAGATATAATTAGAGCATGGCTCAATGGTACAAGGGAGTTTTATAGCGGGGTTATTCTGTACGAAAAACTACAGCATAACCCTAAAATACTTTCTGTACTAAAGACTAACGGAAAAACAGATTGGGGGTATAATAAGCTTCAGGAGGAATTACTACGCATTTGCCAAGAACTTAAAGCACAAAAAACACCTGAGCAGGAAGCAACTGAAAATATCATTAACAAGGTGATGGCTATCCAAAAGACTAAAAAAACAGTCGTAGTTACTTCTGATAACTTCTCCCCTGTCAATCCAACGCTCTATGATGCATGTAAAAAAGAAGCAGATCTTCTTTACAAACAAATCATGAATCAAAGGGCTTTGTTATTTGCAGACATCAAGGGAGACGCTTTTCTTAATGTAAACCCTCCAGACAAAGTTGAGACCAGGGCAAGAATGGCCATCGACATCGTAAAGGATTATCAACGAGTAAGTGAACTATATGATAAAGCCGATTATGTATACAAGAACGGCTCTCTTCCTGCAAGTGATTTAACAGAGCTTGATGCGCAGGATAAATACAGCCACCTAACAGATGAACTGGTAAAGCCTACACTCGACAATCTCAGGAAGAATTACAATAAGAAAAAGAAGCTTGCACCAACACCTGAAAGAATAGTATCACTACAGGAGCATGAAGAAAGTATTAAAAAATTAGAAGGAAGATGGCACTCATTAAAATCGAAGACGATATAAAGGTTGATGAAAACCACCTTCATGCTGAAACTGTATCAACCTTTGATATGGTTATCTGTCGCAATCCCGACAAGTTGAAACTATTGGTTGAAGCAATTAAAACCAGTGAACACGTTCACTTTATCAGTGATGGCGATTGGAGCATGCACGACCTAGTAATGCAGCTTCTTACAATATATAAACCGGCACAGCTTTACATCACTACTTATGCCATCAGGGAGTTTCCCATAAGGCAACTGATATTGGCACAAGAGCGAGGCGATATTACTAATGTAAAGATGCTTCTTGACTATCGCGCCAAGGTTCGCACTCCAGAAGTATTTCACTTGGCTTCAATGAACATAAACTCAATATTCCTTACATCTATACATGCTAAGGTTACAGTAATAAAAAGTGATTTTGGTTGTGTTACCATCGTTGCTAGTGCAAACTGGACACAAAACCCGCGCATTGAGGCAGGTATAGTAAGCACGAATAAAGAAGTAGCAGAGTTTCATATTAATTGGATTGAAAAAGTAATGACAGATGCAACAATATTCGAATGATCTATTAAAACAAATTACTGATTTGGCTGCTTTGTTCTTTACACCCCGTGAAGTAGCAATGATGCTTGAGTTAGATGTTGAACATTTTATTATGCAATGCGATATCATCCAAGAAAGTGAAGGTTATAAGGCATTCCATTCTGGCAGATTACAAAGTGAAGTAGACCTTCGTAAAAGTGTTATCAAACTTGCCAAAAGCGGCAGTAGCCCTGCACAAACATTGGCTCTTGACATGTTATTGAAAAGCAAGGTTAAAATGATCGATAAATGAAAAAAGAAAACAAGGTTCCCAAACTCAAAGAAATTCTTTCCGTCAAAGCAAATCAGTTGCAAAATGCCACCGATATTCTTATGGAAAAAACTCGTGATTGGCAGACAATCAAAGGATTTCTTTCCAATCGATTTGGAGACTTTCAATTAACCCCCATACAAGAGGAAAAGCTTAAACGCTACCAATTTGTTTACAATCAATTGATTTCTGGTAAATACACCGAAAAGGAAGTCCTTACTCAGCTTATCAATTTCTATGGCATTAAGCAAGCACAAGCATACGAGGACATCAATGCCACCAAAGAAATATTCCCTTCATTCATCAATATCAATAAACGATTTGAAATAATCGTAGAGAAAGAAATACTGAAGGATGCCCGGCGCAAATGCCTTGAGTTGGGCGACCATAAAAATGCAGCGGCTTACTCTAAAGTAATTCAATCTTTACTTGCATCCATAGAAGAAACCGACGACTCAGCAGGGGAACTATTTGAAGGCCATAAAATAGAAGCCACATTTGACCCTAGATTGCTTGGAGCTCCAGACATCAACATGAAAGAATTACTTGACACTATTAATGCGAAAAGAACTGTCAAAATTAATATGGATGTATTTAGTCATTTTGATACTGAAGATATTGACCACGAAGACTTAAACAATGGATAAGAAACTACATTTTAATAAGCCTCAGCTTAAAAGTATGCTTGTAGGTGCAGGCAGTGAAATGGTAGTAGCTGGACGTGGTACTGGTAAAAGTGAAGGTATTCTTGCACCAAAAAGCGCACAGTGTTATTTAGGTACCATGCCAAGGGGAACGGGCGTTGCCGTATCTGCTACCTACTCTCAGGCATTCACCAGAACTTTACCTGGTCTCATTGCAGGATGGCAAAACCTTGGCTATATTATGGATCATCATTTCCTTGTCGGACGTAAACCATCCGACAAATGGAAAAAGATGTGGGGTTGGAAAGGTCCTTACCGCCCACCGCTCGACTATAAGTATTTTATCAGTTGGTTTAATGGTGGCGGATGCCACATCATCAGTCAGGATAGAAAAGGCTCTAGTAATGGTATCACCATCGACTGGATAATCGGAGATGAAGCAAAGTTGCTCAATGAAGAAAAGCTAAAAACTGAACTATTCCCTGCCAACAGAGGTATCATTCCTGCCTTTGCAGGTAATCCTTATCATCATGGAATAACATTCACTACCGATATGCCTGTCGGCTCTTCCGGCAGGTGGATACTTGATAAGATTAATGACATGGATAAGGAAGCTGTCAACCAGATATGGCAGCTTCAGGTAGCTAGGTATAAACTAAGTCACTTTTACAAAAAATCTAATAAACCTGTACAAGTTGAGATTGCCAAACAGATTGCCGTTATTGATGACGAGATGCGTCAGTTGCGCAAAGGCTTGCTCTATTATCATGAAGCTTCTACGCTGGAGAATATTCACGCCCTTGGTATTGACTACATCAAACAACAATTGCGTGACACCAGCCAATTTCAGTTCGATACACAGATTCTAAACTTACGTCCGTTAAAGCTAGAGAATGGGTTCTATCCTGATCTTGATGAAGAGGTACACGGTTACTTCAGTGAGAATGAAGATTACTTTGATGCTACTGAAATAGACTATGCTAACCCTTCATTCGATTGCCGTAAGGATAAAGACCTTAATATGGATATGCCCATGCACATCGCACTGGATTATAACAGGCGTATCCACCCACTATTGGTAGCACAAGATTACCCAACTGAATTGAGGTTCTTAAAAGGTATGCACGCATTGTACCCTAATAAACTAGATGCAGTAGTGAATGACTTCTGTGCCTATTATAGACCCATGAAGCGTAGGTTAGTGTACTATTGGTATGACCACACAGCCGTTGGTGATGATAGACAGACACGTATATGCGATGAAGTGATAACCAACCTTAGAAGACATAAGTTTGTAGTTAAACCTATGTATATGGGTAAGGCTCCAAACCATGAAAAGAAGTATCGTATGTGGGGTAACTTCCTAACTAATAATGGTACTTATAAAAAGAGGTTTAGCGTTAACAGAGAGAATTGTAGCGACTTAATACTATCTATGTATAACAGTCAGGCAGAGCAAAGAAAGGATGGCTTTGGAAAGGATAAGCGTACAGAGCATGATATGAATGTACCAGCGCAAGAGTCTACGCATTACTCCGATACAGCAGACCAATTAGTAACAGGTATTTTAGAGAGTGGGTTAAGCTTCTCTAATGATAACTATGTATCCGATTCTATTATGATAGGTTAGTAGGGTGTACCCCTTCGGGTCACGCTTTACGCTATACATGGTATACGCTCCAATCGTTTACACGCCGCAACACAAGCACGTCTATGACTGCTACTGTTGCGGCTTTGTTATGCAGAGTCATTAGCTAATGACACTGCCAATAAGGACATGCTTTGCATGGGGCTGTAGTGTGGGCTACACCCATAGGGAAGCGGTACGCTTCGCGTGGTCTATAGGGGCGGCACACCGCCGCTGCATATATCTGTACGCACCCACCCATGCGAACGCACAAACGCCACAGTGTGGGCGGCAGTTTTTTTGTACTATTTTTTTAATTAAAAAAAATCAGATATTTAAATGTTTGAAAATCAATAAAAATAGTTGAAATTTATTGTAAAAAAGGTGGTTTTTTGTTTGTTAGTCTCGTTTAAAAATCGTATCTTTATAAGGAATTAAAAGGAGGGGCGCAACCTCGCTAAACACTTGCACAAATTTTATGGTTACAAACACCAACGGCGTAACACCGCCAAAAGAGACAGTAGTAAAGCCAACAAATGGCACAACTGCAAAACCCGTAGTTTCAACGGTAGTAGAAGCGGCAGAAATCAAACCGCAACCCCCACAACAGGAGGTACAAAAACCAAAACTACCACCCATTGAGAAGAGGATTGAAAAGTTAAAAAACCTTTTAGAGGTTTCAGAGCGTAGGGAGAAAATAGTTGAAGCCCTAGAAAGCTTTGGCAAATTTTATATTGCCCCTACTGGATCCAGTTGCAGCCTACGACTTACCGACAGCAATTCAAATTCTTTTACAGTTTCCAACTCTACAGTTATTGCCGAAATGGTAGAACTTGCTAAAAACAAGCTAAGAGCGGAGCTCCAAGAAATTGAAACGCAATTTGATTTTTCTATCTAGTTTTTTTATCAGTTAACCCCGCTCATGGGTGGGGTTAACCCTTTATTAATCCCCTCAATTTTTTATCATGATTATTTTATCAGTAAGCGGAAATATTACCGCAGATGCAACCATTAAGCAAATAGGAGATAATACCCTTACATCTTTTACAGTTGCAAGCAATGAAAGATACAAAGCCACAAACGGCGAAATTGTAAACGAAGTGACTTATATAAGGTGCAGTATTTGGAACAATACAAAAGCAAAAGATTTGCTAGTAAAAGGGCGCAGTATTACTGCAATGGGTATTTTCAAACCCCGTAAGGCAGTGAACCAAAACGGCGAACTAGAAACCTATTTTAACCTTCGTGTTACCTTTTTTCAAGTGTTTGGGAAAAATGAAGCTAAGGCAACAACAACAGAGACCTACACAGCAAAAACGCCCGCAATGACACCCCAACAGCTAACAGAAGAGGAAACAACCGATTTGCCATTTTAAAACCCAATACCATGAAAAAAAATAATATAGATGCAAGAGGCTTGCAAGTGGCAGAAGTAGAAATTATCTACAAGGTAAAACAGAAAGCAAGCGAACGACCTAGAATAAAAGGAAGCCGAAATGCAAGCGAAATTTTTTGCAGTGTGTACGACCCTAATAAGATAGCACATAAAGAGTTTTTTTATGCCATGTATTTGAACAATGCAAACGCCGTTTTATCTGTTATGAAAGTAAGCGAGGGAAGTATAAACGGTACAATTTGCGACCCGATTATAATACTACAGGCTGCCATTAAATTAAACGCACAAGCGATAATTTTAAGCCACAACCACCCAAGCGGAAACTTAACACCAAGCGAAGCAGATAAAAAAATTACGCAAAAAATAAAACAGGGTGCAGAACTTTTTTCTATTCGCATACACGACCACATAATAATTAACGCAGAAAATGAATATTTCAGTTTTGCGGATGATGGCTTAATCTAATTTTTTAATCAATTAAATTTTTTACAATGGCTCACAATATTAATAGGAACATCAACACAGGTAAAGACGCTTTTTTTTCAGTAAAGGAAAAAGCTTGGCACGGACTAGGAACAATAGTAAAAGACTACCCTACAAGTGGGGAGGCTATAATTTACGCAGGGTTAGACTATGTAGTGACAAAAAAGCCCATCCAAACAATTGAGGGCGATGATATTACAACACACTTCGCAACCGTAAGAACCGACACCGCCCAAATATTGGGCGTTGTTGGGAGTAAGTATGAAGTAGTACAGAATAAAACCGCCTTTTCTTTCTTTGATGCCCTAGTGGATAACAACGGCATCCAATACGAAACCGCAGGAGCATTGGGAGACGGTGAAAAAATATTCATTACAGCCAAGATGCCTAACATTATAAAAGTGGGGCGCAATGACTTAATAGAAGAATATATTTTCTTGACTACTTCGCACGATGGCAGCGGCTCAATAATGGCAGCTTTTACACCTATTCGCATAGTTTGTAATAATACCCTAAACATGGCATTGAAAAACCATTCAAACGCCGTTTATATTAAGCACACCGCCAACGCAGAGCAGAAACTAACAGAAGCCGCCCGAATTATAAAAATTGCAGACAGCACGAGCGAAATTTTAAAGACTGTTTTTAACAAGTGGAGCAAAACACGCATAACAGACAACGAGCTTAAAAAACTTATTTCGCTTGCAATGTCACCAAATAAAGAAGTTTTTACAGCAATTGCAAGCGAAAACAAGGCTTTTGAATTTAGCCGACAATTCGAGGAGGTTTGCGGTCAGGTTTTCGAGTATGCAATGACAAGCGAAACTCAAAAAATGGAAACAACCGCAGGCACTTTATTTGGTGCTTACAATTCAATAACGGGCTATTATCAAAATGTAAACACCTACAAAACAGATAGCCAAAAACTAAACAGCATACTTTTTGGCACAGGCTTAGAACGTACTAAAAAGGCTTTTGAAATTTGTTTGGAGGCAAACGACTTTTTGAACTAATACACTCCCAACGCTCAACCGGTAGCCGTTCCCAGATATGGGGCGGCTACTTTTTTTTTCGAGCTTCGCTCCACTCCTACGTCATTGCGCTCACTCGAAAAAAAAAGTAGCACGTCGGTGTCTTCGACGGGTTGTTTTTTTGTCCTTTTACCACCCTAAATCTAATGCCACTTTAGCAATATGGCAATAGATTTAAAGCGTTGTGTTGAAATAGTAGAAAGCGGAGATTGGATCAGTCTCTGTTTTATTACTGCCGATACAAAACGTGGCAATGGCGGCAAGTTAATAGAGCTTAAAAGATGCCGCATTGCTCGCAATAGACAGCCTAATGCCAATAAATCAACCTCAAATACTATTCCTTCAGCTAGTAATGCTACCGCTAGGAATCCACAGCACAACTACCACTTCACCCGAAACCTAGAACTACCCAATAAAAGGCTAGTAAAGGTGCATCCACTATTAATTTTTCAAATAAACAACCAGCAAGTTATATGAACTATGACGACGATATTGTATTAGATGGTCCTGTAGCTTACATGAAATCAAGCCAATCTGCTGTCTTTTTTTCTAAGACAAACGGTAGTGCTGGGACATTCAATTCTAGTGGACTAAAAGGAACTGCCGCGCCCATCAGGAAGCTGATGAACCTTATTGATGTGGCACTATGGGGTGAAGACAATCGCTTTCCGCAAAACATAGAACAGCAAATGGCTTATTGTGGCATTGGTAAATCTGCTCTAGGACGTAAAGCTCGCAGACTGTGGGGCAATGGAATAATGGCAGGTAAGATTACTGGATATAAAGACGATGGTAGTGAAATATTCACCCCAATGCAACCAGGCGAAAACAAGGACCTGTTCAAAATGATGAATAGCCCTCAATACTATCGCTTCTGGACTGAATATCTATTGGATTGGGCTTGGTTTGGAAATGTATTTCCTGAAGCTATATTTTCAAAAGATACAAAAAAGATAACGGGCTGGGTTCATCAGGAATCTTGTGATTGTCGTTTCAAACAAATGAACGATAATGGCGACATTAGTTCTGTCTTCCTTACTAAAATGTGGGGAATGTCAGGCGACCAGTTTTCTAAGTTCGACCCAAAAAGGGTAATGAGAGGCTTGATTCAAAACCCTGTCAATCTGGAGAATGTATTGCCTGTTGATGGCAAACTATTGAAACAATTGGATTGCGCTGATATGTACAATCCGGTTGAATCACTTAAAGCCATTGCAGAAAGGCAGTTATCCGAGCGTGGGTTAGGTGGGTTCAAATCGGCTATTGTTCCAAATAATTATCCTTCACCTAACAAGACTTACTATCAGCTTCCTGCATGGGACGGGGCTAGGCTTTCAGGATGGGTTGAAATTGCTTGCAAAATACCTAACCTCATAAAAACCATGTACGAAAAAGCCTTCAATATCAAATACCATATTCAGATACCAGAGAAATACTTTGAGAAGAAATATGGTATTGAAAAGTGGGAAGCAATGGCCGCAGATGGTACACAGGCAAAAGCTAAAAAGAAGCTGTTACAGGAAATGAACGACTTTCTTTCTGGTAGCGAAAATGCCTTCAAAACATTCATTTCATTCTTTGATGTTGACCCTCAGACACAAAAGGAATACGGACTCATCAAGATTGAGGCCATTGAAGATAAAACAAACCTTGACAAGGAATTGATGACCACCACCGCCGCCAATGTTGAAATATTGATGGCAATGGATGTACATCCTAGTGAAATGAGTGCAGGCTCGCCAAGCAGCTCGCACCAATCAGGAGGTGGCTCTGGTTCAGATATACGTGAAGCAGGACTAAATAATACAAGCTTGCTGCACCTTGAAAGACAATTGGCACTGTCTCCACTCTATATCACTCGTGATTTTAACGAGTGGGATAATGATCTAGTTTTTCGCTTTCGTGATGTAGTGCTGACAACACTCGACAAAGGAACAGGCACACAAAAAAAGGTTTCTTAAAACTTAGTATATGTTATTTAAAAAAATTGAAGAAGTTCTTGAGTTCGCAGAAATGACTCCCGGAGTAAACTTCTCATCCATACATGGAACAATAAGGAATATAGAGCAATGGCATATTGTGCCGATTTTGGATAAAATACTTTACGCCAGTTTACACAATGCTTATCAGTTGATTACGCTGGAGACATCACTTACTAGTGCTGAACAGGAATTGTTGTTTATGTGTAGGAACGTGATTGGCTCGTATTTATGTTATTACTATGCGCCAAAAGTGGAGGTAAGCTTATCGGACGGTGGAGTAAGAAGATTAGAGACGGATAAAGCAAAGTCTGCCTATCAGTACCAGGTTAAAAACTTTAGAGACCAACATCTCAGAGAAGCTGAACAGCATTGCGAAAGTCTTTATTCTTTTCTTGATGAAAACCAAAGCAGCTACCCAGATTGGGTCACTAGCAAATCATTTTCTTCATATCGGAAGCTTTTTATCAAATCAGCTACTGAGTTTAATGAGATTTATACGACTGCATCTCCTTTCAGGAACTTCTTTGCGATGCGCTTCAAAATGGTCGATGTTGAGATACAGATGATTAAGCCAGCTATAACTGCACTATTATTTGGCTTTTTGAAAAATAAAGACTGGAACTCTCCTGAATCTTTTACTGAAGCAGAAACGGAGCTTCTCTCCTATCTAAAAAAAGCTATTGCTTACTACACAGTAGCCTATGCACTGCCATATCTAGCAGTTAGATTTGATGAACATGGCATCACCATCACTTCAGAACAAGGGCGCAGTACCAATGATAACATGAGTAAGATAGGGGATGCAGGTGATGTAAAGATTAGTAACCTAATAAAAAAATGCACAGAAGACGGAAGGCAATGGCTAAAAACAGCAACTGATTACATTAATGCCAATCTGGATGAATTCCCGGCATTTGAAGTTCCTACAGTCGTTGAAGTAGAAAACAAATTGGAAGATGCTAATTCATCCAATAACGAATTGGATGGAAGTTTTGGATTGGTATAGGTTTTTTGTCCTTTTATAAATTTAATGACAAGGACATTTTTGACAAGCAAACAATAAGAGATGGGTAAAAAGATAAACGAATTAAATGCAGCTACCGATATTAATTACGGTACTTTATTATTCGTTGGAGACCCAAATACGGGAAGTCTTAAGAAAATCTCAGTTCAAGATTTTTCTGCACATATTTTTCGTGATAAACTTGATCCTGGCACTAGTTCCTATTATGTATATGCTGACACTAAAATTACTGGATTTTGGATTCAAGGGGGTAGCCAAACTGATTTTGCCGTTAGTAATGAAGAGGGGGGAAATGATTTGGTTGACTATGCCCATCTCCCAGAAAATGGAGACTTAATTCTTGATGTCTCCCTAAAATTTAGGAATTCTCAATGGATATACTTCACAGGAGTACAGGAGGATACAGTGATAATAATTTATAAATCATAATTATGAAACAAATCTTTTTATTTTTTCTTTTATCAATCTCGTTAATCAGCTTTTCTCAAAGCTCTCAAACAGACAGTCTAAAAGTAAAATATGTATTATCGGTAGCAGGCAAGCGTGTAACTGCGATAAGTAACGATACTACCACAAGGACTACCGACAGTGTAGAATTAATAACAAAAGCCGCCGTAAAAAAGCTGGCTGGTTCTGGCTCATCTTTCAATCCATCCACCCCACAAACAATTACAGCCAACAAATGGAATTTTAAAAATTCTATTTGGATTGGTGAAAATTTAGCCAGTGGAATGGCGACTGATGCCTCTACTACTACTATTGGAGATTGGAGTGGAAATGGTTCACTGACGCAATTAGTTGTTGATGATGGTTCGCAAGCTGTACAATCTTTTGGCGCATTACAAGTGTGGGGGCAATTAGATGGGATTGACTACCCAACTGCAAATGCACAAATTAGTCCTCAAGGACAATTGTCATTACCCGGAGTAACTATTTACCAAAATGGTCAAATAGATGTAGCAGAAGCCATTGATTTATACCCTACTGGTCAAGCTGATTTTGCAAGTGGGGGAATTACTATTGATGCTATTGGCAATTTTATTAGTAACCACTATAGATTAAACTTGGATGGTTCAGTTTATTTTGCTGATAGTAAATTTTTAGTTGGAAGTGATGGTTGGGTAGGTAATGATGCAGAAGGTACTTGGCGAGTAGATCCAAATGGCAATGCAAGTTTTAGAAATGTAGAAAGCTATTATACTAACGAAGATAACGTATACAACTCTTTAGCTTTAAGTTGTATTGGAGTTAGCGGTAGTATAGACGATAATACTGGAAATATTCAAAGTTGGAATCTTGGTGTAAACGGGTTATCTTATACATATTCAGAAGATGGAAATGACTCGTACGTTTCAAATTGGAGTATAGGTGTAGATGGTGATATTCGTATTTTTAATAATGGTAATAGTCTACAATGGCTACCTAATGAAGGGGTATTTCAAATCAATGGTTTTGACCGTATAGAAAACTTTATGGTAGATATTCCAAATGGTTTTGTTGGGATAGGAGATTATGTTGGAGATAAAAATTATACAAACATAAGATTAGATGATATTAACCAAATAATCGAATTTAATGCCCTTTATGGATTTTCTTTTTATGGGGATATTCAAGCTAATTCAATTTCAATTAGAAATAACACATCTCTCGGAGAAGAAGTGGCTTATATTAAAGAAACTGACGGGTCTGTTTGGCTTGATAACGGATTAATTACAAGTGATGGTAATGGAAATTTAAAAACAAAAAGCATTTATTGCCCAACGCCAGAAACTGGCGAAAGCATAGAAACAAGAATTAACTTAGAAAATGGATTTTCAGTAGTATACAAGAGTAATGACAATATAGGTGGCTACGTTTATTCCCATTTATTCAGGGCATTTAGTGGGGGCATAGAATTTAGTAATGATGCTGATACTCACTCAATAATTGATAATCAAAGTTTATCATATAATAGAACTTTTTTTCTACCAGATAAAGATATGACGTTTGCTGGTTTAGATGATATTGGCAAATTGGAAAATTTAACAGAATATGAGATGAACACCATAGATAATCCTCAGCCAGGTAGACTAATATTTAACAGTGATTCTAATTCATTATGTTTCTACACCGATGGGGGCTGGAAAATAGTGGCAGCTGATTGGTATTAAGTTTTTTCACTTTTTAAATAAATAAATATGAAACGTTTAACAACAATCCTCGCTATGGTGGCAATAGCAACAATGGTATCTACGGTAAGTAAAGCGCAGTATGCAGGGCAGGGGCAAAGCAAACCAATAGTTAAGTCTATTGATAGCGTTCAAATTGCTGGTGTTCCTGTTAATGCGATGTCTATTGCTATCACTAGCTTAACTGATAGCGTGGCAACGGTAAACAGTTCTTTGAGGTATGTAGGCACAGGAAGGGTTACAAGTGCAGGGCAGATTTCTTTTAGAGATACACTTCAAACTACACCGTTCATTGGTATGAGCATCAATTCAGCAGCTAGTAGAGTGGCGGCAAAGCATGGGGTAAGGTTGAAGTAAAGGCTAGTTATATCCGATTAACACCCTACGAGAATAATAGTAATGATTACTTTAAGACATTCAGTAATGATCCACCACATTAGAGACACCGCAGACGGTTTTACAGCATTAGTAGGAGGCTTAGGCTTCTTTGCAATAAGTATGAATACGCTAGATACTACCGTTAGGATAGTATCTGGCATTCTTGGCGGTATTGCCTCTATATGCGCTATCATCTACTACATAAACGCACTTCGCAAAAACAAAAAAAAATAGTTATGAAAGAAATTGTAAACAGATTTCAGTCACCTACACCTGTCTTTTTTAAGAAATTAATAAGGGTAGGAGTAATAATTGGAACTATTGGGGCAGGTATAATTACTGCCCCAGTATCATTGCCTGCATTAATAGTAACCGTTGGTGGCTATATGGCAGCTATTGGCGGTGTGGCTGCCACAGTATCTAAACTTGCAGTGGATGATAATGCCAAGATTGATGCAGTCGAAACGCCACAATAAAATGTTTAATAATGGAAAATAAACTTTTAGTAAAAGCAATTACAAAAACGGACAAGTCGGTAATTAGCCGTCTTTACATCAATGGCCATTTTGAGTGTTTTACCCTTGAGGACGTAGATAGAGGTCTTAAAAAAGATATGCCCTTGTCGATACTTCAAAAGATGAAAGTAGCAGGAAAAACGGCTATCCCAGAAGGTAGCTATAAAGTTACAACATCGTTTAGTAACCGCTTTCAAAAGATTTTGCCAATATTATTAGATGTGCCAGCTTTTGACGGCATAAGAATTCATCCTGGAAATTATCCAGAAGATACAGAAGGATGCTTGCTGTTGGGCAATGGCATTTCTAAAGATATGGTAACAAATAGTAAGATAGCATTTGAAGCCTTTTTCATCAAGTTGAAAAAGATGCTAGAATGTGATACGGTAGAAATAACTTTCGATAGAAGTTTAACTTAATATCTTTTTACAATTTTCTCATATGCAGTTAGTTTTAGCCTCCGTTTCTACGGAGGCTTTTTTATTTAAAAAATAATTGATAATTTCTAATAAAAAACTTGCTTAATAACATAATTGTTATTATCTTTGAAGTGTCAAAAAATTACAAGATGAATGAAAAAGAAAAAAGTGTTATCACCGAAAAAGCAACTAGAAAAAGATTTGCTTTTTTACCTCGAGTATTACAAAAAAGTAACACCGAATTTACAAGCTGACTTTGATTATCTCATTCAGCAGATTATTGAAAAGCTAAAAGAATTGTAAACAAAAAGCCCTCGAAAGGGGGCTTTTAAAACATTTTATATGGATAAAAAAATAGAAGAATTAAAAGAAAGGTTTAGGCACGCCAACAAAAAAGAATTGGCAGAAATTGACAATGAAATGAATCAGTTGGCTACACAACAACCTGCCGAATTTTCGGAGGCAATGGTTAAGGCAGCCAAGGCAACTGTTCAAGAAATTGACGAGCTGATATTGAAAGAAAAATTGAAAGATGTATTGCCCGCATTGTCGGTATCTTACTTTGCTAAAACTTATTTTAAAAAAACACCTCAATGGTTTTACCAACGCCTTAACGGCAATACTGTTAATGGGAAAAGCGCAAAGTTTACAGAGGATGAATTAAAAACGCTCTCATTTGCCTTAACAGATGTTAGCAAGCGCATAAATGAATCTGCATCTTGTATTTTTTGACGACTTTACATTGCAGTAAGCCCACCCTAATCGGTGGGCTATTTTATGAATAATATTCAGTTGTCCTTTTACCACCCTCAATCTAATGCCACTTTAGCTATGTGGTAACAATTAACTTATATCAGGCAAGGGGTTTTGACATTCAAATAGACTTCCCTTCATGTTGGGATGACTTAACCAAAAATGAAGTTTTAGAGATTTGTAAACTACAACTACTCAACCCGTCTAGCAATGCAGATAATAGGGTTTCTTTTTTCTTTTTTCTGATAGAAACCAGAGCAAAAGAAAAAGGAGTACAACTGCCTGAAGACTTTAAAGAAAAGATGGATTTGGAAGTTGTTGCAGCTTCTATCTTCCTGCTTGATTTTCTATACACAGAAAACAACCTAACCATACAGCCACACAAAAAAATTGAAGTTGCAGGGAAACAATTAATTGGGCTAGAAAATGACTTTGAAAACATTACCTGTGGCGAATTTGAATGCCTAGAATTACTCTTCCATGAGTTTAATGACGCCCCATCAGCGGAGGTACTGGCTAAAATGTGTGCAATTATCTATCGAGAGAAGGGAATGCCATTCCAAGAAATACTGAAGGATAAGTTAGAGACATACGACTTTGACAAAGCCTCAAAGCCTTTTCTTGAAGTAAAAGCGTGGATTCTGTACAGTGCCTATACATGGTACTGTGGATGCAGGCTAAACCTCCCCAATAAGTTCCCAACTGTTTATGAAGGGAATGGTGAATCAACAGAGCCTGATATGCTCGCATTTACTAAGTGCATCCACTCAGGAGCAGGAGTAAAAAACGGCACTAGAAACCAAATAAGAATTATGCCACTGCTTGAATACATGTTTGAGATGGAACAGGAAGCAATTAAAGTAAAAGAATTAAACGCACAACACAATGTCTAGCCAATTAAACGTAAGCAATTACATAAAATATTTCCGTGATATGGCTACTCGCCATAAGGATATAATGCATGATCCAGAAAGTGAAACTGGTAACGGTAAAGTAGGCTCAAAACATTTTGCTAGTTGGAGTTCGGAAGAGGTAATTGTTGGGCTAAGAAGTTCCGTTAGCTTTACGCCAGCAGCTCTTTTGCTTGAACTTTATGAAGTTGTAACTAATTCAGAGTCTGTTTATGATATTAAAGGGGAATACAAAGGTGCGTTTACCGTGCTATCACATGCACAAACAGGAAGTGTTACTGCTGAAATTGAAGCATTTCAGCTTACGGAACGTATTTGCTACGACTTACTTTCAAAAATATGGCAAGATCATTATGGACATGAATCTGTGAGAGAAGAAACCCCTTTTAGATATTTTGATTTTACGCATCTGGCTATCACCCCAACATCAAAGCTTTTTGATAATGAGTTTGGATATAGGGTTGAATTTGGCTTTGAATTCAGGCAAACACGAAATATTACTACCCCTCCACCAGTAGGCACATTTTTATAGTTATGTTTAAAAATCTTTTATACCCCAAAAACATATCATCTGGTACTGGTGAGGTAATTTACATCGCCTTGCAAAGTTGGTTTGCATCTATTGCTAAACCTGATGGAATGCTTATAACAAGCAGTCATTCATTTTATTCAGACAAAGGTTTTTTACAAGTAAAAGCCACGCCACAAAAAAACAGTGCATCAGGAAAATCTTCTGGAGAGTTAGGGCTAAACAACAATCAATATTCAATTCAAGGGTTTATCGCTGGATCTTATCTGGAGCAGCATAGCTTATTGCGTAATTTGCTAAATAAACCTTTAGTCGTTATAGTGCCAGATGCCAATGACTCAACAGTATTTTATCAGGTTGGCAATGAAGATACACCTGCATACATCAAGCCAGATTTCAGTACAGGAACGTCAAAAGATGGGGCAAAGGGCTACTCTATTGATACTTCGTCTAGTAACTCAGCATTAGCTCTATATAGAGGAACTATTTCCATCTCTCCAGATGAAGTATCATTATTACTCGCCTTGATGATAGATGACCTTGATTATCTTATTAATGAATTGGAAGATACAATCGATGTAGAATGACAGACAATTTAATGCAGCCATTTATTATTAAATGCCTTAACGATTACATGAGTAATCTGGAGGATACAATGCGCATAACTGCGAAAAGATTAGGCGTTGGTGTAACTGGAGAGGCCATCAACAGCTTATCTTATGTTACTGCGGCTGCTGGCAATGGTGCTGTATCTCGATTGTCATTTAAGCAGTATCTCCGATTTGTAGATATGGGCGTTAGTAAAGGCCATCCGTTAGGCGGCATGACCTCAATGAAAGTTACGTTACTCAGTCAAAAAAAGACTGGGGATGTACACTTAAATAAAAATGGGAAAAAACCAAAGAAAATATACTCTAAACCAGCTTATGGAAAATTAAATTGGTTAGAAAATCAATTGCTATATGGTTATAGCGAAGAAACCAAGGCATTGCTTCATGCTGAATTAACAAACTCATAAAACTTTATCATGGCATTAGAATTAATCAACATAAAACAACCTTTTGATGTATCCTTCACTGGTAATCCAATACATTATGTTTTTGTTATTACACCTTATGGCACTAGTGAAACAACCCAATCAACTCAGTTGCAAGTAAATGTGTTTGTGGAGCAAACGCCTAATAGCGAAATTTTTTTAAAAGTAAAGTCACAGATTTTCTTCCCTTCAACTGATGGACTAGTCGAATTTGATTTAAGGGCATATATTGACCCTTATCTTTCTTTGACAAAAATTCAACCTAATTTATCAATCCCAATAAGCTGTGATAGCCATAGTTGTCGATTTAAGATTTCTTATCAATTAATGCAAAATAATGCCGCAGTAACAAGCGTTACCGAATCGGCAGCATTGATAGCCATAAAAGGCGGTTTACCTTATGAGCAATGGCACCCATCGGAATTTTTTAGCGAGTTGATAGCCAACCAAAAGAAAGCATTAAACTACGAAACTGTGGAGGAACTGGTGGGTAAGGATGATACAAGATTGTTATATTGGATATATCCTTATGATGATTTTGCAGAACAGACTGTTACTGTTGTTGTTACATTTTCAGATGGAACAACAAATAGTTCCTCGTACACTGCTACGGTTTCAACCTTTATTTGGGGGGTGTGTTGCATGCCCGTCGGCTATAACAGAATGAACTTAGATAGCCTTATATACGGAGGTAAGGATATTGTTTCCTACACATATTCTGTAAAAAACGCTGACGCAATAGTCATTGTTACAAGAACATACATTATTGACTACAGAACCTTTTATCGTACCGAACAATTGTTATATCGCAATAGCTTAGGCGCATTGGAAACAATAAGACTTCGAGGACAGATTGATTACGAAGCAGATTACACTAGGCAAAACGCAATAAGAATAACAGTCCCCGCCTATTTTACAGACGGCATTCTTAACAATCAAAACAGTAATTATTTCAATGAGGAGACTGAAAAGAAGGTTGGTGATACAGGATTTCTATCAAAATCCGCACAACAAAAAATTAGAGCCCTTTTTTTAGCTGAAGAAATCTATGAATTATATGGTGACAAACTATTGCCGGTAACGATTAGTTCAGCTAATGCTAAATTTTATTCTAACAGAGACAGTTTGATCTCTATTCAAATTGAATGGAAAAAAGCTTATTCAAACCAATTTTATCTACCTCTTGACACTATGCCTGTAAGCAGAACATGCCCTAATTTACAAACATTTATTGTACGGCAAATAAATAGGGGCACGTTGCGATTTATGTGGGCTATGCCATTGCCTTATGATAAAATTGAAATCATAGTCAAAGTCCCAAAACTTATAACTGTCCCTGTATTAAGTATTGGCTATGATTTTATAACAACAATTTTACAAGGGAATAGCGGTGTTTATAATTTTAAATTTAACAACCCAAACACCTCTCCATTATCTACGGACACAATGGATATTCAAATTAAGTCTCGTGTAATATGCGACGAGTTTGCTGCGCCAATGAAAATGGGAGCTCAACAAACAACAGTTATTGCAGTTAGAGGACCTTCTGAACCAATTGCTAGGGATGATTACTTTACCATTACTTCTGGCTATGGAGTAGCCGTTGCATTACCAACATCAGTGATGGCAAATGACGAAGATCCAGATGATGAAGGGATTGAAGTTAGACCTAGTGCTGATGCTACTATGTTTGGTGGTAGTTATAGCATCAATGCAGCAGGAATGGCAACTTATACTCCCCCATCTAGTGTGTTTATTGGTCAAGATTGGTTCAGATATACAATTCAGAAAATAACAGACCATTCATTAACAGATATTGCCAAAGTTTATATCAATGTAACAAATGGGATTATTGCTGTTTGGGCTAAAATTATTGATACAGGCACTGGCAGTGCAAGAACTGTCACCATTCATTATTATTCCAACAGCGCAGGTACAGTAGCAGTTGACATAACAGGTTTTGGACTGACTGTTAATTATAATAAGTTATTTTATTACTCTAGCGCACATGTGACACCACGTCTAATTACAACTAATCTTACTGTCAATCCTTCGGGTTCAACAACTTTAATTTCAACAGGAGAAAGCACTGGAATAACTTACGCATTGACAGCAGGCACAGGCTACACTGCTATATAGTGATGTCCTTTTATAAAGGGCTTGACTAGTCAAATTTTGAGGGAGTTACACTAAAGTAACTCCCTTTTTTATGAGTGTAAAGAGCGATGTAATTAACCTCAATATCAACGTCAATAACAATGCAGCGCAGGAAGCATTAAACAATCTTCGCAAAAAAGCCGCAGACGTTCGTTTCGAAATGGACGGCCTAAAAAAAGGCACAGAAGAATATGCAGCAAAAAAAATAGAATTGAACGCCATTAACAAAGAGATGGCAGACCTTAAACAAACCATTGGACTTACTGCCCTTAATCAAAAAGAACTCATTAGAGAACTTAATCAATTAAAAGCATTGAAGGGTAGTGTTCAACCATTCACAAAAGAGTTCAATGATTTGCAAAAGCAAATTGAGAAAGTTGAAAGCAGGCTTTACGATGTAAAAAATGGAGTACAAGGACTTTCTTCTTACTTCTCAAAAATGAGTGACGAGGTAAAGCAATTTGGCGTAATGGCCGCAGGTTACCTTGGTTTCCAATTCATCACCTCTCAAATAGGAAATATTATTGGTGGAGCTGGCAAACTGTCGGATTCCTTAGCAGATATACGCCGTGTTACTGGGATGACAGCCGTGGAAGTGGAACACCTAAACCATTCTCTTAGCGGACTTGATACCAGGACTAGTACCGGAGGATTAAGAGAGATTGCCGTAATAGCTGGTAAGCTTGGCGTAGCAAAGGAGGATATACTTGGATTTGTTCAAGCAACTGACAAGCTAGTTGTATCGCTTGGCGATGAACTAGGTAACGCTGACGAGATTACTACCCAACTTGGTAAGATTATCAACGTATATGCCAATGCAGATGCAGATGGTAAAGTAACCGTGACAGGTGACAAGCTAATGAACATTGGTAATGCCATCGTTCATATGGCCAATGCAGGCGTGGCAAGTGGAGGTTTTATTGTAGACTTTACCCAAAGGCTAGGTGGTTTGGCAAAGACGGCAGGGGTAACACTTGGAGAGAGTATTGGGCTTGCAGCCGGACTAGAAGAAAGTGGACAGAAAGCAGAAAGCTCTTCTACTGCCATCATCAAGGTATTGGCTCAAATGGGGAGCAGTACACATAAGTTTGCTGGTATGGCTAAAATGAGTTTTGAAGAATTTTCGCAAACTTTAAGAGATAAGCCAGTTGAAGCTTTAATAAAGGTTTCTGAAGGATTGACAAAGGGTAAATCTTCTTTTGAGGATATATCAAAAGCATTTTCAGATGCAGGAGAGGACGGCGCAAAGATTGTAACTACCCTTGGTATCATTGGAGGGAAAGCCGACTTCTTTAGAGATAAGATTAAAGCAGCGGGCGATACCCTTACTAAGACTAACGAAATAACCGATGCCTTTGAACTAAAGAACCAAACACTAGGCGCAACGCTTGATAAGCTGGGGAAAGATTTTAATAGACTATTGACAAGTAACGCTGTAACAGGCTTCTTGAAGGATGCAGCCGTTGGCGCAGATAACTTTATTGAAGCATTAAAAAAAGTACCGGGTTGGATTCAAAATAACATGACTGCTATTTATCTTCTAATTGCTGGCATTGTACTTCTTAACTCCAATTATATTATTTCTGCTTATTCTATAATGCGGGAAACGGCTGCTAAAATTGCAAATACTGTTGTAACTAAAGCAATAGCGGTTTGGAATAACATAGCAATTGCTTCTACAGCAGCTTATATTGTTGTAACTAACTTTTTATCTGGTGCAATTACAGCAGCTACTTTAGCACAAAGGCTTTGGACAATTGCAGTTTCAACGGGATTAGGTCCAATTGGGATTATTATCACTTTAATTGGGGCTTTAACTATTGCAATGAGTAAGCAAACTGAAGCTTATAAAGTTGCTTACGAGGTAAATAAAAAAGTTTCTGACGCTACGACAGAAGACATAAGTAAAGTTAAAACACTGGCTTCAGTAATCCGTGACAATACATTATCACTAGAAGGAAGAAAAAAAGCACTTGCCGAATTAATTGCCATTAGCCCTAAATATCTGGATGGGCTAACATTAGAAAATATTAATACAAAGGAAGGTAAAGAAATTTTAGACGGTTATATTGCCTCTTTGCGTGAGAAAGCTGAGATTGAAGCTAAACAAAGTATCCTCACTGATAAGCTAAAGGAACGAGCAGATACATTTAGTAAACTTAGGCTGAAAGATAATAAACTGAATTATACTTCAGATGAAGAATTGCAGAATCAGTTAGCACCATTAAAACCCGGTGAAAAGCTTACGCCTCAGAAGTCTCACATGATGGCTATTGCGCATGATGCAGGCGTAAATTTTGACAACCTTTATGCAAATGCAGAACAAATTAAACTACTACAAAATGATATTGAGACAAAACAAAAAAAGGCATTTGAAGACGCTCTTCATAAAGTAAACAAACCCGGCACAACAACTAAAATTGGTTTAATTGAAGACTTGCAAAACCAAATTGCTGCACTTGAAAAAGCAAAGCCAGGTTTAACCACTAGACCATTAATTGATGCTAACGTTAAAAAAACCAATGAACTAAAAAAACAACTTGACGAGCTTAATGGGATTAAACCTAAGAGCGAAAAGAAAGAAGAAAGTGAATTTGCAAAACTTAAAAGAGAATTAAAAACTTTTAAAGCTGAGGTTGATAAAATAAGGCGTGATAATGAGATTGATGGAAAAACAGAAGATCAAAAAGAGATTGCCCGGATTGAGAAAAAATATGCAGATCTATTAGCACAGGCTCAAGACCATCTATTAAAAGTTCACAATCTAAAAAAAGGGAAAGATGGATTAGCTGAAGAGGATGGTTGGAAAAAAGAAATGTCTAAGTTATCTGAGCAAGAAATAATAGAACTAAACAGAGCCAACCAAAAACAGTTTGAAAATAGTTCCACCAAAGAGTATGAGCAAGCCTTGAAGGATAGTGAAAACTATTTTGAAGGATTGAAGAAACTGCAAGCCGAAAGGTTAGTTGCAGGGCTTATCAATGAAAAAACCTATCAGGCAAATGTTACAGCCATTAGTGCTGAGGCTGCAAAAGACCAAATAAGCATTGCAACGCATTTTAAAGACATCAGCAAAAAAGCTGCTGAAGAATTGACCAAGTTAAAGTCGGAAGAGCTTAAAAAACAGACAGCCGACCTTATTGCACAGTTACGCGCTCAGGAGGCAGAGCGAAAACTATTGGAGCAAATGCACAGCGATGGACAGGAAGCTTCTATAAAAAGGCGTGTCATTATCAATAAACCGGGAAGCTCCGAGCATGAAGCCGCTGAAAAAGAATTACTTGCTTTTGAAAAAGCGAAAGCCTTAAAGGTTTTGCAGCTAAAACGTGATGAAGCAATAAAAGGGTTGCAAGATTCTAAGATGGATGCAATGGAGAAGTGGGCAGCCATCCAACAAATTGATAGTGATTACTTAGCTCAGGCAGATTTATTGGATGCTGAGTACCAGGAGAAGGCAAAACAAAGGAGAGACAAGCAAATTGAAAACATCAAAAAAGGTGTTGATACTACACTTTCTATGTTCTCTCAGCTAAGTACCTTTTTGGGAAGCATGGAAAACGCACAGCTCAACAGGGAGATTGCCAATAATGACCGCAAGAAAACTGCACTGAAAAAACATTTGGATGGTAAGTTGATGAATGAGCGGCAATACCAACTAGAGGTAGATAGGATGGATGCTGCACAGGAAAAGAAGAAAAAGGAAATTGCCAGAGAGCAGGCAAAGCGCGAAAAAGCCATCAACTTGTTTTCTGCCGTTGTGCATACCGCCGCCGCCATTGCCGAGGCATTGCCCAATATTCCTTTGAGTATATTGGCAGGATGGATGGGTGGTTTACAAATAGCTTCTATTGCTGCCGCCCCACTCCCAGAACTTGGCAAAGGTGATTGGATAAGAAACGGCGATAAGCATAGTGATGCATCTGGAGGAATAATGGCTAAGATAGAACGTGACGAGGCAGTGATGAAAGCAGCCGCAATGACTAACCCAGTTGCCTATACCGTCACAGGCAATACCGCCCAAATAACCAGTGCACTCAATTCATTAGCCGGTGGCGTTAATTGGGCTAGTGGTGCAAAAATTAGTATGCCAAATGCTAGAGCGCAAAGCATTAATCCTTCTTTGCCTAAAATTATGGAGCAAGGTGGCGTGGTACGCCCATTGTTTAATAGTAATGATACAGCTAACCCACATGAAGGATTTGATAAGATTCATGCAGAAATAGCCAATATGAGAGGAGACTTGCAGAACTTCAATACCAAACTTCATGCGGTAGTGAGCATAAAAGAGTACAGGCGAGAAGAGGCAAAATATGAAGCAGCAAAAAAGGCAAGTAGTTTGAATCAATAGTTATTTGTGGTAAGTATGGTAACAAATCTCGGCAGTGTTGCAATAAAACTAGGCAACTTTATTACCAACTTGCCCAATCACGGAGCAGAGCAAGCCAACCTTGTAACAAAACTCGGCAACTTTATCACGAAACTAGCCAACCACAACACAAAACACGGCAACTTTATGACGTAACTAACCAACATTGGGGCAAAACACGGCAACTTTATCAGTGAATAAGCCATGTTTATCATAAAGCAATTTTTGTCCTTTTGCTTTTTTGCGATGCCATGCACTTTTACATCGCTAAAGAATACAGGTTATGCTTACAATCAATAAAATTATTTTAATAAAAAGGGGCGAGTGGGTGCAAGTACCACATACATTCTACATACAACCTGTAGCATCTTTAGCGGCGACCCCTCTTTTTAATAACTTTCAAAAATGCTAGAGATGAAAAAAAACAAAAATCTCCCAGTGCAGCCAACGGCTGAAATGTTACCCAGTGTAAATGTGAATGGAAAAGAAATCGTGATGACCTACGCCGATGGGCGTTGGTGGATTGCGGTAAGACCCATTTGTGATGTCCTAAATGTTGACTATCACCGTCAATATAAGACACTAAAAGAGCATCGGATTTTCTCCCGTGCGTTGTCTATACAGACAACACACGACAGTTCAAAACGTAAACAAGAAATGCTTTGTATTTCTGAAAAGTACATTTATGGATGGTTATCAAACATACAAAGTGATAGCCCCGAATTATTAGTTTTTCAGGAAGAATGTTATGAAATTTTGTACAATCACTTTCACGGTGGGCAAAGTAGAAGAAACATTGTTTTAAAAGAAACTACTTTAATTGACAGAGAGATTGAAGAGGCAGAAAAGGAATTACAGGAAAGCCCTATTGCTCAAAAGCTAAGTAAGCTGAGAGCCAAAAAGCAACTAGGTATTAAAACACTCAAATTGCTTGATAAAGAAATTGTTGGTAAACAATATTCTCTTTGGGAAGAAGAGGCACGTATAGATGGTAGTGCATCTACTTCTTTGTAATATTTTTTAAATGTGAGTACGCGAATATTTATAGCCCCGTTTCTACGGGGCTTTTTCATTTGTCCTTTAAAACACTCTAGCATAGTGCAACCTTAGCACTATGATTAATCAGTTGCAGATTTATGTGTATGGTCCTCAGGAAGAGGGCTTTCTTGATTTACCCATAGGTACCATACTTAATTTGGAAGAAATGGCAGACGCCTTTGATGATAATTTCAGCATCGGCGTCTTTTCTTTGCCCATTACTGTCCCTTGGACTCCTACCAACAGGCGTTTGCTTGGCTTTGCCGAAACCATCCAAAACAATAATGAGAAAGCATTTTACTTTAAATGCCACATTTACAATGATGGCTTTCCCGAAATGATGAATGGTAAAATGCTTTTATTGGAAAAAGTAGGCAACTTTAAATATACTAAAGGTTCATTTAGCTTTTCTATATCTGGTACTAAGGGCTTATTTGGCTCTCTCATCCAAAACAAAAAACTAAAAGACCTGATACTTAGTGGACCTATTACTTACACTACAGAAAGCCGTGTATTTGCCACCGAAGTAATGAAAGGATCATTCCCACAATATCCATTCTTGAAGTTTGCACCCGTAGCCATAGAAAACTATTTTGATACCAACCGACCAGACTATGACAATGTGAATGATTTTCTTTTCAAGGACACTGTAAATAACATAGTGGTAACCGGTAGCACTGCCAACGCTTGGAGCTTTGGTCGCCCTACTGCACACTACGATGGTAGCACTATTGTTTTAACCTCCACGCTTACTTCGCCCGGAGATAATCAACCACTATACCGCCATAGCGATGTAAGGACAGTGCCTTTTTTTAGCCTTAAATATGTTTTTAAAAAGGTTTTTGAAGAACACGGCTATACCGTATCTGGTGCATTTGTCGACGATGCCGCATGGGATGATTTGGTTCTTTTCAATAATTGGGCATTGGAGAATTACGCAACCCCATACATAGACAGAAACCGAACAATAATACCGGGCAAACATGTACCACCAGACATGTACATATTTGGTTTTCTGCAAGGCATATTTAGCTTGTTTAAAATATACCCTGTATTCGACCAAACCAATAATGTGAAGCTATACTACAAGGTAAATGACTTTGTAAACAAAAGAGTATTGCCACTAACGGACAAATGCACGGGCGAATTTGATAGTGCCATTAGCGATAGCAATAACTATGATAGTAATAACCCATCAAACAACGCCAATGGCTATAAACTAGCCTACTCGTGGGATAGTTTCGACAGCTATCAAGGTGATAGAATTAAGGATATAACCATCAATAAATATGATGGTACTACGTGGGTTGGTGACAAACAATTAGCGGCTACTGTAGCCACCATTGCCGCCTTACAAACACTCACCATCACACTTACCACAGACACCCTTGTACTTGTAGAAGCCGAAAACATGTTCTACCTATGTGCCAATGCTACCACAACCCCTACCAAGTGGGATTGTTGGGCTGAAAATTTATCGGCATATACAAAAGGAACAGGAGCTAAATCTATTGATATTCCGATAAGCACCCTATGCACCTACGCCATTACCAATACTGCCACTGCACTGATAGAAAAACAATTGTTTTGTGGCTGTAGACAACTAGGAAGTTATAAAAACGACAAAGGGGTTCAAGTAACTAATCCATTTGGGTTGAGGGTGTTCTTTATACGCAAAATAAATGTCGGGGCAGTTTCAATTCCAATTAGTACCAATTTCAATAGATTATCGAACGGACAAAGGGTTTCACCATATAATCTTTCATGGCGTGGGGCAGATGGTTTAGCTGAAAACTTTCATAAAAAATGGGAAGAAATGCAAATTCAAATTGAGATTTTAAAAACTGATATAAAAGCAGATACTAAAGTAATTACAGAAATGGATGCAAGTAATATCTACGAGATAAACGGTATTCAGTTTTTGCCATACAAGCGAGAAAGGCAAATCCCTTGTAAAGTTCCAGTAACACAATACCTCATCCCAATTTAAAGAGGGATTGTCCTTTTAATGCAGTATTCAGTTTTTATGTTTACCTAAATTATTATTGTATGAAGCGTTTTTTTGAATGGTATCGTGTTTGGAAACGGTTAATTGTGTTTGTGCTGTTCCAGATTGGGTGTTTTTTTTTGGGAATATGTACTGTACTAGCAATAGAGTGGCTATTCCACCTAAATAATTAATAGCGCCATATATATACCACCTTCTTTGTGGCCATGACTTTATTCTTTCTTCCTTTTCTTTCTTAGCGGTTGACTTTCTTTCTGCTTCAAATCCTTTAAAGGCATACCCAACTTGTGTAAGTGTACTTCTATCCCTGTCAACATTTGTAAATAATACAAGATTTAATTCCTCAAGTGTATTCTTTACTAACTCTAATTGGGTATATTTTTCCCTATCGCTCCACTTTTTGTTGAATAAATTATTATCTTCATCATAGTGTAAGATATTCCAATCTAAGTAACCTAATTTTTCTTTATGAAGCTCAATTATCCTTTCTGCAAACAGTTCCTGTTCTGGTATCATCAATTTTCTTTTTAGTTGTACTATTCTTACCCCCCACCTCCTTTAGAATTCCGTTAAGTTCTCTACAAAACTCAGTAAGCAAATCTACTGTCGTGTGGCATCGTTCCATAATAATTTTTTCAAGGTACTCATGATTGTTATTAAGATGATTTGCGAAGCCCTTTGACGAAGAATTATTTTCAAATATTTCTTCTTCCACTTTTGCCTAATTCCCTCTCAAGGTAACATTCTTTTCCTTTGCCAATTCAATTAAGCGTATGATTGCCGGTAATAAAACGGTTCAGGCGGTATTGGTAAGAATTTTTCTTCATGGGTTTACATAAACCTTTTACAATCACTCACAAATGAATACGTTAAAAATGCCTTCGTCTTCCTACTTGCCTATCCCCTTTTTCCCTTTTGCCTTTCTTTTTCTTATTTGTCACACATATAAAAAAAAATTCGGCTGCGCAATCCTTGTGCCGCTGAAAAAGGATGGTTGATTTAGTTTGGGAGAAAATAATACTTCTCCTAAAACAATTGGGCCTGTGCCTAGAACAATTAGTCCAACGACTAACACAATTAGTCCGATGCCTAAAGCAATTAGGCCGACGACTAATGGAATTAGTCCGACACCTAACACAATTAGTCCGATGCCTAAAGCAATTAGGCAGACGCCTAATGGAATTAGTCCGACGCCTAACACAATTAGTCCGATGCCTAAAGCAATTAGTCCGACGCCTAAAACAATTAGGCCGGTGCCTGGCAGGTAGGCTACAGGGATTTAAAATTTTTCTCAATCAATTTTTAATTAATTCAAAAAAAATATAGTATGCCAACTGGATTTATCAAAAGAAACATAGAAGAATTTCATGGTCAAAAAGTAACTTTCGATTCCAAAATAGGAGGAATTAAAGCTAAATTGGGTATTGCCGATGATGATATTTCCGCTCAGGTAAAGGATACGGCTTGTTTGGGATGGGCAATAACCGAAAAGGATGTATTTGTGAAGGGTGGACATAGTTGGGTGACGTTTGGTGAAGAATTGTATAATGGTGCAGATGCAGGAGTGGCAGCCACCCACCCAGCACAGCTACCATAGTGGTGACTCCGGCAGTGGTGCATCCTGGCATGAGGAGCAGGTTTTCGGATATTTCTGCGGCTTGCAAAAGAAGCCCGAATTGATACATTAAACTCTCTTCAACTGGGGGCTAATCAGACTCCGATTGAAGAGTAAGCTATAAAGCATGTAAGTGACTCAATAAACCGCCGCACGCCTTCGTTCTATTAGAAAACAATTTTATTTTTCTTGCACTTTCAAATAATTTCCTTTATTTTTGCAGTGCGAATAAGTTCCCAATCTTAGGGCTGAATAAGATAAAAAAATATTGTTATAAACGCTTGGTGGCGTATGGGTGAAAGTCCCTAATTCTTCTATTGCCCTGCAGTGGACTTGTTCGCAGCGACCACCATCTTTATTTACTTTTTTAAACCTTTCTAAAATGCGAACAAGAAAGAATGCAAACGAGAGTGCTGCCCAAAGCATCTCAAAACAGCCATCGGCTGAGTTAGTACCTACCATCAATGTAAATGGTAAAGAAATTGAAATGACCTACGCCGATGGGCGATGGTGGATTGCAATTAAACCCCTTTGTGAAGTTCTAAATGTTGATTTTGTAAGGCAACGAAAGAACATTAATGATGATGAAATTTTTAGTCAGTTGAGGTCTATAAAGCCCTCAACTGGAGCGGATGGAAAGCGTTATGAAATGCTTTGTTTACCCGAAAAAATAATCTATGGTTGGCTATTTAACGTTCAAAGTGAAAGTGCGGAATTGAAGCTTTACAAGCTGGAGTGTTATTATGCCTTGTACAATTATTTTCATGGCGGGCAAAGCAAGCGTAACGTTGTATTGAAGGAAACTACATTGATTGACCTTGAAATTGAAGAGGCTAAAAAAGAGGTGGAGGATTCCCCCGCCGTTCAAAAGCTAAACAAACTGTTGGAAAAAAAGAAGCTGGGTATCAAAACCCTCAAGCTGTTGGATCAGGAAATTGTTGGCAAACAATATTCCCTCTGGCAAGAAGAGTCACGTATAGATGCAAACAATTCTTAGAATAATCCAAACAATAAATAGTAATCCCCCAATTAAAAAAACTCAATCATGGTAGTAAATAATTTTAAGGTCACGCTCAACATTTCTTACGAGTCTGAAACTCCATTAGATATTAATACTTTTTTAGAGCAGCATGTAGATGTTGTTTTTGAAGAAATGCGCGATTGCGCCGAAAACTTTGCCACATGTCTTACAAATACATTTGGCTTGGTAAAAAAACAGTATAACCATTTAAACAATGAGGAAAATGAAAACGAATAGCACAGGCAATGCCGCAAAGGTTATCCCATTTCCAACAAAAAAGAAAGATGCCATCCCAACTAACGATGTGGAATTGGATATAAGGATAGAAGAGTTAAAAAAGGAAAGTCGGTATTTGTCATCGATGGTGGCAAATTAGATGAGCATCGTTAACAACTTGCTGATATTTAAATGTCAGTAAAATTTATTTATGTAAAATAAAATTTTTAGAAATGATTAATGATAATCGTAAAAATAAAAAGGCAATAAAAAAAGAGTCAATAGACCTTTTAGACTGCTACAAAGCCCTTTCAAAAATGCAGGAAGTTCAAATTAACCATTTAAGGGTACAAGCTAAACTAATCTATGAGTTATACCTCAAATCCACTGGGCAAAATGATATTCCCGGTATATTGGACATGTTGAATTATGAACCCGTTTTGGATAGTAAGTTTTGTTAATTATTTATAGGTTCAATATGTGTACGCGAATACACAGCCCCGTTTCTACAAGACTTTTTTTGATTATCTTTTTTGAAAGATATAAACCCATCAAATTAATAAGTCAGATGTTTATCATTTATGTTCTTCAAGTAAGAAAGATTGGTAGATTTGTTTTCTTGCATTTTTCTAAAAAGTACTTTAAAATAAGTATATGAATAAAAAGGGTATTCGTTATCTGAGATTCAGTAGTAAAGGGCAAAGCAATAGTAGTATTGAGGCGCAAGATATGTATACAGCCAAATGGTTTGAAGCCAATAAGGTAGAACTGACGGACACTTTCACTGATGCTGGATACTCTGCCAAAACATTCGACCGTCCAGACATGACAAAACTTGCCGAATTCATCGCCAAGCACCATAAGGAATGTGATTACTTGGTTGTTTCTGAAATGGATCGTTTTTCGCGTGATGCAGGAGAAGCTATCAGCCTTATAAAGAAGCTACAACTAAAATACTCAGTTCAGATTGTTTCTGTAACCGAAGGTATTACCTATGATTACCGTGATAGCGGCAGTTTCTTCCGAACTGGCTTATCTTTCCTTTTGGCTGAAGACGACAATATCCGTAGAGCCAATAAAGTAAATAGCGGCATTTACACTGCAAAGGCACAAGAGGGTAGATTTATTGGTTCTAAGCCTCCTTATGGTTATAGTGTAGAAGGGACTGGTAAGGCTAGAAAACTGATTATAAATGAAGCTGAGGCAATTGTTATCAGGTTTATTTATGAGGCCTTTTTAAGTAAGACTCCAATTTACTTGATAAAGATACAGGCAAAAGAAAAAGGCTTTAACCTTAACAGTAACAGTATTATTGAAAAGATTTTAAAGAATCCTATCTACAGTGGCCAGCAAGAAGTAAAGCCTTGGAGAACGCTACCCGGTGGCATATTTCCAGCTTCACATGAGCCTATCATTAATATGCTGACATGGCATAAGGTACAACGTACCTTTAATGTAAAGGATGGGCAATTAAAACGTGTGATTCGAGAGGAGTTTCCCTTACGTGGTGTTTTACTTTGCAGTTGTGGGCTTCCTGTTACTGGAGCAGCCAGTAAGGGTAAAATAAAATGGTACGATTACTACAAATGCAAGAAAGGGGCGGGGCATCTAAACTTAGGTACTAAAAAAGCACATGACCAATTAAGAGAAATATTGTCTTATTTGAGCCTGCCAGATTATTTAATTTCTGCTATAGAAGCTAGGAGCAAAGCTGGGCTTGAAAAGACTTTAGAAGAAAATAAGTTGCAAATGAATAGTTTTAAAAAGGAGTTGCTAGCAATTGAAAAGAAAATTATCAGTTTAGAAGATAAATGGGTATCAGATCAATTAAGTTTTGAAAGCTATGATAGAATGTTCAAGGATTTAACACAAAATCGTAGTTTCTTAAAGTCGAAGATTGACGAATTAGATAAAGTGGACAAAGAGGCTTATATCCTTTTGTATAGCAACATAAAAAAGCTTAATAATATGGTTGCTTTATACGATGCTGGTACTGTTTTACAGAAGCAAGAACTTATTCGCATGGTGTTCGATAACCTCCTATACTATAAAAAGGAAATTTATCGAACACCTTATATTATGGGTATCTTCTCTCATAACTTAATGATTCTGAAAGAAAAAGAACTGCTTTTTTTAGACGAAAAAAGGGATTCGCTGGTACGAATCCCCTTAGGTGGAGCTGAGGGGAGTCGAACCCCTGTCCAAACAAATCCGCCATAAGCCTTCTACATGCTTAGTTTGTTATTGATTGTAGGGTGTGGACAGGAAACAAACAAACCAATCTACACCTTAGCTGGATAATCTTTTATTACAGGCACAGCCTACTGCAACAGCATCTTGTATTTAGTTTGAGTCGGCGGGAGAACTTGGTAACAAGCCAACCTGTTCTGCGGCCCTAATGACGGTCTAATCTCTGATTAGGCGGCCATGGCATACTGAGTATTGCCATTTGAGTTTTGAATATTCAGATTTAAGTGCTAATTATCCAACGCACTGCATGCTTATACCTACAAAGAACTTTGCTGTCGAAACCAGTACAGCCCCATTT
>CANFLL010000026.1 GCA_947447825.1 Chitinophagaceae bacterium | reverse complement strand
TTGAGGTTCACTCTTACAATTTCATGGTTCGATCCTACACTATCAAGGTTCACTCCTACACTAGTTGAGGTTCACTCTTACAATTTCATGGTTCGATCCTACACTATCAAGATTCACTCCTACACTTGATGGGGTTCACTCTTACGATTTCATGGTTCGATCCTACACAATCACGGTTCACTCTTACACTAGTTGGGGTTCACTCTTACAATTTCATAGTTCGACCCTACACAATCAAGGTTCACTCCTACACTTGATGGGGTTCACTCTTACAATTTCATGGTTCGATCCTACACAATCAAGGCTCACTACTACACTTGTTGAGGGTTTACTCTTACGATTTCATGGTTCGATCCTACACAATCAAGGTTCACACCTACACTTGTTGGGGTTCACTCTTACAATTTCATGGTTCGATCCTACACTATCAAGGTTCACTCCTACATTAGTTGGGGTTCACTCTTACAATTTCATGGTTCGATCCTTCACATTCAAGGTTCACTCCTACACTTGTTGGGGTTCACTCCTACACTTGTTGGGGTTCACTCTTACAATTTCATGGTTCGATCCTACACTAGTTAAGGTTCACTCCTACACTTGTTGGGGTTCACTCTTACAATTTCATGGTTCGATCCTACACAATCAAGGTTCACTCTTACACTAGTTGGGGTTCACTCTTACAATTTCATGGTTTGATCCTACACATTCAAGGTTCACTCCTACACTTGTTGGGGTTCACTCTTACAATTTCACGGTTCGATCCTACACAATCAAGGTTCACTCCTACACTAGTTGGGGTTCACTCTTACAAATTCATGGTTTGATCCTACACAATCACGGTTCACTCTTGCAAATTCATGGTTCACTCCTACAATTTCATGGTTCGATCCTACACAATCAAGGTTCACTCTTGCAAATTCATGGTTCACTCTTACAATATTATGGTTCAAACACATACATTTGCGGCATGATTAAACAATTTATTGCAATACTATTTCTCTTTGCCTTTACGGCACAGATGTTTAGTAAGGCCGTTATTGTTTGTAGTTTCTACGCTAATCAAAAATATATTGCCACCAATCTTTGCGAAAACAGAACTAAGCCTAAAAGTTGCTGTGCGGGTAAGTGTCAATTGCGTAAACGCCTAAATAAGGACACTAACGAGGACAAGCAAAGTAGTGAGCGCAAAGCAAGTAAAGAGTCTGAAGTATTATCATCTAAATCTTTTTTTTATCATATCCCCACTCCTATTTCAAGGGAGTTAGAAATTGCCTATCAATCCTCAAATGATGGCAAACCAATTGACATATCCTATTCTATTTTCCACCCACCCAGTGCTTAGTTGTTTTAGGTTTTAGATTTTAAGTTGAAAGTCGGGAGTTGAAAGTCGAAAGTTGAAAGTAATAAGTTCTAAGTCAAGAGTCTTTGGGTATTCTTTACAGGCTGTGAGTTTTTAATTCATTGTCTACTTATTTATTTTATTTTTTTCTTTCAGGTATCAATTTCTATTCATGATGTATTATGTTATGAAATGAGCATGTTGCGTCATGTATTGAACCTAATACTCTCAACTTTTGAATTTCTACATTCGATCAATCATTAATCACTTAACATTAATCATTTAAAGGGTATGGAACACCAACAAGATTGGTATAATCCAGCCGTAATTAAGCGTGTGCGTGTAAGCATCACACTCATATTGGTGGTGATTGCTTCTCTGATTGCAGCACTTAATTATGCTGGGCTAATAAAATTATATAACAACATCATTCATTAATAATCTTCTACAATTCGCGCTGTTTATGGGTGCATAAAAGATTTGCGCTTTTAAGACGCATTGATATGCGTCTCTACATTCGCAACATAATTTATAAAGCGAAAAACTTTTATGCGCCCCCTCTTAACTCAGCGTGTATTGTGGATTATCTTATCATTAAATAACATATTAAAAAGTATATGAAACGTATTTTCTTATTAATTATAACAGCTTCTTTATTCTTTGTTTCTTGTAAAAAAGATAGCACAACCTCCTTTAATAGTAGTGTGAAAGCAGAACTTTCGGTGGAGTTTGACAACGTAGCAGGCTCTCAGGATTTGCAACTAAATACTGGCAAATACAAAACTGCCAATGGGGACTCTATTACTAGCATTACCAAGCTTAAATATTTTGTAAGTAATTTCTCTTTTACAAATGTGAATGGTACTGTTTATACAGTTCCTCAAGACAGTAGTTACCATTTGGTGGTAGAAGGTGATTCTAGTACTTATGAGCCATCTTTTGATATTCCAGAAGGAGAATACAAGTCAGTAACCTTTGTTTTGGGTGTTGATAGTGTTCGCAATACACTAGATGCTAGCAAACGCACTGGAGATCTTGATGTAACGGGTGCTGCTGCTGACATGTACTGGACATGGAATAGTGGGTATATATTTTACAAACTAGAGGGCACATCGCCACAAGTTCCATCAATGGGCGGCATGGGCGGTAATAGTTTTTATTACCATATTGGTTTATTTGGCGGAAAAACAACACCTACCATCAACAACATTAAAACCATCACACTCGATTTGACTGCTAGAGGTGCGCCTAAAGTGAAAGCTGGTAAGGAAACGAATATTCATTTAATGGTGGACGTGCTAAAGATGTTCTCTGGTGCTAATACTGTTAGTATTGCCGCACACCCAATGGTGATGACGGATGCTTATAGTGCTAACATTGCTGCCAACTTTACAAGTGGAATGTTTAGGCATGACCATACGGAGAACTAACTTTTTGTTGTTTTAAATTTTGAATTTTAAGTTACAGGTTGTACGTACAACTTATAACGTAAAACGTAAAACTCAAGCTGCAAATGAGTATTAAACGCAATACTATTATAGCCATCATCTTCTTTCTTGTGGGCATTTATGCCTGCAAGAAAGAGATTGATGCTCCCTTTGTTGGCTTTCTGCAACCTGCTAACTTTCCTGCGCCTGTGTATCATTTTTCAACAAATAACGTTACTCAAGCAGGTTTTGAGTTGGGGAGAAAGCTTTTTTACGACCCCATATTGTCTCACAACAATACCATCAGTTGTGGTAGTTGTCATATTCAAACATCGGCTTTTGTTCATCCAGGACACAGTGTTAGTCATGGCATTTATGATAGATTGGGTAAACGGAATAGTCCGCCAATTATGAATTTGGCATGGAGTACTTCTTTTATGTGGGATGGAGGCATTTTCGATTTGGATTTACAACCGCTTGCACCTATCGCTAATCATGTGGAAATGGATGATACCATTGGCAATGTATTGGCGAAGCTTTATAAGACTACTACTTATCCGGCACTGTTTCAGAAGGCTTTTGGCACACCTGAAATAACTGGCACCCGATTTTTAAAGGCGATGGCGCAGTTTATGGCAATGTGTGTGAGCAGCCACTCGAAGTACGACAGCGTAATGCGTAGTGAAGGGGCGGCGTTTACTGCTACCGAAAAAGCAGGATATACTCTCTTTCAGCAGAAATGTGCTGGCTGCCATAAAGAACCATTGTTTACCGACTATTCGTTTAGGAATAATGGATTGCCAGTGAGTGGATTGAATGATGAAGGACGTTATTTGGTAACATTGGATAGCGCTGACAGGTATAAATTTAAAGTACCTAGCCTACGAAACATTTTTTATACCGAACCTTATATGCACGATGGAAGATTCTTTGATTTGGATGGTGTGCTTGAGTTTTACAATAGTGGTGTGCGGAATACACCTAACCTAGACCCATTGCTACAACAAAATGGAAGGTTGGGAATTTCTTTATCGGCTGATGATAAAACAAAGCTCTTAGCATTTTTAAAGACACTTAGTGATAGAAGCTTTTTGCTTGACAAACGATTCTCGGAACAGTAGAGTAGTGGTTAGTGGTTAGTTGTTAGTTGTTAGTGGTTAGTGGTTAATGGTTAGTGGTTAGTGGTTAGTGGTTAGTGGTTAGTGGTTAGTGGTTAGTGGTTAGTGGTTATAAAAAAATAACATGAAAAAAAGTCTTTTAATATTAATTTTTGTTTACTTGTTTGTTTCCAAAACTATGGCTTGCGATATATGTGGTTGTGGTGTGAGTAGCTACTATAATGGTATACTCCCCGACTTTAAAAAGAAGATTATAGGCTTTAGGTATCGTTACAATTCGCTGAAAACGCATGTAGGCGTGGGCGGATTAGAGAGTTATCTGACTACAACAGAGTCTTATCGTTCGGCAGAATTGTGGGGAGGATGGAATTTAGGTAAACGTTTTAGGCTTATGGCTTCTATTCCTTACAGCTTTAATGAGCGACTGAACCAAGGAAATGTAACCCACAAAGAAGGAATAGGTGACATTGCATTTGCAGGTTATTTTCTGGCATTTAAACAAGACATAACGGTATGTACCTCTAAGCGTTTATCACAATCTCTTTGGATAGGAGGAGGAATTAAGCTACCCACGGGTGAATATAATCCTGCGGAGAAACAAGGAAGTACTCAGAACACTAACCTGTTTCAGTTGGGGACAGGAAGTGTGGATTATATGCTGAATGCCATGTACGATTTGCGTTTGCAAGATGCAGGCATTAATGTAAATGCAAGCTATAAAATGAATAGTAGCAATAGTCATCATTATCAGTATGGCAATAAACTGAGTACTACTGCACAGTTGTATTATAAGTTTCGTCCACAGCATAATCTCTCTCTAGCACCCAATGCTGGTGCAGTTTACGAAAAGGCGGATGAAGACTTTAATACAGGATTTAATGTAGACATATCTGGTGGGAGAGTTGTTCTGGGCAGCATTGGCATGGAGGCTGCGTTCAATAAACTAAGTGTGGGTGGTAGCTGGCAGACACCAATTAGTCAGAATTTGGCTAATGGATTTGTACAAACAAATAATAGATTGATGCTTCATGTTTCGATGGCGTTTTAAAACCAGAACAAATCAACTAACGAGTTTTAATTTTTATACTAAAATTTTTACAATGAAATTATTAATAAAATTAATCAGCCAAGGGCTGAAATACTGGCGTTATTACCAGATACTAAAGGAATTATCAACTGTGGGATTGTTGGTAATCATGTTCTGGTTTCTCAAAATTTATGGAAAATCATTTGGGCATTGGGCTGTTTCTGAAACAGGCTTAATTTATACTGTTTTCCTATTGGTAACGATAGTACTAGGTTTAAGCATAAAAATGTTTTACCGAATGATGGTCATTAAATACCATGAGAAAAGCACTGAAATAGAATTATTCAAATTTATAAACGAAGAAAACAACTAGAATGAAAAAAGTAATATTTATTTTAACGTTGATACTAAGTCTTTCGGTAGTGAAAGCACAAGTGACAAAAACAATATCAGGCAAAATATATGACTCGCTTAGTAAAGAGCCTGTTAGTGGTGCAACGGTTTCAGATGCACAGCATCATACTTCCATTACGGATGCAGAAGGTAAATTTACCCTTACTACTGATGCTAAAGAATTGACCATAAGCTCTATCAATTATAAAGCTAGAACTGTTTTAGTTGGTAATAGCAATAGTTTTAATTTTTCAGTTTCGCCTGTCAACAACGATTTGGAAGCAGTTGTTGTAAGTGCTAGCCGTATTGCAGAAAAAAGAACAGAAGCACCTATTGCCATTTCCACTATTAGTCAGCAAACAATTAAAGATGCAAAAGCAAATAGGTTAGATTATCTTGTAAACAAAGTGAGTGGTGTGTTTATGGTAAACCTTCAAAATGAGCAACATGAAATGAGTATCAGGCAACCACTAACTACCAGAAGTTTGTTCCTGTATTTAGAAGTTGGTGTACCCATTCGTACCACAGGTATATACAATCACAATGCTTTACTGGAGATGAACATGGTTGCTGCGAAGCAAATTGAAATTATTAAAGGCCCAGCATCTTCCTTGTATGGGGCAGAAGCTATTGGTGGTGCTGTTAATATAATTACCCAAGCTCCTCCCGCTTTGGCTAATGCGAACATCAGTGTACAAGGTACTGATGGTGGATATAAAAGAATAGACGCACAAGCAGGTAATACTTTAGGCAAATTCGGATTATTGGTTAGCGGTTATTATGCAAATAGAACAAATGGACCAGTTGATCAAACTGATTTTCATAAAACAGCCTTTACTGTAAGAGGTGATTATAAAATAAATAATAAAACATCTTGGAATAACAGCATTACCTACGTCGATTATTACAGCCAAATGGGTGGTGGCAGTTTAGATAGTGCTCATTTTGCACAAAAAAATTACAACACACTATACACTTTCAACAACCGAACTGTAACAGCTTTGAGGGTAAAATCGCAATTGGTACATCAATGGTATAGCAACAGTGAATCTCAACTAACAGCTGCTTACAGAGATAATGCTGTAAAGCAAAATCCTTCTTACTATGTTACTAATAATTATCGTAATAGTGCATTAGCCAATGGACAATTGAACAATAGTTCATTCAAAAGCTACATGCTTATCGGGCAGCATGTTCAACGATTTAATTGGTTAAAAAGCAAGTTGATTGCTGGCATTAGTGTGGATGTTAGCCCTAGTACTTATGTGGCTAATTATATTAAAATTCAAAGAAATAGTGCAGGTAAATATATCAGCTTCATCAACACCGATTCTTTATTAAGTAACTATAAAACAGGAATCAGCAACATCGCATCTTATGCCAGTTATGAGTTAAGCCCAGCCAAAGGATTAAAGATTGTTACAGCATTGCGATACGATTATTATCATTATGATTTCCAAAATTATTTATCCCCCTCGGCATCCACTGGTGCACCTTCTACAGTAAATAACTTTAATCGGTTTACGCCTAAGATTGGGGCAACCTATAATTATAAGCATGTTGGTTTTTATGCTAACTACAGTCAGGGGTATGTTCCTCCACAGGTTACAGAACTATTTAATAGTGTAAAAGTGCCTTACTTACAACCCCAAACTTTTTTTAACTATGAAATTGGTGGATGGATAAATATTTTGGATAATAAGTTATATGCCGACTACAGCTTATACTTATTGGAAGGTACAAATGAAATTATTTCTGTTCGTCAGGATGATGGCACTTATCAAAATCAGAACGCAGGTAAAACAAAGCATCAAGGCATAGAATATGGCATTACATACAAGCCAACAAGCCAATGGCAGCTACGCTTTAGTGCAACAAATGCCAAACACACTTTTGTGAAGGACGTAGAAAAAGGAATTGACTATAGCGGAAACGAAATTGCAGGTGCACCACACTTTATTAGCAATGCAGAGGTAACTTATAAACCTGCATTTGCTAAAGGATTAAGAATAGGAGTAGAATGGCAACACCTTAGTAGTTATTACCTCAACAATGCGAATAGTGGAAAGTATGGCGGGTTCGATGTGTTCAACATCAGGGCAGGTTACAATGTAGCTCGTTTTGAAGTTTGGGTAAACACACTAAATGCTTTCAATAAATACTATTCTATTTTGGCTAGTAAATCAACTTATGGCTATAGTTATAGTTTAGGCGACCCTAGAGAAACAACGTTGGGCGTTTCCTACCATTTCGGAAAATAATATCAACATAGGAGGCAAATAATAAACTATTGTTTGCCTCCTTTCTCGAAAATGTAATAATTATGATACGCAAAAACATATACAAATGGCATCGTACCATTTCTTTAATAATTGCAATACCGGTTTGTCTTTGGGCAATAAGTGGATTCTTGCATCCAATAATGACTAACATTCGCCCTAAAGTGGCCACTCAGTGGTTGATGCCTGTTGCAATCGATAGCAATAAAATAACTGTGCCACTTCAAACTGCTTTAACACAAAATGGAATAGATAGCTTTCAGACATTCAGAATTGTACATATTAACAATGATTATTTTTATCAAGTTAAACTAAATAATAAAATCGAACTGCAATACTATAGTACCCTCACAGGAAAGTTGCTAGCAAACGGAGACTGGTTATACGCACAATACTTAGCAAAACAGTTTTTAGAAGGACAAAAAAAGGATAGTTCCAATCACAAAGCATTTAATACTAATATTATTCCTATTACTGCATCCCACGATTGTTGCAATGCTGCAACCAACTTTATTTTGAATGGCAAAACAGGAAGTAAGGTTAAAAGTGTGGATTATGTACAAGCATTTGATAAGGAATATAATTCCATCAATCGATTGTTACCTGTCTATAGAGTTGAATTTGACAGAGAAGATGGTATAAGGATTTTCGTAGAAACAGGTCAAGATAGGTTTGCAACGGCAATAGATAACAACAGGTATGCGTTTACTCTTTTCTTTCAATTGATTCACAATATGGGATGGTTGGATTTCTTGGGAAATGGAAGATTGGTAATAGAAGTAATACTATCCATTTTAACCTTTCTAACTAGCTTGATAGGCATTTACATTTTCTTTACTACTAAGAGTAAAAAGGTTGTTGGAAATGATAAAGTAACTGCTAGGCGCAACCATCGATATACGTCTGTATTCATTTCACTATTCACTTTGTTATTTAGTTTCAGTGGAGGTTTTCATGCTTTTTCTAAGTTCAAGGAAGATGTTCGAGATAAATATTTTATCCAAAACAATTTTGCAGTCAATCAAATCAATTTCAACTTCTCTCAACTTAAGTCCGTTGCAAAGCAGCCTATTACAAACATCAACTTGGTGCGTATTAATGGCAGTAATTATTGGCAGGTAACCACAAATTCAACAAGCAAAAAGCCAACAACTTCTCTCAAGGGAAAGGATATGATGAAAGATATGAGTGTTCCTCCTCCATCCAATATTTACATCAGTACAAACAAAGGCAGTGTTTTGATAGACGGAGAGAAGCAATATGCAAATTTTTTGGCTACCTCATTTAGTAATCATCTTGAAACTGAAATAAAAGCAACAACGGTAATTACCAAGCTAGAGAAGGAATATAATTTCACGGATAAGCGTCTGCCTGTTTGGAAAGTGCAATATACCACTAACCATAATGAACGGTTTTATGTAGAGACACTGACAGGCAAGCTATCCAAAAAAACGGATGATACAGATATTTGGGATGCGCTTAGTTTCAACTTCCTTCATAAACATCACTTTATGGACTTTGCAGGAAAAGGATGGCGCGATTTCAGCACTATGTTTTGGGCTGCATCTCAGATAGCGATGGTGGTGATTGGACTGATTTTGTATTTTAAAACTAGAAAGAAAAATAACAAATAGCATGAATTATAAAATACTTTTAATTATTATTGTTGTAACTATTCTTAGTTGCAACAACAACCCCCAACCAACAAACAAGCCTGTAATGGATACCACTAGTAGTACCAAAAAAGACTTCACTCACATCAAATTCAGCAATACAAAAGATCCTGTTTGTGGTATGAAGCTAAAGTTTGGCATTGCAGATTCGCTTCTTTATCAAGGAAAAATAATCGCTTTTTGCAATAAGGGGTGTAAGGATGAGTTCGTGAAAAACCCGAAGGGGTACGAGGTGAAGTAGTTTAGTTTTATTTTACTCCGTAACAAAACACCCTGTCGGTTTATTGGCATTTTCAAAATATCATTTTCAATGCTTTAATACAATAAAGCTGTTTTACCGACTAAAAAGCTCTTTTCGCCAATTAGTGCAGCATTTTATTTTTGTTCGGCATCTACCGTTAAACAACTTAAAAAAACACTTTTATGCGTAACACACGACACCTATTTCTTGCAATCCTCTTGTCATTTATTTTTGAAAAATCTACGGCTGGCACAACTGGGTCGGTTGAAAATCTTGTTAAACTAGCAGACAGTTTAAAGGCAATGTTAACCACCTCTCAAGTTAGTACATTACAACTTGCATACACTTATTCAAACTCACAAACTTGGAGTAATTTACCTGCTGCAATGAGTTCGAGATTAGGTATTAAATTAGGTTCATTAACTTCGACTCAATTAGCCGCCGCAAAAGTTTTAATAAAGGAAATGGCTGGACAAAATATTCCAAATGAAGGATGGGATGAAATTGTGCAGCTTTGGCTAGCAGATGACTATCTTTACGCACATGGTGGTGGTTCGCCTTATGGTGCAGGCAATTACTACTTAGCTTTTTTTGGTACACCGACACTTACAGGTACTTTTGAAATTATGATGACCGGTCACCATAAAACAGTTGCCAACACTTACAACAATGGTGTTTTGGTTGGGCCAACCCCACACTTTGAAGCAATAGAGCCATTGTCTTTCACTACAAATGGGGTCACTTATGCACCTATGTCTCAAGAGTCTACTGCTTTTACAGCTATGTTAACGGCCTTATCGACAACAGAACTAGCTTCTGCAAAGCTTTCTCAAACTTTTAGTGATATTCTTCTTGGACCAGCAAATGGAGGCACTTCTCACGACTGGCAGTTTCCTACAACAAAAGTTGGTTTACGAGTTGGAACACTATCCTCAGCAAAAAAAGCATTGGTAATGGCTGCTATTAAAACATACGTATTAGATGTGGATAGTGTTAATGCCGCAAACATTCTTGCACAATACCAAAATCAATTAGATTCAACATACATCGCTTATTCTGGCACTACTGCACTTACTACAAAAACGGATTATGTTAGAATTGATGGTCCGGGTGTTTGGATAGAATTTACCGTTCAAGGAGGAATTATTCTTTCGGGGGTGCATTATCATAGTATTTGGAGAGATCACAAAAGAGATTTTGGTGGAACAGGTAGCACTAACGGAATTTATACATCACAAGTAGGAAGCGACACTACTGTCACGTTGCCTATCACATTCCAATCAACATCTGCTTACAAAGTAAATGACAACCTTGTTTCGATAAACTGGCAAACAGCTTATGAACTCAATAACAATCATTTTGAAGTAGAACACAGTACTGATGGAAAAACATTCAGCTCGATAGCTTCCATTCTTTCAGCCAACAATTTGCAAGGCAGTAAGTATAATTACCTGCATTACAGTCCACAAAAGGGAACAAATTATTACAGGATAAAGAGTGTAAGTAATGATGGCACTGTGCAGTATTCTAGCATAATGCGGATTTATATTGAAAGTGAAGTTCTGATTCAAGTATATCCAAACCCAGCCAGAGACAAGTTGTCGGTTTCGCAGAACCTATCAGGTAGCAATATTAGTTACAGAATGTTTGATTTGAGGGGAAGGCTCGTCTTAAGTAGTACAGTTGCCAATTCAAGTGTATTTAATATTGATGTTTCGCAGCTCAATACCGGCACTTACCTTTTATCCCTTCAAACAGAAAGTCAATCAACACAAACTAAATTCATCAAGCAGTAATGGTTCTATTTCGCACCCCCCGCTTAAACAGCCACTTTTTTAATAAGTGGCTGTTGTTTTTATTTTTTGTGGTAATTATGCCATTAAATCTAGAAGCGCATCCTATGCCTAATTCAATTGTTCAGATAAAAATTGAGCAAAAGAAGATTGTATTACAGTTAAAATTGCCTGTATCAGAATTAGAATTGGCGTACGGAAAATCTATGAACAATGATGTAGCAACCTTTGTGAGAGAAAACAATAATCAGCTAAAGCAATACATTGGTACACACATAAAACTAATAGATCAAACTAATCATATCTGGGATAAAAAAGTAACGTCAGTAAGTTACGATTCGGCAAATTCTGAAATCAATGGAACTTATAGCGAAACACTTGCAACTGTAGAGTTTGAATCAAATACTGAAATTAACAGGAATGAAAAATTATTGCTTTTATATGATGTAATTATTCATCAGGTTGTAACCCACAGTGCATTGGTTTCAATTACCCAAGACTGGGAAAATGGCATTGTTAATAATAAGGATAAACAGATAGGCGTTATCAGTTTAGACACAAAAAATAATGTTGTCAGACCATTTGAAATTAATTTAGAGAAGGGTAGCATCTGGAAAGGGTTTTCAAATATGTTTTGGCTTGGGGTACAGCATATTACAGAAGGTACCGATCATCTTTTATTTTTATTGGTATTGCTATTGCCAGCATCATTAATAGTGGTTAATAAAAAGTGGATTAATGCCAACAACAGAAAATATACTTTCATGAGGTTATTAAAAATTGTAACCGCTTTCACTATAGGGCATTCTTTCACACTAATATTAGGTGCCTTGGAAATTCTACAATTACCTTCAAAACCAGTGGAAGTATTAATTGCCTTATCCATATTCATCACCGCCATTCATTGTATCAAACCCATGTTTTATGGTAAAGAAATTTATATTGCTACTGGTTTCGGGCTAGTACATGGTCTGGCTTTTGCCACTGTTTTATCTAACCTGCATTTACAAATGAAGCAAATGGCGCTCAGTATTCTAGGATTTAACTTAGGAATAGAAGCCACTCAATTGTGTGTGGTTCTGGTTATTTTGCCTGTATTATTAGTTTTAAGTACTAAAGCCTATTACGCTCATCTAAAGAATACAGGGTCAATAATTGCAATTATTCTTTCCATAAAATGGATAATAGAAAGGTTGGCGTAAGATTATTCAATTAATCAGGTATAACTCAATTAAATCATAATAAGGAAATAATGTATTTTTTAAATTGAGTCTAAAGCTATTAAAAGTCCTGTTTGAAAGCAATCTCAAATTGCCGATATAGGTAAAAACAGAAATACGATGCATTCAATTGTCTAATTTGCGCCCTCAAAATAATATTGTGTAGCACAATTAAGCATTTAAGATGGAAAAGAAATTTGATTTTGCAATGATTGGTTTGGGTGTAATGGGGCGCAACCTTTTACTAAATATGGCAGACAATGGTTTTGCCGTAGTAGGCTTCGATAAGGATGAAACCAAAACCAATGCTTTAGAAAGTAGTGCAACAGCAGGAACAATCGTGAAAGGTGTGAACACGCTGGAAGAAATGGTGGCATCGCTTGCCAAACCTCGTAAGATTATTATGTTGGTACCAGCAGGAAAACCTGTTGATGATGTACTTTCTTCTCTGCAACCTTTACTTGAAAAAGAGGATGTAATTATTGATGGGGGCAACTCGCACTACACAGATACCATGCGTAGAATAGAATCGCAGAAGGCATTTGGATTTCATTTTATGGGTATGGGTATTTCTGGTGGCGAACAAGGTGCAAGAACAGGTCCCAGCATTATGCCTGGTGGCGATGCGAGTGCTTACAAAAATGTTCAACCCGTTCTAGAAGCCATTGCGGCAAAAGAAGGTCCCGAATCGTGCGTTGCTTATATGGGTAAGGGTGCCGCTGGGCATTATGTTAAGATGGTGCACAACGGGATTGAATATGCCATCATGCAGATTCTGGGCGAAGTTTATGACATATTGAAACGTGGAAAAGGAATTGGTAACGCAGAATTGCACGCTCTTTTTGCAGGTTGGAATAAAGGAGACTTACAGTCGTATTTGATAGAAATAACTGCTGCTGTTTTTTTACAAAAAGACGAAACAAGCGATGCTGACTTAGTGGATAAAATACTAGATGTGGCAGGATCGAAAGGAACAGGCAAATGGACTAGCCAAAGTGCAATGGATTTGGGCATGGGCATACCAGTTATAGATGCGGCAGTAACGATGCGCAGTATTTCTGGGCTAAAAACTGACAGAGTTAAAGCTGCCGGATTATATCTTTCGCCAGAAAAAAATATTGCTACAGACAAAGAAACAATCACACAACAAATGCACGATGCCTTGTTTAGTGCCATCGTTATTTGCTATGCACAAGGGTTGGCTTTGTTGCAAAAGGCATCCATAGATTTAGATATGCAAATCCCTTTGCAAGATGCGGTGAAGGTTTGGCGTCAAGGGTGCATCATCCGTTCGGCAATGTTGGGACTTTTCTATAAGGTAACAAACAACAATCCGGGCATCTCTAATATTTTATTAGATACTGAAATTGCAGCTTTAATAAATGACAAGATTAAAGGGTTGAGAAGCATTGTTGTTGCCGCCACAGAAGCAGGCATCCCTAACATGGCATTATCAAATGCGTTGAACTATTTTGACGCTTTCACTACCGATAGGCTTCCACTGAACCTAACCCAAGCACAGAGAGATTTCTTTGGTGCACACACGTATCAAAGAATAGATAAGGAGGGAATTTTTCATACGCATTGGAATGGATAGGTTGAATGATGAGTTGAAAGTATTTTAGAAGATTAATTAAACAACACACAATGGCTATACTAAATAAGAAACCACCTGCTTCCATCATTTTCATCTTTGGAGGCAGTGGCGATTTGAATTTACGAAAACTAACACCTGCTCTTTATAATTTATGTATTGACGATTATCTCCCTGAGAAATTTGCAGTATATGGTATTGGCAGAAGTAACTATAGTACGGAACAGTATCATGAACGTTTGAAAGATGGTATTATAAACTTTTCCAGAAGAAATGAAGTGGAGAAGAACTGGGGTTCATTTGCAAAGTACCTGAACTATTTGCAGATGGATGCCGACAATGCGGAAGCTTATAATGCGATTTCTGATATTGTTGTTGAACGGGAAAGAGAATGGAATACACATCCCAATGTTATTTTCTACATGAGTGTAGCCCCTCAACTTGTGCCAGAAATTGCTACTAATTTAGGCAAACTAAACATCTGTACCGACAAAAGAAGTGTTAGAATTGTAGTGGAAAAACCTTTTGGACACGATCTTCAAAGCGCCAAAGAGTTGAATGCTTTACTAACAAGTTTATTTGCAGAAGAACAGATTTACCGTATTGACCACTATCTTGGAAAGGAAACCGTTCAGAACATATTGGCGATGCGTTTTGCCAATGCTTTGTTTGAACCTATCTGGAACAGAAACTACATTGAGCATGTTCAAATAACCATGGCCGAAACAGTAGGCTTAGAAGGTAGAGCGGGCTACTATGACCAGTCTGGCGCATTGCGAGATATGCTGCAAAACCACGTTCTGCAACTATTGTGTATGGTGGCAATGGAAGCACCTGTTTCTTTTGAAGCCAATGAGATTAGGAACAAAAAAGTAGATGTACTAAATGCTATCAGGCGTTTAAAAACAGAGGATGTTCATGCACATGCGGTTAGGGGTCAATATAGCGACGGGTGGATGAATGGGCTTAAAGTGGCAGGTTACAGAAAAGAAAAGGGTGTTGAACCACAATCGAACACAGAAACTTTTGCAGCTGCTAAATTCTATATTGATAACTGGCGTTGGCAAGGCGTACCGTTTTATGTGCGTACGGGTAAACATTTACACCAAAAAAGCACTTTAATCACCATTCAGTTTAAGCCTGCACCACATTATGCTTTCCCAGTTGAAGCTGCGGAAACATGGAGACCAAACAGATTAACCATCAGCATTCAGCCAGAAATGGAGATTCGTTTGCGTTTTCAAGCTAAAAAACCTGGGCAAACAATGGTATTGAATCCTGTGGATATGGTGTTTAGCTATGCAGAATCTTATGATGGGCATGAACCAGAAGCTTATGAAACATTATTGCTAGATGTGATGGAAGGCAACGCTACTTTGTTTATGCGTAACGATCAGGTGGAAGCCGCATGGGACATCGTATCGCCTATTCTTGATGCTTGGACAACAAGACCTGCTGTAGATTTCCCTAATTATGCGCCCAATTCTTGGGGACCAGAAGATGCAGAAGCATTGATTGCAAGAGATGGTTATAACTGGGTTACCCTACCATTGGTACCTAAAGACGAATAAGATAATTCTTAATGTTTAATGCATAATGATTAACAAAGGAAGGTTTCGCTCAAAGCGAAGCCTTCTTTTATAAAATGGCATCAAAACATTAATCATTAAATATTCATCACTAAAGATTAAAAAAATGAATCTACATATTTCAGAAACAAAAAATGAACTGGTTATTGATTTTGCCAATTGGTTGGTGAGCGAAATAGAACGGGTTTTGGGAAAGGAAAATCGCTGTACTATTGCATTGTCAGGTGGAAGTACACCAATAGATTTATTTAAGTTATTAGCATCAGATGCGTATATAAATAAGATAGATTGGGGTAAACTACACATTTTTTGGGGCGATGAACGAGATGTGCCATTTGGTGATGATTTGAATAATGCAAAGCAGGCTTATGCTACTTTACTAAATCATGTTGCTATCCCTGCCAATCAAATTCATATCATGAACACCAATATTGATGCACAACTTGCTGCCACTCAATATGAGGAAATATTGCATACTTATTTTGACGAAAAGACCAATAGTTTCGATATAGTAATGCTGGGTATGGGTGATGATGGACATACACTGTCTCTTTTTCCCGGCTCAATAGCCGTAACTGAAGAAAGCAAGTGGGCAATGTCTTTTTATTTGGAAGCACAAAAGATGAATAGAATAACCTTGACATCGGTGATTGTAAATAGAGCCTCAACAATCTGTTTTTTAGCCGCAGGAAAAGGAAAGGCACTTACATTGAAAGAAGTTTTACAAGGAGAATATCGTCCATCATTATATCCATCTCAAAAGATAAAACCTACATATGGAAATTTATATTGGTTTATTGATAAGGATGCAGCAATTGATTTATAGTGAACTACAAATGCTTTTTATTACCAAAACATTTACCACAATTGGAAATTAACTTTCAAGATACTAAGTTAGTCTAACTCAAGAACTAATCAAACAGGATAAATCAAAAAAGGCTGCTACAAAGTTTAATCTTTGAGACAGCCTTTTTATTCAATATAATTAAATGGTATTAATTTTCTAATGGAGTAGTCTTACCAGAAGTAAGCTTTTCTAGAACAGTTTCCAATCTTCTTTTCTTGGTTTCCCCTCTCTTTGTATCAGATAACCATGATACATATTCATTTTGATTTGTTTCAGATAGAGAAGTAAAGAAGTCCCTAGCTTCTGTATGCTTTTTGAATATTTTTTCTAATTCAGCTGGAGGAACTACTAATTTCTTTTCAAAATCAACTGAAGTTCCAATTGTATCAACCTCTTCGTTATCAATTGTTACATGCGATGATTCCTTAACTTCAGCGGACGCTACACCATTTTTTCTGAAAAGAACTGCATTCCATACGTTGTCTATTGAAATTAAATTCAGATTTTCAAATCCGCTTTCAATGAGTAAATCCCAACTACTTTGCCTGTTTAAATCACTTACTATTTTACTGGTCTTTTTTGGATATGCAATCCATAACTTACTATTGGGATGCAACGCAATAAAAACTTCCCTTAATATGTTATTAAGTTGGTTTTGATTAACCGCAAACACTAGTGCAAAATCTATTTTTTTAGATCTAAGTAAGGGGGTTACGTTTTTAGCGTAAGATAGCTTTACAAATTGCTTTTCAATTGAAGATGGGAGTCCTTGAATAAGGAGGGTTCTTTCATCTTTTAACTCTAAACTTTCAAATAAACTGTTAGACATGCCTAAAATAATTGAATTAGGTGATGTTAATTAGAACTGCAAAGATAATTAATGTCAGTCTATTAAAATCTATATTAAAATATATTGATATTTTTAACAAGGAATTTGGCTTTTGAAACAACTTGTATTTTGCTATTTTTATAAGTTATTTCTAATTATCATTAATATTGCGCCTCTCCTTTCTCCTGTCACGATACTTTAAAATTGGAACTTTACTTTCCGTACCTTTTAATATTCTGGTTATGTTTTTCTGATGTGTAAGTACTACCATTGCCGCAACTAAAACTGCAAAAATTCTGTATAGTTGTTCCTTTTCATTAAATATAAATAGAATAAATACCATAAAAGAAACCCCCGCTAAAATGGAACTGAGCGAAACAAATCTTGTAAGGTATAAAACAACCAAGAAAACACCAACACAACAAAGTGCCACTAAAGGTTGAATAGCTACAGCCATTCCGAACAGAGTTGCCACTCCCTTTCCGCCTTTAAACCCTGCCCAAATAGGGAAAATATGACCTGCAACAGATGCAAGCCCCAAACCAATCATGAAATTTGTTCTTTGTAATTGATGCTCATTTGACAAATAGAATGGCATAAATATATACAGTGAAGTACCTATCACGCCCTTTAACATATCAACAACCATCACGAAAGTACCCCACTTCTTTCCAAGTATTCGGTAAGTATTGGTGGCCCCTGCATTACCACTTCCATAGTCTCTTATATCTATTTCGAAAAAGTATTTACTCACCCATACAGACGTTGGAATTGAGCCAATTAGATAAGATAAAATTATTAGAAAAAGTTCCTTCATTACGCAAATTAGTTTGTAAAGCTGTTACAAATATATTGAATTAATAGATTATGCAACAACTACCTCTTGTAAATTTTTTAATGACTTTAAAAATTTAAGTGCTATCCAATTGTTTTTTGTAACAGTTTTTAAGTGTTCCCAACCTTGACATTCAGCTGCATTAAGTATATCTTTTTCATCTTCAGGAAGCAATCCGCTAAGCAGGATATACCCATTTGGTTTTATATCTTTTGACAGATAAACAATGTTGTCCAAAATGATATTTTTATTAATATTGGCAAGCACAATATCGAAAGTTTCACCTGTGTTTGCATTATCAGACTTCTCTATTGTAATAAATTTACAAGTATTAGACGCTACATTCTCCAATGAATTCTCTATGCACCAATCATCATAATCTACAGCCAATACAGAATCGCTACCCAGCTTTTCAGCTAATATTGCTAAAATACCTGTTCCAGATCCAAAATCATAAACTGTCTTGTTTTTAAAATCCATGTTCCGCATCAAGTCCATCATCATATAAGTTGTAGCATGATGCCCTGTTCCAAAACTCATTTTTGGAGTAATGATTATTTCATGTTCCACATTTAGAATTGGCGCATGAAAGGAAGCTCTAACTCCAACAAAATCATCCACTGTCATCGGGTTAAAGTTGCTTTCCCAGAGTTCATTCCAGTTCTGAGAGGGAATATTAGTTTTTTCATATTCTATTTCATACTTTTCGGTAATTACTTTCAAAGCTTCTTCATTGAAGTTTTCATCAGGCAAAAAAGCTTTTAAACCCCAATCTGTTTCTTCAAATCCTTCAAAAGCAATCTGCGTTAGTTCAGCAATCAACAAGTCCTTTAGTGCCGAATCATTGGTATTTATATTAATTTCAGTATAGTTCATTCGAGTTCGTGTGTGTTTTTAATATTAATAAAAGGTTGCAAAGATAGTGTCATTGAAAAGTAGCTAATTCATTAATATTAAAGTATGAAGTTTTATATTATTGGCATTAAGCAAAAGGCTATGCAATGAGTAGCATGTTAGTCAAAATATTTTGTATTGTTTGTAATTAAAGTAATAGCCATACGTAATAGTTGTGGCAGCATCATTTGCACATGAACACGATACGGGCGTGCATTAGCAGGGAAAATTAATGCGCAATAGCTGAGGGACTGGCATTTTGAGTGTATTTATGCGTAATGAATTTATAAACAAGTTTATCTAGTGAATGCAATTAATTCTACGGAAGAATGCGCTTGTAGAAAGATAGTATTAATAATATTCAATTTTATATTCTTTTACATTTAGCATTTTCCCTTCCAATGATGACTTTCCTTCTATTATATTCCCTTTAAAATCAAATTTTCTTTCCACTTCATGGGTATGATCTCCTTTTGGATATAAATCTATTTAAACAACAGAAATAGGAAATTCATTACTTTAACTAGATAAAGTATTTGTTTGTGCTTTAATTTTTACTATTCTGTTATTGTTGTATTCCAATTTTATGTTTTGAGTATTTCTTCTAAAAAAATAATAGCAAGTCAATACATCAATCGGTGCATTAATAAGAATCACTACAGGTTCTGACCGATGCATCTGTGTGTTAATAAGAATCACTACAGGTTCTGACCGATGCATCTGTGCATTAATAAGAACCACTACAGGTTCTGCCTAATGCATCGGTGTATTGATAAGAACCGAAGCAAGTTCTACCCGATGCATCTGTGTTTTGACAAGAACCGCTGCAGGTTCTGCCCGATACATCGTGGTTCTTGGTTGAATTATAACCTACGCAATGTTATATATCTCGTTACTAACTTTTATTCGGTTAGATTGCAGTCTTATTAAATAAAATAATTTCTCTCCTAAAAATTTTCACCATGGCAAAAGCATTAACAGATTTGAATTTACGCAAACTTTCTAACCTCGAAGCAGGACAAGTAGTAAAAAGAAACCTAACAGACATTGGCACTGTTCCATCGGCAGAAATTACTGATGTGGTATTGAAAAACTATTTAACAGGCCTTGCTAATAAGGAGGTTGATTATGACAAAGCTTTGGTTCAGGTGCAAAAAAATGATGAAACGGATAAACTGGTAACTGCCGACGAAAAAAGGGATACTTCTGTTGTTGCCTTAGGACTAGCTATTCATTTGGGTAAACTTTCGGATGTGCCTGCCGAAGAGGAAGCTGCAACAAGTTTGCAAACACTTTTTGTAACTTATAAAAACCTACAACACCTCAATTACGAGGCAGAAAGCAACGGCATTGACAACCTTGGAAAAGATTTAGTAAACGCAAAATATGGGCCTTTTGTTACCCTATTGGGCATTGGGAAATATGTAATTAGACTACAATCAGATAATGATAAATTTAAAACTTTGTATGGTGGTCGCACGGTGGGCAAAGCAACTACTGAAGTTTTCAATGCCAAATTATTGCGCAAGGATTTGTTGTTAGCCTATGGAAACTTCACGTCCTACTTACTTATAATGGCTAATAATTTAGATACAGCTCAGTATAATGACATACTGGCTTTAGTGAATGCGGGCAGAAAAGAATATGCCGATTTACTTGCCATCCGAGAAGGAAAATTGGCAGCTGCAAAAGCAAAAGCAGCAGCAGCAGCAGCAGTTGCCACAATCCCAATAGTAAAGTAATAAGTTGAAAAGACACTGAGGTAAAAATTGCTCAATTTGTTTTGACATGATTCTTTAGTAGATAAAAAAAAATCATACAAACAAAAGCGGCTGTTAAGAAAGTAATTCTTCTCAACAGCCGCTTTCTATTCCATACCATCCCATCAGCTTTTGACTAAAACTTAAAATTTAAAATTACTAAGCCTTCATCACACCAATCTTCTTTCCGTCCCATTCTGGGAAAAGAACGGTATCATTATGAATCTTGAGGTGAGTATCAGCTACTTCACTAAACACACTTCTAAAATCTGTGGTTACAGGTACATCCCTACCATCAGCCAAATTTTCTTTAGCCAATGACGGCATGTCTCCATGAACAATACCTCCATTAACATCATTACCCAAAATAAACAAGCAACTTCCTCTTCCATGATCTGTTCCACCTGTTCCGTTTTGCTTAACGGTACGTCCAAACTCAGTCATCGTCATCAAAGTAACATCATCTTGATAGGCAGACATATCAGTCCAGAAGGCATTAATAGACTCACTTAAATCATTTACATTTCTGGCAAAAACCCCTGTTTCTGCCCCTTGATTGTAGTGCGTATCCCATCCGCCACATTCTGTAAAAGCTACTTCTAGGCCTACATCAAGTTTTATTAACTGTGCAATTTGTTTTAAAGCATTGCCCAACTGACTTTGTGGATATACCGCTCCATTTGAGGGCTTATAGTTTTTAGTATCTGATTTCTGCAACATTTTAACGGCATCAAAACTTTCTTTTCCTGTTTTGTTGAGCAAAGAAGAAGACGTTTGATCGTACAATTCTTCAAAACTTTTAGCTGCCATATTAGCCGCCATAGGGTTGCCACGCATCTGTATGGCAAAATCCTGAAGGTTATTAATAGCTAGGGCTGCATTATCGCCATAAAAAGATTTAGGCAAAGAACTAGTAATACTCACCGCCTGAAAAGGAGTGGCAGCATCATGCCCCAACAATCCCACAGCCCTGTTTAGCCAACCACTACTTGTGCCCTTATTAAAAGGTGTGCCTGCCTCCATGTAATCCTGCGCATCAAAATGCGAGCGAGTGGCGTTTGGCGAACCAACTGCATGAACAATGCCCAAGCGTTTTTCCCTAAACAAAGGCTCGAAAACTTTCATGGAAGGATGCAAACCAAAGCGACCATCTAGATCGATTAAAGGCGTTGTGGCCGAACTTTTAGCGGCAGACATGAACAAACTTGGGCGGGCGGCTCGCAAATTTTCATCAGTAAATGGTGTTACAGCCATTAATCCATCCATTGCACCACGCTGAAATATGCATACTATTTTCTTATTCTTTTTATAGGGTGAAACAATCTTGTTGCTATTGGCCGCACGAGCAATAAAATTGGGCACTCCACCAATGCTAGAAGCAAAAAGTGCCAACGCCCCAGACTTTAGAAAACCTCTTCTTGAAGACATGATTAATTAATTTATAATTAAAAAATTGATAATTTAGGTCAACCGTTTACCGAAGTACCGTTAACGGTTAACAGGACTTCGGTAAACGGATGACGAGTTATTTTCTCTGAAACTCTGGCGAACCGATGATGATACCTGTTACTTGCGACAGCATCGATTTATCGCCTGCCTTCACCATTAATTCTTGTACGGTGTAGTTGGCAGCATTCTTTTTATTTACCTTTTCTTTCAATACTTTCTTATTTCCACTGCCAGCGTCGGTCATCATCATGTTGTCATCAGACATCATGGAGGATTGTTCTTGTGCTGGCGGCGGTGTGGCTTTTCCTGCGGCAGCATCTATCTTTTGGCTGATGGCTGGCGCATTAATCAGTGGTGTTAATCGCTTCACGGTTTCATCTACATTGCGTTCAGGCATTAATAGTTTGCAGTAAATGGCTAATGCCGCTTCTGCACTTTCTGGTTCGTGGTTATCATTTAGTGCTGCCAAATTAAAAGTAACACCTGGAATTCGTTGAGAAGCTATTGCCAATCCAAAGTTCATTCTGTTTAGCAACGAGCCCGTATTTATCCAGTAGTTTGCCTTATCGGGGAAACCAGTAGGAGCTTGGTAGTAATAAATCCTTTCGCCCATTTTGTTTATCCAATTAAATAATTGATAAGGTTGAGTAACCTTTGCATTCAATGCCCTCACTGTACTAATTGTAAGATCGAATGGAGATTTTATCTTTTCTCTTACAGATGTCTTACTCCAGAATTCGGGTGCATTTACCATCGTTACCAATACTTGTTTTATATCTCCATCTTTATCTAAGAAAGTTTTAGACATTTTATCAATCAATGTTTGTGGAGGATTATCATTGACAAAATGAGCAGCCAATTTTTTGCAGATAAAATGAGCAGTGGAGGTATGATGTGCCAATATGCTGATTAATTTAAGTCCTTCATTATAACCATCCTTACCCGAAAAATCATTGCCCAATACCTTTTTATCTGTTTTATCATGTTTGTTTACAGCAAATAAAAAGTCTCCATCATGCACATATCCTTGTTGAGTAAGCTTCTCCTCTCCTAATTTCTCAATCATTTTTTTTATGCCGCCACCGCCATAGTCATCATTCATCGGAAAGATTGTCCATCCGGTTAACACTTTTGCAGCACTCGTAACATCGGTTTGAGAGTATCCACCATCAACGCCTAACGTATGCAATTCCATAATTTCACGGGCATAATTCTCATTTAATCCTTGCGAATTCCTAAACCCTTTTATTTTTTGAGAAACTTCTTTAAAGGCTGCACCTGAATCACCTTTTTCAATCAAAACTTTTTGTTGCGCATACAGTGCTCTTAACCTTTTGGCCCCTTCTTCTGAATTATTGTTATTATCGCTAGCCACGCTAGAAAAATTATCCAAGTAGGTTAACATTGCAGGAGACTTTGCAGTGGACAACAAGATGTCGCTAAATTTACCTAAAGCATTGGGGCGAATAACATCTTTTTCATAGCAAGGAACAAATCTTACTGTACCATTCTTTGTGAGGGAAACATTAAAGTGGTTGAACCAAAAGCTAGTCATCACTTCTTGTAATTGATTGTTAGAATAGGCAGCACGGATTATTTTCTGGTTAATTAACTGTTTTTCCACTTCAGCTGCTGGCTTATACCCATTTGCTTTCATAAAAGAATCTATCATTCCTTTTCTTTCTTTATACTCCAGTTTGCCCAATGAATCCTGCGGAATCAATCCTTCTTTAACAGCCTTTCTTCTTATTTGACCTCCATCTAAATAGGTGTTAGCTATTTCTTTATTGGTTTTAGAAAACACTTCATAAGGCGAAAGTAAAACGTTTAATGAGTCTTCTGGCAAGTCGGCATCTAACTGTTTAGTGAACCAATTTTCTAATCCCATCTTCACTACTTCGTCAACTTGTTTTGGTGTTGCCCCATAAGTAAATCTGCTAAGTAAATGAGCTGCTGCTTGTTTTTCAGTAAGACCAGCCTTACGGTAAGGAAATTTGACAGCATATTTGTTACTAACCGTTTCGGTGAAAGTGTAAGCTGTTAAAAATATAAATGCTCCTATCAGAAACACTAAAGTACTTGTGGCTTGAACCTGCTTTTTCATGACAACAAATTTAAATGGGGGAAATTAACCGTTAATGCTGTAAGTGACTTAAAATGAAAATACAAGTTTAAATGGAGAAACAAATTGATAATATTGACACAATCAGTATTGGATGCAATTTGATTTTCCATATATCAACAAAACCACAAAAACTTTCCTTACTTTTATTTTCATAAACAATAAACGATGCACAAACTTACTTGCCCCCTCATCTTGATTTTATTATTACACTTAGGTTGTAAAAAACAGAGTTCTACAACTATTACCCCTACACCTATTGTACCATTTATTACCTACACTATTCCCAAAGGAGCACATTATGCACTTGGCTATGATTCAGCACATGTAGTACTTATTCAAGCAAATCATCTGCACTTTACAGCAATATTTGATAGTTCTGCCATCTACAAGTCATTGAATAACGGCAATCAACTGGACGTGAACAAACTGTATGGCTTTTCAGACAATCTATCATCGCATCATCTTTTTAGTGCAAGAGTTGGTTGGTCTTGGTATAAGGATTCTTTAAGGCTTTATGGATACACTTACAATGACAGCATCAGAAGCATTAAAGAACTTACCACTGTAACTATCGGGCAACAAATTGATTGTAATATTGGTATAGATACCCTGCAAAAACAATATTTCTTCACTATAAACGGCTACACCACCAATATGCCACGAACATCAAAAACCCCTTTGATACAAGGCTATAAACTATATCCATATTTTGGTGGAGATGAAGTAGCTCCACACGCGGTAAACATTCAGGTTAGGGAAGAATTATAGAAAAAATAAAAATAGAAAATAAATAAGGGTCTATAAGATACAATGCTAGCCAAATTAAAGCTGCTAATTTGTTGAAAACAGAGAAAAGGCTGATTAAGTAGAATGCATAATGGATTTGTAAAATTGATGTGTGATTTAAGCAACACTCTATTAGCAAACAAATCATATAGATTTACTCAAAATTAGCAGTCATGATAACAGACATTAATCAACTTGATTTCAATAAACAATACACTTACGCAGATTACCTTTCTTGGAAGTTTGACGAAAGAGTTGAATTGATAAGGGGATGGATTAAAAGAATGAGTCCTTCACCGTTGAAGAAACATCAGCTTATTTCTATGGAATTAAGCATCCAAATAGGCATTTACTTACGTGGAAAAGATTGCAACATATTTGCAGCACCTTTTGATGTAAGGCTCATTAACATAAGAAAAAAAGAAATTGACCAAGCAATATTATCAGTAGTACAACCCGACATCTCAATTATTTGTGATTTAGAAAAACTAGACGACCGTGGTTGCTTAGGTAGCCCAGATTGGATAATAGAAATACTTAGCCCCGGCAATTCCAAAAAAGAAATGAAAGAGAAATATGCTCTTTACGAAGAAAATGGTGTAAGAGAATATTGGATTGTGTCTCCTGAATATCTATTTGTGCAAGTACACCATTTGATAAACGATAAGTTTATGTTATCTGATACTTATTTTGAAGGAGATAATATACCTGTGGGCATTTTCAAAGACTTTTTTATTGATTCAGAAAAGATGTTTGCTTAGTTTTAAGTGGATGGAATGATTCCATTACACCATTTAATGAACTGGTCTTACCAAAGTAACACTCATTAACCCAATAACCACATCATTAGTTAATGTTTTAACTATTAAACTATCCAATATTTTACCAGCTTGCAAATGCATGTCCAATACAGTAGCTGCGCCACCATCTATGGCTCGGTTACTATAACCTTTAATGCTGGTGTAATGATTAAAATTGTTTGTTATGAGTCCTGTTTTTAAATGCACACGCAAAGGTTTTACAGCACCGATGGTAAAGGCATATCCATCATCTAAATAATCTTGCTCAATAGGCCACAATGTATCTGGATTGATTAATTTAAGTGTATCGGAAGAACCATCCTTATATTTTGCAATAACTAATCCATTTACCATTCTACTTTGCATAGGATTTGTGCTTCCTGCCATCATTAAATAGGCATGAGATGCACAACCATTTAGTTTCACGCTTGCTTCCTTTGGATAATTATCCCATTGGGAGGTATAGATTATATTGTTATTGTCGGCATTGGATGGCGTAGAGAAAGGAACTGAATTAGGCAGCACTATTTCATTCTTTTTACCGGCCAATTTCCGCAATCCTTCATCATCTATATTTGCCATAACCGTTGGATAGCACCAGTTACCAATACCTTGTGTGGGTAATTGCAAAGTAGTGGTTGCAGGGCGTGGACTAAGATATTTATTCTTGAAAATGTTCGTCACCTTATCATTAAAATAAGTAGTTAAATCAATCTTATCGTAGCTACCCTTTTCATCAACCTTTACAAAGTTCTTTTTAGTAGCAATAACTTTAAAACATATAGGCTTCCACCAAGTAAAATCACCTTGTTTTACCTGAGCAAAGACAGTTTTATTGCCCTCACCAGCATTGATGGTAGCATTAAAATCATTACCTACAATAACTACTCTTCTTAAAGCATTTTCAGGGTCTTTTATAGACAATAACTTTCCTTTCTCCAATGAGAACTTAAGAAGTTCATTAGCAGAATAGGGTTTAGATGTCGTTGCACTTTCTAAAACCTCCCCTTGCCAAACCACCTCTATCTTATATTCATCAGCCACGCCACAATCAATAGATAGTATAGGGGTTTCAACAGCATCTTGCAACGATTTACAAGTTACAACTTTGCCATTCACCTTTACCAAAGCAATTCCATCTTTAACTGCATTTAATTGCAATTGGAGATGAAGTGGTTGATTATAGGTAGGAACGATTGTATAAGTATCCGTATTGCCGGATCTTTTAAAATCAAAACTTATATCAGGCACTTTGATAGAAGCATAATTCCAATCAGCAGGAAAGCCTGGTTTGATGACTAATTTATTGTGTAATGCATCTGGATTAATGCCAAACAATCCCTCGGTTAATGATCTTGCCGCCATTCCGATTCCATCTGCAAAGTCGCGGTATAATTCCCCACGGGCGGCATCATAAAAATCTATCTGAACAAAGTTTCCAGGACTTGTTCCTAAATACATACTTTCTATCATGGCACTTCGCCACAACTTATAAGCAGCCTCACTCCTATTGCCTTGCCAATATGCCAATGCTGTATGTAAATTCTCTGATAAAACCACATTATTTAAACTCCAATCATAAGGTTGCCAATTGGTGGTAGATAATACATAACCATCTCCACTAAAACCTTTTGACTTAACAGGAACATGCGGAATTTCTGTATCTACATAACGCAACATTTGATATGCTTGAAATGCATTTGGCACATTCGCGTCAATGGTGTGATAGATTGACCATAGCCCTGCAGAAGGATGCACCAATTGCAAGCCCATCTTGTCTTTATATTCTGCAAACCACCCCTTATTCTTTAACCAAAGGTTTTCATTCATTGCCTTAAATATCTTATCAGCCTCTTGGGTGTATGGCGTAGGATCCTTGCCAATTAATACAGCCAACTCGGCAGCCGTTCTATTAGCCCTATAGTTATACGCTGAAGAATGCGTAACCCCTCCGCCACTATATTGTAATGCATCGCTAGCCCAAATGGCAGCATACGCATCATACAATCCATCGCCATCTGCATCAAAATTTCTTTTCTCCCATGCCAGATGTCTTTCTAGTACAGGCCACATTTCACGAACGTAACCAACATCGCCTGTATAGTTAAAATGATTCAGTAATTCGTCAATAAACACTAGGTTCATATCATAATGATGTGGACGCAAATCACCACCCGGATTACGACATATATACCCACTACTAAACATGGAGGTACCCATCTTTTCCAATTGTCGGGCAAGGTTCAAGGCAGTATCAGCCACCACACGACCACTTGAAGGACTCAACACCTGCGATTTTGCATAACTGCTAAAATGCGACCTTGCCCTATCATGCCAACCCAACGGATCTGCTGCATAAGGTCCACGCCAAGCGTTTAAACGCATCCGCCAAGCAATTGCACCGTGCATAAATGAAGGACTCTCCCAAATTGCATCTGCAGCAATACTCAATGCACCACCGATGGTATTAATGTAGGCATCTGGCGTATTTATTTTCACTCTATTGGCAATAGTCTTTCTGGCTTCTTCTGCATTAGCGAAAACAGTAGGCAGACTAGCATAATCGGGTAATGCATCGCTAGCGGCATTCTGAACCTGAAAATAGTAAGGTTTGTTAACATCCGCATCTATCTTTCCGAAAAGAATTGGGGCATTCTTTTCACTAGAAGCTTGCACTTCTAGTGGCGTATTTAATGCAGTTGCATCAGCCAATGATAATACTGAAGATACAGGAAATATGCCGTTTATTTGTTTACCCTTTTGCTTTTCGCCCTGTGGTGCAGGTTTATTGGGCTGTTGAATTTCGTAGCGTTCAGACTCTGACAATACTCTTCCAGAACCGTATTGTAGTGAGAAAGAGTTGTTTGTAATTGTGAAAGCATTATCCTTGCAATAATTGGGTTGCAAGTAGAAAGAACTTTCGGGGTCGGCACCCAAATCTCCGTCTCTACCAAACTTTTTACCCGAAGCTCCACCATATACCCAACATAGTTTTATAGGCTTGGTTACATCAGTAAACTTTGCTTCAATAATCATCCCCTCGGCATCGGCCAAAGCAAGGATGGTTAGGTACAATACACCATTGCCCAACAAGCTATCCCTCACTTCGTACAGCATGGAACCAGGACGGTAGATAGCCTTGATATTATTTGCCTTTATCAACCATTTACTTGTGTTATTACTAATTAATCCCAATTGAAAGTTGCCCCCCATGCCCGGCATATACATGGCAAACTCGGGTAAGTCGCCCGCCTCTACCCTAAAGGCTGTATTGGTGCCATACAATGCCCTATTAAACCGATGCGTGCCATTGGTACAGACAAAGTCTTCACCTTGAGGGATGTAGTGAATGGTTCTTTTGATACCATGCCACAAGCCAGTATCATCTTGTGAAATAGCAACTGTATTTATACCGAAAAGCAATACTGCCAGCAAGAAATGAGGGAGAAAAATAGAGCGTTTATTGTTGTTCATTAAAGCAACCGATTGTTAATGCCATAAAAAAGAAAGTGCAATATATTAAACCTCATCGACAATTGGTTTTAATGCAAGAAAAAGCATAATATAGATATTCATAGTTCTCTCTGTGGCATCTATGGCAAGAATATATTATAAAATAAATAAAAATTGCCACAGATAGCACAGAAAAAATAAAAAAATGGAAGAAAAATAATAAGTGCCAAATTATTTATTGAGGTACTTCCAAACTAATATAATCGTACATAATATGCTCTACCCTACTTCTGCCATTGTTCGTAATAAGCGTAATATTGTTTTCACCCAACTTTAGTTTGGATACTGGTATTTTTAAAGTGTATGTACTATACTTTGCATGAACCCCTTGACGCACCAAGGTATTTCCTCCAGAGATAATAGGAGAAAAAGTATTGAAAGGCTTGCTATCATCGTTTACAAAAACAGTAAGCCTACTTCTTTCCGCAGCAGCAAATGCAATGGTTAAAGTAGCATCACCTTGGGTAGCAGGTTTATCAACATTAAAATTAATTTTCCAAGGCCATGCTTTATAAGATGAATCATTAATCCAATAGGAGCTTTGGGCATAGTTCCAATCCTTGTGCCAATCACTAACGCCTACATTGTAAACTAGAGGGTTAGAGAATGCTGGACAATAAGTTTTCCAGATAAAAGATTTCCAGTACTCCTTACCAAATTTAAACTCGGCAGCTGTTCTATCTGGCACACCAATCTCCCATAAAAGCTTTCCTTTTGTACGATCTATCGTCCAGATTAGTTTACCTATATTCTTTTTATCACCATTTGCAACTTCTATGTCCTTTTGAGCATATTCATTCACTTCTCCATCCCTAAAGGCATGTAAAGTATAATGTCCTGGCCGTACATTATCAATAGTAAACTTGCCATTCTTATCTGTTTTAACCCAATACTGGTAGTGCTTTGAATCAAACTCCCAATTTGCCACACTTGAGTCTATCAAACCTATCCACGCATTACCACCTTTAACATCTGGTTTAAAAGCATCATTAATGGAGAATATTCCACTTACACTTCCTCTTTCCGATTCAGTTGGATATTCCTTAATATCTGTAATCCATTTGTATGGCCACTTAGCTTTTTCGTCTGATACCTTTTTAAGTGCATCTTTCCATAAGGCACTTGTTCCACCTTTATCTGCATTAGCATACAAAAGAAATGGTCCAAATACCTTACTCCACTCCTCTCCTTCCTCCAAAGAGATTCCACTTCCTTGGTAATGATTCCGCCCAAAGTGAATTAAATTTCCACCAGCGGCTGCATTAAGATCAGCCTTTGTTGGTCCATCATTCAGATAATCATATCCACCAAGTACAATCCAGCTACCCATGTTTTTATTGGTATTTGTTTGTCCATAAACCCCCAACTTGTAGTACTCTACACTGTAACTATATTTACACTCGTAAGTGCCGGCACGCACACCACTGGTTATCTTAACCGACTCGGGAATGCTTGTTCTCTCGGCTTTAGCGAAATCCTCCGAACTAGGCAAGTCCATATTACGTAAAGAGTCTATAACGATATGATTAAAGGCATCCTTGGCTAGTTTAAAAACATAACGCCACTCCCCTATACCTGTTTTATGATAATTAGCCTGATGACGCAAAATAGCATAACAATATATGCCCGCATTACCTCTTTCTATTACATAATGGCATTCAATATCTACCGCCTGATTTCTGTAAGAGGGTTGCCATAAGCTAGTAAAAACTACATCAACCAAGTTTTTGGTATTTGTTTTAATAGTTACCACACAGTTTTTGGGTTGCGAATAACTTTTACCGCCATCCATGCTGTAATAACCATCCCTTGCAAATTCTTCGCCTTTAAACTTGTAACTTATTATGTGTGCACTTTTTTTAGCTATCGTTGCTGTAACAATACCATTGTTAAGTATTATGTTATCAGCTCCAATAACTAGCATACTGTCCACAAACTTATTTGCAAAACAGTAACCAAATACTTGGGAAATAATTAAAAAAGAAAATAGAATAGACTTTTGTAAGCGCACAATCGTATTATTTAGGGTTAAGTAAAGACTTTGCTTCAGACACTGCAACCGATAAGTATGGCATCTGAAAGCAATAGAACGTAGAAGGATAGTTTGGTTTAATTTGGAGAGAATATTTTGGTTGCCAACATTGTTGTTATCATAACCTGTTAGCAAGACAGGTTTTGTTATGACTTGCCTTAAAAGTAGATTGTAGTGTAGGGAGGTTAGAAAACTTTTTTGTTAGCAGTTCGGGATACGCTGGGATTAATATCAACGAATGGCGTTGTGAAGATTTGGACTAGCTAATTGAACAAAGCATAATCTTCTCTATTCTCCTATTAAAGTTTCTATTTCCTTCTGAAGTAATGGAAGGTGTTTTATCACAATGCTCCAAATAATATCATCAGACACAGAATCGTAACCATGAATGATTCGATTTCTAACGTCGACAAGTTTTCTCGAATTAGTTATTACGATGAATTCATTTTCGCGCAAAATCCTGCTCATAGCCTCTCCTATTATCTCTATATTTCTTTCTACTGCCCTTCTTGTTCGTAGATCTTTCTGGTAAAACGCAAACTCTTTAGGAGAATCAAGAAAGAAACTATCAATTTCCATGATAGCATTTAGAATATCATAGAGCCATGGTTTTACGTTATTGTCCATAAATTAGCTGTCTTTGTTGGTTGATGGACTGCTTAAAGTAAGGATTTTTTATTGCCTTCTCCTCTAATAAATCAATAGGCTTTTGCAAGGTATCCTGTAAACAAAATTTAAAATCAAAGTAATTATCTGCATAATTTTCCAACTCCACATCTGCAAAATCCACAACCAAATCAATATCACTTTGCTCATTAAAGTTATCTGTCAATACCGAACCAAATGCATACAGGCTCTTCACATTGTATGCTTTACAAAGCTTTTCAATGTCCTTTAAGTATGTTCCCAGCTTATCCATTTTCCTTATTATAACAACGAAGCTAAATATGTTTCACCAAAGGTTAAGTAAATTTTTTCTGTATTGACTCGTGTAAGACTTCTTGCAACTGTTAATGGTTGTAGCCTATGTAGATTAAAAATCCCTTAATTAGCAGTTCGTGATGCGCTTCGGTTAAGATTTATTAACTGTGTTGGGAAGATTTGGAGTGGATGAAGTGTCAACCAATACTATTTTGTCCGCCATTGGTTTATTGCTTTTCTATTATTATAAATGATGTCGATTTGCTTTGGTGTTGCAGTAGGACCATTAAGAAGTAGTTCTTCCAGCGTATTGGACTTATCAACTTTAGATTCTTTTTCAATTTCTTCTTTCAATTGCTTTAGCTTGGCTGAAGGCAATGTCCTCACAATTTTGAGCAACTGGTTAAATTCTATATCTACTTGTACTTGCATAATGTAAATTTAAGAAGTTTTATCGAGATGGCAGAAGTTCTCTGTGTTTGTGGATGATACACTTAAACCTCCGACAATAAAATATCTGCAATTTTTTACATAATGACTGGATTAGAAATCTCCTTCATTAGCAGTTCGTGATGCGCTTTGCTTAACATCAACGAACGCCTTGCGAACATTTGGACTAGCTGAATACTTGAGCTAGAGGATACTTGCTATTATCTTCGCTGCTACCGCACGTGTTTCACGTGTGGCTTCTCCACAATAAACTATTGTCAATTTTTCTAAGCGAATCCACACGTGAAACACGTGCGGAAGCCCTTATAGATATTAGCGATTGACGAGGACTAGCAGGGCGCAACGAAAACCTAGTTGTTGGTGGCAGTTCTTCTATCTTAAAATTTAAAATCTTCTGATTTACCATTAATTTTTCTATCAAAATCACCAACTTCTAAATAAATAAAACACATACCGAATAATGCACGATAATATGTAGCCTTTCTAGCCTTTTTCCATTCGGGTGTAACCCACCAACCAGTATCATTATCATATGGTGGGGGTGGTAAATCTTTACCAATTATGTCGGATGTCCATCCATACTTTGCATATTGAGTGCCTTTGCTGTATGTAGAAAGAACACAATATTCTCCAACAAATTCAGTATTATAGCTACTACTAAATGTGTAATTAGATTTAATTTTAGCATTACTTAGGTTACTAATAATTGCTTTTGCAATTTGCTGATTGGGGGCATATCCAGATAGTTTAATACATATAGGGTTGCCCTTTTTATTTAATTCTATTTCAACCTTTAATGTTACTTCTCCATAGACATTTGAAATTGTAATAGAATCTTTATTTTTATATTCTTCATATAAAATATCTATATCTTTTTTTGGCAAAACCTTTTTTTGTTTTGTTTGACTAAGTAAAAGATTACTGAAAAAGAACAAACAAAGAATAAAAGTAAAATAGTTTTTATTGTGTTTAATGATATTCATATCTATATTTTTTTAATTGTCATACAACGCTGCTGCTTTATAATTTAATCCTTCGAGTGCAGAAATAGCCTCTTTAATTGTGGTTGAAAGATTAGTTAAATTTATAGTCATACTAGGCATTGAATATACTATCTCTTTTTTATTTCTATTGTCTGCAGTATTAAATGGATATCTAAATGAAAAAGAATTCCTGTCTAAACTTTCTACCTCTTCGATTATATTTTCAATAGCATTTAAAACTTCACAAGGAATACTTGTGGTATTTTGTATTAAGTATGGTAAAAGTGTTTTCCAAAGTGTTAATAATGAATGTTCTTTTTCAAATCCAATTTGATAAGTGTTTATTTCTCTATGGAATAACTTGTAGTATCTAATTGTATCTTTTAAAATTAATTCTATGAAATGTCTGAAGTTAAATAATACTGGATAGATTTGACTATCAATTTTTAACCAATTAGTGTCTTTCTTGTCTGTTAGATTTTCCAACAATAGCAGGGTGCTAGTTTTATATCCTTCAACCAAGAATAACAAACTCATTTCATTTGAATATCCTTTTGTGTGATTTATTGAGGAATAGCTGTACTGGTCATTTCTACAACCGTTAAGAAATAATCTTGAATCTGTATTTAGCATTAGATAAGAATTTTGATAACATTACCAATTTTTTAGTGCATGTCTGTGAATTGCCACCAACTCGTATATATGAGCTACTGGTTTCTTTTTTCTCACCGCGCATATTTAGTTAACCTGTTGATTGTTATGCTTTTAATTAAATATATGCGGTCACCTATCCAGTAGCGTCAATACAAATCTAAGGGAATCTATGCTTCCAAATTCAAAGTATTCAAGTATAGGTAGATTTCGCCTTTGTTGGTGTTTCCCACTCGCCGTTGTTGTGTCTTTTGACCAACAACATCAGAAGAATATTAGCTGCCCCTTTCTAATTAATTATCAAAACCTGCCTTGTAGTTGATGGTCAAAAAGACACAACTACGGCGAGTATTAAAAACCTGCCCCACCATCCTAAATCGCTACTGCAATAATACTATATATGTAGTTATCAAATTCAATCAATCCAAACGGAACAAAATCTTCCACCAATTCTTATGCTTTTACTTGTTTATACAGAAGTGCAATAATCACAATACCATCAAAATACAAGGTTCTATTTCTGTCATTATCCCCTCCCATTTCCCACAACACAAACAGACCATTTACTTATTTACTAGCCATAGAAAAAAACTCTCTGGGCCTACTTTGATACCCGATAGCTACCTTCCTAAAACCCACAGGCTCGGTATACAATCTGATAGCGTGTTCTTACAACTACTTTTAGCCCATTTCTGATTGAATAGTAGGTTCGGACAACACCTTTTGCCTACCATCCAATCTGATACCCACTTTTTACAACTGCTTATGCCTAGTATCCAATCTGATAGCGACTCTGGCGAACCCACAGGCTCGGTATCGGATTTGATACCGAGTAAATACAGTTGTAGGAACACGCTATCGGATTACTTAGCGTGCCTGTGGGTTTTGAGGGCTGTGGCAGTAAAAATGACGCCCTCATTATTCATTAAAAATCAATCACTTATAGGCAATCAAATTGGGGGACATTCTTACTTTCCTTTTTGGGGCAGGAGAAATTCAATGAATTGCGTATAACTATTTCACAAAGAATCAAACAAAATGATACAAAATAAGTCTTTACCATGTGAAGAAAAAGGTATATCAAGGCTGTGGCAAACTAACGACCTTTCAGGAATACAGTTTATATTTTAAACAGTTTGAAGACCAAAAAGATGTTATGAAGAGGCCAACTTTACTATTAGAAAGAGTAGGTTTAGAGGGTATGTATGATTAAGAAATTATAGCAATTTACTAGTGGAGATTTCTACTAGATGACAGAAAAGTGAGCGGTTTAAACTATCGAAAGCGAATTGGGAGAAGATTGAATTATTAGCTTAATCATTAAATATGACATTGCTACAAACAGCTTTTTTTCATTCGTGCTTGGTTACATTTCCGTGGTGTTTGGTTGAAAGCTTAAAATTTATGTAATGAGCCAAAATGATGGCTATAACCGCAGGCGGAAGCAAAAAGAGTTCCCACTGATGCCAAATTTGTTTAGCAAGCAGAAAGCCTACACCGATAGTGAAAATAATGGAAGGAAGTAGCTGATGATGACAATCACGGTATCCATGAGACAAAGCAAAGATGCCAACCACAAAGGCTATTGCAATCATGGTGTATTCGAACGTTTGGTTATGAATTATGTTGATGCCAAAAAGCGGGAGGCTGCTTAAAAAAAGAGGAAGTAGTGCACAATGTATTGCACAAGCCACAGAGGTCGTAATTCCTAAAGCATCCCAATTTATTTTTAATCGCATCAGTCGGCAAATATATACACTTGCAACTTTGTTGCAAAACATAGAAATAAAATATTCTACAAAAACTTACTATTCAGGAACTTCACTACAAAGCAAACTATGAAAAAACAAAGTACAAAAAGGCTAATGGAACACAATTGATAGTTCTATAAAATTATAAACTTCAATCCTTGTGCTCTTCGTGATAACGTTAATGTTCATTGTGGTTGCCCCCTTTGTAGTACCTAAAAAAACATTACAAGCATAAAAAATGCTACTCCAATTGTTGAAGTAGCATTTAATTATGTGTGGAGTGGAAGTATTAGTTAAAAGCTTCTTTTACTCTTTCAAAGAAACTCTTATTGTTCTTATCGGGACGTGGCTTGAAGTTTGAACTATTGTTTAGCTTTTCCAACATCGACTTTTCTTCACTGCTTAAATCTTGTGGAGTCCAGATGTTCACATATACCAATTGATCGCCTCTTCCATAACCTTGCACTTCTGGGAAACCTTTTCCTTTAAGTCGGAATATCTTTCCACTTTGAGTGCCAGCTGGGATCTTAATTTTAGCACGACCATCTATTGTTGGCACTTCTACACTCGTACCAAAAGCGGCATCAGGGAAAGAGATATAAAGGTCGTAAGCAACATTTAATCCATCTCTGTGCAATTCTGCATGGCTTTCCTCTTCAATCTGAATAATCAAGTCACCGTTAGGACCTCCACGTTCACCAGCGTTACCTTTTCCGCTCATGCTAAGTTGCATCCCTTCCGAAACACCAGCAGGAATATCTATGCTAATAGTTTCTTCGCCATAAACCCTTCCTTCACCACGGCAAGAAGTACATTTTGCCGTAATTGTTTGCCCTTGACCATGACAAGTAGGGCAAGCAGTTACGGTTTGCATTTGACCTAAAAAGGTATTGGTAACACGTTTTACTTGACCACTTCCATGACAGGTATTACAAGTAGTAACACTGTTTTTATCTTTTGCACCACTACCACTACAGGTAGTACAGGTAACATTCTTTTTAACTTTAACGTTCTTGGTTACACCTGTAGCTATTTCTTCTAGGGTAAGCTTCATTTTAATGCGTAAATTGCTACCTCGTTGACCTTGCGGTCTGCCACCGCCAGACCCGCCACGACCTCTGCCTCCACCGCCAAAGAAACTACCAAAAGAATCATCGCCAAAGATGTCGCCAAATTGGCTAAAGATGTCTTCCATGTTAGAAGCACCTCTTCCGCCTCCGCCGCCCATTCCTGGACCAAAAGCTTGATGACCAAAACGATCATACTTTGCTTTCTTATCGGCATCACTCAAAACCTCGTAAGCTTCTGCTGCTTCTTTAAACTTGTCTTCAGCCGATTTATCGCCAGGATTTCTATCTGGGTGAAACTGCATAGCCACCTTACGATATGCTTTTTTAATTTCATCAGGAGATGCCCCTTTAGAAACACCTAATATTTCGTAATAATCCCTTTTCATTTTAAACTATAAATGTAATTGTAAAATATTGCTAGCATAAAGCTCATTGCAAGCCACTAACTATTGGTTTATTTGCCTACTACTACTTTAGCAAAACGGATAATTTTATCATTAAGATAGTATCCCTTCATCACTTCATCTAATACTTTTCCTATCATAGATTTGTTTGGAGCAGGGATTTCAGTGATTGCTTCATGCTTTTCTACATCAAATTCAGTGTTGATGCTTTCCATTGCTTTAACGCCCTTGCTTTGCAATGTAGATCTGATTTTATTAAAAACTAATTGAACGCCTTCCTTTTGCACTGAAATGTCTGCATTTGATTGTAGTTGTTTTTCTGCACGATCGCAGTCATCTAAAACATCTAATAAACTAACTACGATGTCTTTACCAGCAGTTTGAATTAAATCTAAACGCTCTTTAGCGGTTCTTCTTCTAAAGTTGTCAAACTCGGCCATCAAGCGTAAATACTTGTCTTTTTGCTCGTTCAATTCATTGGTAAGTTTTTCAACTTCACTCACTTCGGGTGTTTGCTCTGTAACATTTCCAGAATTAGCTGCATTTTCGTCAGCAGCATTGTCTACAGTTTCTGTGATATTGTCGTTTTTCTCAAGTATTTCTTTCTCTTCCATAATATTTATTGTTGTGCCGCCAAATATTCAATTTGTCTGCCAAAGAAAATAAACACGAAATATTGGCAGTACACCTCCTGAATTCCTGACTATAATGTATTCAACTATTTTATTATTTAATGGTATAAACGATCAAGTTAACGAGGCTATTCAATTAGAATATATTGGCTTATACATCAATTCATTTTAGTTAAACTTAATCTGATAATAAGCTCCACCTCTGCGTTTTTAAATTCAAACATTAAATAAGCTACTCTTGAGTTTGTCCTTCGTTTTTTAGTGTTAACAACGCTGAGGACTTGGCGGTTAATTTTTATCTTAACTAAACGGCATTGGTTTATATATTAAAATCTTTATCCTTAGGCCGATATAATAAAACCCTAATTAAATAGGGAATTAAGAAAATAAGGATGGTTAACCCAGATGTAAGCCAATCAGCCTCATGGCTTTCTAGTAAGTGACTAAAAGTAGCTTCTGGATAGAAATGAGGGATGACCGATAAGAGTAGTTTTATTCCTAAAATACCGATAACTACAAAGGCACAGCTTTCTAGGAAAGGATATTTTTCCATTAATGATATGAATATCTGTGCTACAAAACGCATGGCCAGTATGCCAATAAATACGCCTATCCATATCAAAACAATATTGTTTGAAAATGCCACTGCTGCAAAAACATTATCTATGGAAAAAGCAACATCCATCAGTTCGACTAGTAATACGGTTGACCAAAAGGTACCAATGTATTTGTGAAGGGTTTTGTAGAGCCACTTATCATTTTTATCATGAGTGGACTCAACGGCACTTTCTTCGTTTCTATTTTTCCACCAATCAACTAACAAATAGATGAGGTATAAACCACCTAAAGGTTTTAAATACCAAAATTGAACTAAAAAAGTGGCGAACAAAAGAGCAAGACCCCGAAACAAATAGGCACCAAAAATGCCATACTTCAATGCCTTTTTCCGTTGCTTTTGAGGCAAATCCATCACCATTGTGGCCAACACTGCTGCATTATCTACTGATAATAAACTTTCAATAATAACCAAATTGCACACCACAAGCAATGCTGGCACAGGCTGTTGAATGATGTTTTGAATAAGTAGATGTATGTTCATTTAGTAAATTAAATCTTCCCAATAGAGGTGTGAGAAATAAATAGTAAGAAGTAGGCGATAGGTAAAATCCTGAATTTCACTTCAAATAGCTCAGTATATTTTCACAATATTTCTTAGTTGTTCTCAAACACCGTTACAACAGTTTCTCCTGGCAAAAGCAACCTTGCTTCAATACCAAAATTGTTTGCACCCCACAAATCGGCTCTGGGATTATCGCCTATGTGTAAAACATCCTTTTTGGTGAGTGATCGTAGCTTTTGAACTTCCTCAAACATTTGCTCATACACTTTTATGTTAGGTTTTGAATAACCCATTTCATCAGAAAAAAGTTTAAAACTGAAATATTCATCAATACCTAGTTTAACCAAAAGCTTCTTTAAAAATGAACTCTCCGTGAAGGCAGTATTGCACAATAAACTAATGGTATGACCTTCACTAACCAACCGCTTAAAAAGTTGGGGTGTACGTTCATCTATCAGTGTTGGATGAAACTCGAAGAATAATTTTTCTGTTTTTTCATTAAACGCTTGCAGGGATTCAAGATTAAGCAACTTAACATCAACATTCATTTCAGCTAAAAATATTAACCAAAGCTCTTTAGCATCCAGATTTCCACCAGTTATTTCGTTGATATTATTAAAAAGCTTATCGAACTTGTTGTAAGTTTCATCTACAACTGTAGGTTCAAAAGTGATGTTAAAATGATCAATCATCAGCCTGTTTCGCTTTTGTTTGTATTCAGGATTAGATTGAATGAGTGTTAACCAAAGATCAAAAGAAAAGTGACTAAATTGTTTATATTCCATTAAGCTGATAATTTATTGATATTGCCTTGTTGCGAAAATATAGGTTTTGGCTGTTTGTAGTTCAAACTAAAACAATAAACAAATGATTGAATTGATTAATTGGACAAATAAATATTGCATCATTGCAGTAGTTCACAGCTCAACTTATAATTAAGGTTCCAAAATTTCAGCGTATTTACTGCTTTAATTATCTTGGAATAATACTGTTTTTCAAATCACAAATTCTTATTCTTTTAACTATTTTCAATACTCCGTTAAAATGTAGGTAAAGGTTCTTTGTGCGATTTTAATAGCAGATTCTAACAATTATATTTGCCATGATGAAAAAAACGTTACCCATTATTGTTATACTAATTACGCTTTCCTTATTAGGGCTTATACTTTTACAAGCATCTTGGCTCGACAATTTGTTAGTGCTAAGAAGAAGCGAGTTTAACAACAAAATCAATCAGGCAGGCGTATCAGTTGCCGTTGGATTATATAATGATATGTCCACAGCCCCTAGCATTAAATTACGTAGCAAAATAAACTTCCATTCATTGGGTTCGGGTATGCCTATGTTGATTAATCCACCTACCGTTGATGAGAAGTTTAAATTAGAAGATGTTCAGAAAAAACTTACTCAAGCATTTAAGAAGGCAGATTTGCAATTTTTAAAGTTTGAGTTTGCGATCATTAATAGTACTGAAGACTTTGAAATGCACACACCCAATTTTGAGCAAGCCTATTGGGACACTACCGCAAACAAACGATTGTTTGTGGGCATTGGGCCAGAAACCGCTGCTGATTTGGATGGCATCAGCGCACCAGAACACCTGATAGTGATTGTGCCAGACTTTACAAAGCAAGTTTGGGGATCGTTGAGGTGGATTATTTTGGGGGCTATCGGCTTTTTATTGGTAATAGTGACTGCCTTTTTTGTGACACTACGAACACTTCTGAACCAAAAGAAACTCAGCGAAATTAAAAGTGACTTTATCAATAATATGACGCATGAACTAAAGACCCCATTAGCAACCATTTCTTTGGCTGTTGATGCTTTGAAAAATGAGAAAGTGCAGAATGATAAAACTAAGTTGAACTATTTTACTGGTATAATAAAAGAAGAGAACAAAAGGATGAATAGACATGTAGAATCAATTCTGCAGGCGGCTGTTCAGGAAAGGCAGGAGATGAAACTAAATACTTCGGAGGTTCATGTTCATGATATAATTAATAAAACATTAGAGAATTATGCTTTGCAATTAGAAGAAAAGAAAGGCATTGTGGAATTAAAACTGAATGCACAATCAGATTTAGCACTGGTTGATGAAGTTCATTTTACCAACATGTTTTCTAATCTGATAGATAATGCCATTAAATATAGCAATGAAAATGTGGTGATAAAAGTATCTACACACAGTTCTTCAAAACATTTCCTAGTTTCCGTTCAAGATAATGGCATTGGGATGAGCAGAGAAAGTGTGAAGCATATTTTCGAAAAGTTCTACAGAGCACATACAGGCAATGTACACAACATTAAAGGCTTTGGTTTAGGAATGAGCTACGTGAAAATGGTGATAGATGCCCACAAAGGGAAGATAAAAGTAGACAGCACACTTGGCAAAGGCACCACTTTCGTTGTAGAGATTCCCAAAAAGTAGACTATTGATTCCACTCCTTCTGGATTGATTCATACAACGGAGGGTGCTTAATACTTTAAATCATTGAGGGTATCAACTTTCTAGCTCAATCTCATCACATTCTTAATTTTTCAATAACCTCACAAAAAATACGCCTCCAGCAAGGTTATCCTTGTTATCAATTGATGGTTGAAACTTAACGGTTATAGCACTCTTTCCTACTGTAAGGCTATTGGGAATGGCATATTCAACGTTTACAAATGATGCTTTATTCCATTTGCCAACCACATTTTCGGTTACTAGCTTAACATCATCTACCAATATATCGAACGTTCTATTGCCTGTTTCATTTCCCCAATACCGCACCATCAACGAGAGGTTATGCTGCTTTTGGGTAAGCAACTCATAACTAAAATAACCCCCGCTTTTAGCCGTACGCCAAAATTCATTCTGAAAGTTTCCTTTAGCAGAGTTTACTAATAAAACCTTATGATCAGCTTCTGGTTGCTGCTCTCCTGGTGCCACCTTATCTACAGTGCGGGCTTCTAAAGCAATAGCTTCTTTTTGAACGATTGCCAAAGAATCTACTACTTGCTGATATTCAGCTTTGAACAATGCCATCCAATACATCATATAACGAGCATCGTGAATGCGAAAAAATGGTTCAAGCACTAATGCCTTATCTGCTTTATTCTTAAACAGATTAGGTGCTGTAAAGGTTAATGATTTACCCACAACAGGCACTAAACTGGTAGCTATGGCACTCCTTTCGCTAATGATAATTGGTGCTTTATCCAATGGCAACAACGCTCCTCCAGCAATATGTCCCCACCGACTATCATCTGCCACTAATCCCTTCAAATCTTCCGTACCTGTCTTTGCCCCAAGTAAAATTGGTCCGTGCATGATGGTGATATAGTTTGGCACATTCGGCATTTGCTCGATGGTATTGTGCATGGGCAAAAGTACCGTAACCACTTCGCCGTTTTTCCAAGTACGATCTAACGTAATGTAGGTAGATGGTTGAGATTGAAGATTAATAGTTTCGGTGCCAATCATCACTTTAATATCATTGGCTAACACCCAAGATGGATGCCTAATTAACAGTTTGAAACGTGTAGGACTCTTTGCATTAATAGTTAGTTTGGTATGCTCTTCATCTGGAAAGTTAGTCTGTTGTATTACCTTAATACCTTTTTCTCTCCAGTTTAGTTCGGAAGCAATGAATAAGTTCACAAACAACGAATCGTGCGAATGGCTATAAATGAACTCTCCATACTTTCCATGGTTTTCCATACCAGTACCCACGCAGCACCACATAGCCTCATTAGGAGCAGAATAAACTCGATAATGGCGGGGGCGAGCTGGCGTAAAATATACATAGCCACCATGCGCCGGATGCTGGGTGGAGAGAATATGGTTATACAATGCACGTTCATAATAATCGGCATATTTTGCTTGAGGATTAGCACGAAAAAGGTCTTCTGTTAGCTTCAACATATTATTAGAGTTGCAAGACTCTGGCCCTTCTGGAAGATTAAGGTAATCGCTGCAAGCCGATGCTGCCGGAAAACTCTCTCTTCTACTATTACCACCAATAGCCAGGCTTCTATTAGTAGTCACTGTTTCCCAAAAATACGAACCAGCAGTACCGTAAAGAGGGTTATTTGTTAACTCGGAAATGCGTTGAAAACCCACAATCTTAGGTATCTGTGTGTTGGCATGAACATTATCTAAGTTATCTATTTTCGCCCCTAGTTTATTCAAGAATACTTTGTGCGAAAACCGTTCTGCGGCAGTAAGGTATTTAGCATCACCTGTTATTTGATAAGCATCAGCAAATATCTCATTCATGCCGCCGTGTTCTGTTTGCAGCATGGATTCCATCTGTGCATCTGTTAATTGGGATATTATCTGAACACCCCAATCGCAAAAGGACAAAAACACGGTCTTTGCCATTTCATTTCCGCCATAATTCCAAGCATCCCGAAGACCTGCATACGTTTTATGGAGGTTATACCAAGGAACCCATTCTGTTTTATAGGCTTTAAAGTTTCCTGTTTTAAAGGTTACCCATACTTCCCCACTATTCTGAACACCACCCACATAACCTATTCCCCAATCAGGATGATTGACTGCATTGGCATCCTGACAAGCTTTTAATTCATTAACCATATAATCCATACGGCGTTTGCAGGCCGTGTCGCCCAATGAAGCGTAGTTGATGGCCAATGCTGAAAGGTAATGCCCACCAATATGCCCATCCAACTTTATCCAATTAGGATAGCTGGATGCCTTGGGGTGTAAACCAGCTTCTTTGCGATAAGGAGCCAGTAAACGATCAACATCATATTTCAATAATGTTTTCAAATTCAGGTCACGCGCATGTTTAAAAGGACCATCAAGCAGAGTGACATTCTTTAACGGAAAGGTGTTTGGGTATAGTTTTTCTTGTGCTTGCATGTTAGCAGAAAGGCAAACACTACAAAATATTAAAAGAAGTAGTTTGTAGTTCATCATTTTTTGAAAGTATTATTCATTAAGAATTTTTCAAGTTTAGTTGTTAGTGCTTATTGGATTAGCAATTTTAGATTCTTTTTCAATTTCTTCTTTCAATTGCTTTAGCTTGGCCGAAGGCAATGCCCTCACAATTTTGAGCAACTGGTTACATTCTATATCTAATTGTACATGCATAATGTCAAATCTAAGAAGTTTTATCGAGATGGCAGAAGTTCTCTATGTTTGTGGATGATATACTTAAACCACCAATAATAAAATATCTGCGATTTTTTACATTATGACTGGATTAGAAATCTACTTTATTAGCAGTTCGTGATGCGCTTCGCTTAACATCAACAAACAGCATTGCGAACACCTGGGCTAGCTGAGGATTGTACTTTTATTTTTTGTTATTGGATTATCTTAGCGAAACCACAAGTGACACAGTCGAGTAGGCAAGGGCATTTCAGCCCAAGCCTCTCACAGAACCGTACGTGAAGTTCTCACTTCATACGGCTCGTATCATATCATCAAACGTGCTTAAAAACAGTCCAGTAATAAAACATCGTTGGATAGCATCGCTTTAGCTCT
>CANFLL010000025.1 GCA_947447825.1 Chitinophagaceae bacterium | reverse complement strand
TCCCCAGAACAAGGTCATCATACGCTTCTCATTGACAAAACAAAAGAAGAGAAATAATTATTTTTTAACTAAAGAGGTTATCAACAAAAGTTGAAAGTGGGAGAAAAAACGTCAACCTATATTATGGGACCTCAACCATTCAACTTTCGACTTATAACTTTCGACTTTTAGCTCTCGACTTTTAGCTCACGATTAACCACTATTGGGTTTTACTTCAAATACAACTCTACTTCTACCCTACGGTTTAATGCACGCCCTATAGCCGTATTGTTATTTGCAATAGGGCGGGTTTTACCATAACCAATTGCCTCTAATCGATGAGAGGGTAATCCTTTATCTATAAGATATGACCTAACAGCATCTACCCGGCTTTGCGATAATTGAATGTTGTATGCATCGCCACCCACATTATCTGTATGCCCTGCAAGCCTTACATCATAATCGGGATATTGATTTAGTATATCCACTATTTCATCGAGCATGGGATAAGATTGTGCCTTTATGATGGCTTTATCAGTTTCGAAATAAATGCCTCTTGTAGCAAATCTCAAACGCTTTTTAGCAGAAGCACTCACCTCAGGACATCCTCTATTAGAGGCAGGCCCTGGCGTAAACGGACATTTATCTATTCTGTCTGGCACGCCATCACCGTCTGAGTCTTTGTTATCATCATTATTAAAATTATCTTTCGGAACAAAAGGACATCCATTGGCATCCACAGGTGTATTGATAGGCGTATTGGCACATTTATCTCTAGAATCTGGCACACCATCTCCATCAGAATCTGGATCGTAGTTATTTTTCTGGTTATAATTGTTTTGACCAGTAGGACAACCCTGATACATGGCTAAACCAGGCACAGTGGGGCATCTATCCATGTAATCTGGAATGCCATCACCATCACTATCAAGAGGGCAACCTCTGTAATCAACTCGTTCTCCATAAGGCGTACCGGGGCATTCGTCTCTTTTGTCTGGCACACCATCATGATCGCTATCCAAACTGCGTTTTAAAGCTACTACAACACCTACGCTTTCCTGTGTATAAATTGCATTAGACCATACATCATTATTAGGTTGTGGTTTGCCATCCCAACCATTGCGCATGGGCATATAAACCTTACTTGCTACTTCGAAACCTACGCCCTCATTTATCCTGAACGTTAGCCCAATGCCTGCTAAAGCATTAAGCTTAGTTTCCTCGGCAATAAGGCTTCCTGATTTGTCGAAAGTGTATTGTCGAGATTTTAAATATGTGGCACCCGCCCCAATCTCGATGAAGGGCGCAATGGCAGCACCCGAACTAAAAACATAATCATTGTTTAGTTTGTATTTTAGTATTAAATCCCCTGAAAGAAACTTGGCATCTACGCCCGCCGACTTGGTATCTGTTTCATATTGCACCCAATCATAAGAAAAGTTTTCAATCACATTAAAAAAGGGACTCAAGTATTGTTCAAAGGAAATTGAAGGACCAGGCTTATAGTATTTATACCTAAAGATGGCAAACTGGTTTTTACTCAAAGCCCCAGTGTAGTCATTTACAGTGCCATAGAAACCAACATAATTAGTTTGTCCTTTAGACAAAAGAGTAATAGCACAATATAGAGAAACTAATAATAATTTTATTGTTGTTCGATGAATCATAACCGAATGCCGTTTTGTTTAAAGAAAAAAATTACCGCGGCATCTATAGCGTTATTTGCACGAATAGCCGCAGCAGTGGAAATATTGAACATTGTAGTGAAGTTGTTTGCAATAAAGAACGTAGCGGTGGAGTCTATTATCCTATTCTCCTTAACTAGATGACGTTTAATCATAATCTTAAAAGTTTATTTTTAATATCCCAAGCAAACCATCAGTATGCCACAAAAATGGCAATAAATTAGAAATACAATTGCATTAAATAATAATGCTGTATAGTAAATTAAGTCACTACACTTTCTTATAACGTAATTTATGGGGTGTTTATTCTGTTAAGGAACAATTTTATTTTAAAATAAAGCAAAAAAGGTTGTTTAAAGGGTATAAACACAGCTTCATTCATCAAAAAGTTTTCGTAAAATGCTACAATTAAATAAAACGGGTGCTTCTTTTCTGCATTTTTGTATTTATGAAACATTTTGCTGAAAGATTTTATTACTTGGCTATATGCTTGTTTTTTGTGGCTGCTTCCATTGCTCAACCATCTGCAGAAAGGGATAGCATTAAGGGATGGCATCAACGCGATTTGAAAGAAGATGGCTATGCTGGCATTAGTTTAAACAAAGCCTATTCCTTTTTAAAGGGAAAGAAAAGCTCTACAGTAATTGTTGGCGTTATAGATTCTGGTATTGACACCCTACATGAAGACCTAAAGTCTGTTTTATGGACTAATAAAAAAGAAATTCCAGGTAATGGTATTGATGATGATGGCAATGGCTATGTAGATGATGTGCATGGGTGGAACTTTTTGGGCGCAAAGGATGGAACAGAAGTAGAAAAAGCTTCTTCTGAAAAATCGAGGGTATATCATGGGTTTAAAGATTTATACCAGAACAAAAATATTGATACCACTAAGCTTTCTAAGATTGGTTTGTTTCAATATAAAGCATGGAACAAAGCCGCTAGTGAAATAGAGCCAAGTATTGAAACCAGTAATCAAGCAAATGCCTTGGGGGGCGTGGCTAAGAAACTTAACATTTGGGACTCTGTCATAAGGCAAGAAACGAACACTACAGATTACAGCCAAAATGAGTTAGAAAAACTAACATTAAATACCAGCGAGGGCAACAAAGCCAAAATGGGTTTCATTAAACTTATGAAGGCATTGCCATTTGGCCCAGATGCAAAGAAGAGTACCATTCTTCATGATCTTAATGAGGAATTGGACAGATTGCATGGTGAATTAGAAGCTAAGGATAATCCTCCAATTGATGTACACCAAACTGTGATTAAAGACAACTACGCTAGCTTTAATGATAAGTTTTATGGCAACAAAGACATTATGGGACAAGGAAGTATGCACGGCACACATGTTAGTGGAATTATTGCTGCCCAAAGAAATAACGGCGTTGGTGTTGATGGCATTGCAGACAATGCTAAAATAATGATGATTAGGGCGGTGCCAGATGGTGATGAATATGATAAAGACATTGCACTTGCCATTAGATATGCGGTTGATAATGGTGCAAAAGTGATTAACATGAGCTTTGGAAAGAGTTTCTCTCCTCAAAAATATTGGGTGGATAGTGCCTTTCAATATGCTGCATCAAAAGATGTTTTGCTTGTTCATGCGGCTGGTAATGATAGTAAAAACATTGATAGCACAGATAACTATCCTAGTACTACCTACTTATTGGGTGGTCATGCAAACAATGTAATAACGGTGGGTGCAAGTGGCGATACAATTATGATTAATGATTACGTGGCTTCTTTCAGCAATTATGGCAAAACATCTGTGGATGTTTTTGCACCTGGTTCTATGATTTACAGTTCATTACCTGGTGGTGATAAGTATGGTTTTCTAGATGGAACAAGTATGGCTACACCTGTTGTTGTGGGTATTGCCGCATTAATTAGATCATATTATCCAACCTTAACTGCCCTACAAACAAAGGAAGCTATTGAAAAGTCTGTTACCATAATTAATACAAATTGCACCATTCCGGGTGCTGAAACCCCAGTAAAGATGTCGGATTTGTGCCGTAGTGGTGGTATTGTGAACGCATACAAGGCTGTGATGATTGCTGATGAAATGAGCAAAGGGAAATATGGTGTTAAAAAGATAAAGAAATAAGCGGCTACTACTGAGAGCTTTACTACTATGATCATAAATAAAATACTAGCGCCATTAAGACTAAAGGTTATTGGTTTAGAATGATTGTTAATGTGTAAAATATAACCTTGTGTTCTTTGTGCTTTTACTTAGTATCCATTATGGTAAAGCTCCTGAGAAATAACACCTCATTAGATACAATAAATTTTCATTATGTCAATAAATAATTTAGGCGTAACACTCCCACCGTATCAACAGCATTATGTAAGCCTTACCATAGGTGAAAACATAGCTGAACTGATTGCCAATCATAGCACAGCATTACTTGCATTTTACAGTTCAATACCGGAAGAAAAGGCGGATTATAGGTATGCGGAAGGAAAGTGGACTGTGAAACAATTACTTCAACATGTGATAGATACAGAAAGAATACTTACTTACAGAGCCTTGTGCTTGAGTAGGCAAGAGCCACTGCCACTGAATGGTTTTGATGAAAATAGCTATGCCTTGAATGCCACAGCATCAGACAGAAGTTTGGGAAGCCTAAAGGAAGAGTTCATTTTAACAAGGAAATCAACGGACGTTTTGTTAAGTTCTTTTACTAAAGAACAATGGAATGCAAAAGGAGTGGTAAATAAAAACATCATCAATGTAAAAGCAATTGCACATATACTTTTCGGTCATAACATCCATCACCAAAATATACTTACCGAGAAGTATTTGTGAGTAGGGAAGTAGAAAGTGGAAAGAATGCCACAATGAAATGAAAACTGCTCTTTTTATTTAGACTAAATCCTTAACTCAAATAAAAATGCGGGTAATCCGCTAAAGGATACCCGCACTTTTATTTAGTCTATCTGAATTACATACGTAAAACGTACAACTTATAACGTATAACTCAAAACTTAGTACGCTCTTGCAAACAAAACCCTTTGTGTTGAAGGATTACCTGTCAGTATGCATTTTCCATCCTCTAAAGGATTGTTTAAAGGGATGCAACGGATGGTGGCCTTGGTTAGCTCCTTAATTTTTTCCTCTGTTTCTGGCGTACCATCCCAATGTGCGGAGATGAAACCAGTTTTATTATCCAGCAAATCAATAAACTCCTCCCAAGTATTGGCTAGCGTAATATGATCTTCAGTATATTGTTTTGCCTTATTGTAAATGTGCAATTGAATTTCGTCTAACAACTCTTTTACATAGAATGAAATACCATTTATGTCAACAGTCGTTTTCACTTTAGTATCCCTACGTGCCACTTCTGCCACGTTGTTTTCCAAATCCCTTGCACCTATTGCAATACGAACTGGAACGCCTTGCATCTCATATTGAGCAAACTTCCAACCTGGACGTGTATTTTCATTATCATCATATTTTACACGAATGCCAAGGTCTTTTAACTCCGAAACAATAGCATTTACCTTATTATCAATCATTGCCTTTTGTTCATCACCCTTAAATATTGGCACAATCACCACTTGCAAAGGCGCAATTTTAGGAGGAAGAATTAATCCATCATCATCGCTGTGTGCCATCACCAAAGCACCTATCAACCGAGTACTAACGCCCCAACTTGTAGCCCAAACATATTCTAGTTTGTTTTCTTTATCGCTAAACTTAACATCGAAAGCTTTGGCAAAATTCTGACCCAGAAAGTGTGAAGTACCTGCTTGCAAAGCTTTTCCATCTTGCATCAATGCCTCAATGCAATAGGTTTCTTCTGCACCAGCAAAACGTTCATTAGGGCTTTTCAATCCTCTAATTACAGGCATTGCCATATAGTTTTCAGCAAAATCTGCATACACTTCCAGCATTCTTTCTGCTTCTTCTACGGCTTCTTTTTTGGTAGCATGTGCGGTGTGACCTTCCTGCCAAAGAAATTCGGCAGTGCGCAAAAACAAACGTGTACGCATTTCCCAACGAACCACATTGGCCCATTGATTTATTAATATTGGCAAGTCACGATACGATTGAATCCAGCCTTTATAAGTACTCCAAATAATGGCTTCACTGGTGGGGCGAACAACTAGTTCTTCTTCGAGTTTAGCTTCTGGATCAACGATGAGTTTACCCTTATTATTAGGATCAGTTTTTAAACGGTAATGTGTCACCACGGCACATTCCTTAGCAAAACCTTCTGCATTCTTTTCTTCGGCTTCAAACAAGCTTTTGGGCACAAACAAAGGAAAGTAGGCGTTCTGATGGCCAGTATCCTTGAACATTTTATCCAACACATCGCGCATGTTTTCCCAAAGGGCAAAGCCATAAGGCTTAATAACCATGCAACCCCTTACGGCAGTGTAGTCGGCTAAACCACCTTTTATTATCAAATCATTATACCACTGCGAATAATCTTTTTCTCTCGATGTAATCTCTTTACTCATTATCTATGTATCTATTTTGTATCTAAGTATTTTGTATCTAAATGTTCGGCGGTAAAAGTAACTACTTCATCTAAGTATTGCTAAATGGGTTTTAATATTTACCAAAAGGAACTCAAGGATTATTATTTAACTACAAAGAAATAAGGTGTCACAAGGCGCACAAAGAAATCCTATACTTATGTTTTATCTCTTGTGGTCTTTGTGTTTTTTTCTTTGTGGCCTTAGTGGTAAAATCTTCCTCCTTGGTTAAACAAACTACAAAACAATCTCTCCTTTCAGCAACATTAACTCCAGCTTTTGCAAGGCAAGTAAGGAAAAGCCGTCCATTATTCTTCCATCACTAGCCATGGCAAAAGCCTCATTCAGTGGCACTTTCTTTACCACCAACTGCTCTGTTTCTTCGGGTTCGGCTTCATGCTGCGTAAGATTTGTAGCCAGATAGCATTCGGCATACTCGTCTGTAACAGAATTAGATAAATAGCCGCCTCCAAGCCTCACCCAATTGGCAGCTTTTAGTCCTGTTTCTTCCAATAATTCTCTTTTTGCGGCTTCTAATGAGTCTTCAGACCATGGCGCACCACCTTCTGGCACTTCCCAACTGTATTCATTAATTGTAAAACGAAACTGTCCTACCAAATAAGTGTCCTTATTTTCATCAACGACTACAACAGCGATGGCTTTGTTTTTAAAATGCACTTTACCATAAATACCTTTTCCTCCAGCAGGATTTAATACGTTGTGATGGATTAAAGAAATCCAGTTATTATCGTAAATAGTTGTTTGATCGATGATTGTCCACGGATTTTTTTGTTCGTTAATTGACTGCATTGTAAGTGGAATATTTAATACTGAAACCTAAGATGTACTATGAACTTAATAGCCATCATTTTTTTACAAATAACGTACTTAGACCTAATATATAGAGATCAGTATGTTTTATTTCCTTAAATAAAACTTCTTTTTTTCTAGAAAAAGGCAATGTGTGAAGTCGTATTTGGACTGTGTGAAGTCGTATTTGGTATATGTGAAGACATATTTGGACTGTGTGAAGTCGTATTTGGTATGTGTGAAGACATATTTGGTATATGTGAAGTCGTATTTGGTATGTGTGAAGACATATTTGGTATGTGTGAAGACATATTTGGTATATGTGAAGACATATTTGGTATGCGTGAAGACATATTTGGACTGTGTGATCCTTGTGCTCCTGCTGAAAGTCTTAGTGACCTTTATGGTTAAATACGCCCTGAATAGTTACAAAATTGGTTTATAACTGAATCCTAGAACACTATATTTGTCATTTTCATTTGTCATTTACATTTTCAGATATAATAATAACAATAAGAAATACTTAATGACTTTACAGATTGAATGCTGAATTATTATAGCGATGCCCACTTTTGCAAATAGTTTCAAAACGCACATTCCAAATTTCTCATTTCATAGCTCATAATTCATAACTAATTACAATGAATGTTTCAATAAAAGATGTGTCCTTCGGGGAAAATGTTACGGTGGTGGAACCCGCAAACTTGTATGGCTGTACAATAGGTAGCAACAGTTTTGTGGGACCATTTACTGAAATACAAAAGGGAGTACTGATAGGCGAAAGATGTCGAATTCAATCACACAGTTTTATCTGCGAACTTGTAACCATCGGCCATGATTGTTTTATTGGTCATGGAGTAATGTTTGTAAATGACTTGTTTAGCGAAGGACATCCAGCAAATGGCAATAAACAACTTTGGAAGCCAACAACCATTGGCAACAATGTTTCCATTGGTAGTAATGCAACACTATTGCCTGTATCTATATGTGACAATGTGGTGATTGGCGCAGGAGCAGTAGTTACTAAAAACATAACTAAGCCGGGTATTTATGCAGGTAATCCTGCAAAATATTTAAGGGCAATCTGACCTTTCAGCATCACTTCTGCACAAGTTTAAATGAAAATGTGCATATAAATGAAAAGCTAAATAGTTTTCAACGTATGGTTGTTTTGCCAAAATACGCTTTTTAAAAGCCTATTTTTGATAAATCACTAATACGAGTTACCATGAAATTATTAACAAGTACACTTTGTCTTTCTGTTCTTTTGATGGCTGTAAGCTGCAAGAACGAACCTAAAAAAGAAGAAGTTAAAGCAGTAGTAGAAGCACCAAAACCTATACCCGGAAGCATCATAAAATTCGATAGCAGTAAACGATATATCTATTTAACTTGGGATGATTCTCCTCAACCTCCTGGAACAACGGTTTGTAAGGATGTTTTCCATAAAGAAGGCGTTAAAGCAACTTTCTTTTCTGTTGGAATGCACGCTTTCGACCTTAGACGCAGACGCTTGGTAGATGAAATTCGCAATAGCTACCCTGAGTTTCTGTTAGCAAATCATAGCTATTCGCATGGATTTAAGGATAAATACAAGTCATTCTATACTCAGCCTGATAGTGCAGTGCAAGACTTTTTACATGCAGAACAAGAGTTAAAAGTACCTGTGAAGATTATTAGACTACCTGGATGTAACTCTTGGGTATTAGATGGAGAAATGAAAGGGCAACCTTCTACTGAAAAGGTTTACAAAAAGCTAGATGCACTTGGTTATAGCGTAATTGGTTGGGATGTGGAATGGCGTTTCAAGGGGGGCAACACGCCCGTGCAAGGTGCAGAACAAATGGCAAAAGAAGTGAATGATAAACTAGAAGACCAGCTTACCGTTGCTCCAAATGCAATTGTGATATTGGCACATGACAGAATGTTTGCAAAGCCGCAATATGCTGATTCATTGGCTCGTTTCATTTCAATCTTGAAAAAAGACCCGAGGAATGTATTTGAAACCATTGACCATTATCCATTAATAAAACACGCAGTTAAGGATACATTGAATAAGAAATAGTTGGTTGAAAAAGGCATACTTTATTTCATTTGATTATTGCAGTTAAGTAAAATTGGATAGTAGGTTTATAAAGGAAATGCCAATTTTAAAAGCATACAAATAAGGAATAATTAGAGGGCTATTGCATAAGATTTGTGCTTTAGCCCTCTTGTATTTTATGATTACGAGATATGAAAAATTAGGTTTCCTGACTCCAAAATTGACGAAAACTAAAAACCTTTGCACTAAGTTTGTGTTTAAACTTAAGTAGTAAAGAAAAACACATGTTGAAACTTCCCGTTTATTTAGACAATAATGCAACAACACCAATGGACCCAAGGGTGTTGGAAACAATGATTCCTTATTTCACAGAACACTTTGGCAATGCAGCTAGCCGCAACCATCCATTTGGTTGGGAAGCAGAAGAAGCTGTGGATTATGCTCGTGAGCAAGTGGCGGCTTTGATAGGTGCTGATCCCAAAGAAATTATTTTTACAAGTGGTGCAACTGAAGGTGATAACCTAGCAATAAAGGGTGTTTATGAAATGTATGCTAGTAAAGGAAACCATATTATTACAGCTACCACCGAGCACAAAGCTGTTTTGGATACTTGCAAGCACATTGAGAAATTGGGTGGAGAAGTTACTTACCTTGAAGTGAAAGAAGATGGATTAATAGATTTAGCAGAATTAGAAGCAGCCATCAGACCAACAACCATATTAGTTGCAATTATGTATGCTAACAATGAAATTGGCGTTGTTCAGCCAATAAAAGAAATTGCTGCAATTGCCAAAAAACATGGTGTTCTTTTCTTTTCGGATGCAGTTCAAGCAGTAGGAAAAATACCAGTTGATGTCATTAAAGATGGCATTGATTTAATGGCCTTCACTGCTCACAAAATGTATGGCCCAAAAGGAATTGGAGCTTTATATGTTCGTCGTAAAAACCCTCGTGTTAAAGTTACTGCCCAAATGGACGGTGGCGGCCACGAAAGAGGAATGCGTAGTGGCACACTGAATGTTCCTGGCATTGTAGGTTTTGGTAAGGCTTGCGAAATAGCTAAAAAAGAAATGGCAGAAGATGCTTCACGATTGAGCAAGCTTAGAGATAAATTAGAGAATGCTTTGTTGCAAATAGAAGAGTCGTATGTTAACGGTAATCGTGAACATCGTTTACCTCATGTGGCTAACATTTCCTTTAAACACGTAGAAGGTGAAGGTTTACTAATGGGTTTCAACAAAAATATTGCCCTTAGTTCTGGCTCTGCTTGCACGTCTGCCTCTCTTGAACCTAGCTATGTATTGAAAGCTTTAGGCTTGGGTGATGACTTAGCGCATAGTTCTTTACGTTTTGGTTTGGGACGTTTCACTACTGAAGAACAAATAGACTACACCATTGAGCAAATTACAAATACAGTTCTTAAGTTGAGAGACATGAGTCCGCTTTGGGAAATGTATAAGGAAGGTATCGATTTGAACAGCATTGAATGGGCACACCATTAAATAAGCCGAAAGTGGCAAGTGGTGTGTAGAAAAAAGAAGAAGGTTTTATAAGTCATTTTTATAGTTTAATCATTAATAAAAAATTCATCATGGCATATTCAGAAAAAGTAATTGATCATTATAGTAACCCAAAAAATGTGGGTACACTCGATAAAGGAAGTAAAAGCGTAGGTACTGGTTTAGTTGGCGCACCAGAATGCGGTGATGTTATGCGTCTTCAAATTCAGGTTGATGATTCAACTGGTGTTATCACAGATGCTAAGTTTAAAACATTTGGTTGTGGTTCTGCTATTGCCTCATCTTCTTTAGCAACAGAATGGTTGAAAGGAAAAACTGTAGATCAAGCAATGGCGATTGATAACATGGATTTGGTAGAAGAATTAAATCTTCCTCCAGTTAAAATCCACTGCTCTGTTTTGGCAGAAGATGCCATCAAAGCAGCTATCAATGATTACCGTGTGAAGAACGGTTTAGAAGAGTTAGTGTTTGAAGAAAAAGGCGTTCATTAGATTTGTTTTGAATTTTGTATTTTAAACCGAGATTATCTTAATTTATAACCTCATGCTAAATATAAATTACAAAATTTAAAATTTAAAACAGAAACAAGATGGTAGCAACAGATAATGCAATCTACGTAAGCGACAAAGCAAAAGCTAAAGTGATAAAGCTGATGGATGAAGCTGGCATTGCAGGGGATACAAGTTATTTTTTACGCGTAGGCGTAGTGGGTGGAGGATGTAGCGGACTTAGCTATAAGTTAGACTTCGATAATGAGACTAAACCGATGGATCAGATTTTTGAAGATAATGGCGTTAAGGTTGTTACTGATTTAAAGAGTTTTCTCTACTTAGTAAATACTGAACTAGATTTTAGTGATGGGTTAAATGGCAAAGGATTTCATTTCAATAACCCAAATGCCAGTAGAAGTTGCGGTTGCGGAGACAGCTTTGCTGTGTAAATTTCATAGATTTATAAAAGAAAAGGTTGAATACATGTATATGTGTTCAACCTTTTCTTTTAAGGGGATGTTGTAGGTGCAGTAAATTGATTAAAGAATAAAACTATGGTTCAGGCATATAATTTTCTTGCCTCTTGGCAATTGTTTCCAGAGAAATGTAACTTTCAGTTTGGCACAATCCCTAAAAGTGGCAACTATAAAATTGAAAGCATAAAGAATGGTCATGAGTTGTGTGTGAGCATCAACTGGGTTTCTATTACTAATGATGCCTTTTATACCCAATATGAAGTGAAACCTGATGGCGAATATCATCCATTCGATAATCAGGAATTGGCTGATACCATAAAGGCTTCCATTATAAATGCTTCTACCATTGCCACAGCATTCATTAAAGAAGAGGTGACAATACTTGAAGTAACTAATGAAATATTACCCAATGGATACATGAAAGTTACCCAAAAGGGATTGAATGAAAATAATGAACCATTTATAAATACTGAGGTTTATCATAAGCAAATGAGTGTGCTTCCTTATGCTTCAAGCATTAGTGGTGTGGCAATTAAACCTACTAAGGAAGGCGTTATAAAACACAAAGCGCTTACGGCCATGGAGGAGCAAACAAATATGCATCTAGACCAAATTAAACAACAGATAGAATTATTGGCTAGGCAGGCACAAGAGATTAATAAACGTAAGGAACTTAGTTTAATGATTTATGAAGCCACTTTGCGCTTTAAACCACAAATAGGTCACACTTATCATCTATATGAACAGAAAGATGGAACTCATGCCCTATCACTCATTTCGCCTAATGAATGGGGGCGCGGTGGTGCTTTTAATCAGTTTATAGCATCGGTAAGATTATTAGCAGATCATACTTGGGTTGAAGTGTAGTGGCCAAAATGTGACAGTCCTCAGAACGTTTAGAATATCTGGGGAATATTTAGATAATCATCAAAATACTTTTATAACCAAATTAGAGGTTCTACCCAATCAACAGATGTTCTTGGCACAAAATCTATTTTAAAAAAAAGCTCAACTTGCACCATTTACAAGTTGGGCTTCCATAGTATATATCTACTGTATTTTAAAAATCAAAATCCCTGCGAGCTATGTTAAGCCTTATTCCAACTGAATAAATTCGAGAATTAAAGTCTGCTGAACCCTTTTTAGAATAGTTTCTTATAGTGGTGCTAGCATCAATATATAGATTCGGCAGAACTTCATACGTAGCAGTAAGCTGGGTTAACATACAAGTAGCAAGAAGGCCGCTTCCAATAAAGAAACCATCCTCACGTGGTTTTCCCTCAGAATAGAACCTAAAAATATTTGATCCAAAATTATACCCTGCAGAATCTAATCCTTGTTTGTAATAAATCAACTTGGCTTGTAATTGCAATTTATTAATGGGCTGATACTTTATAATGCCCACATATTCTCTAAAATTTGCGCCTAAAGGATGCGCAAGTTGTTGGTTGTAGTTTGAATACGAACCTGTTGAATCATAATGTGTGTAAACAAATGGACGAACGATGTTCATTTCAGCTTGAACATCTAGGTTTTTAACCCCAAACAAATCAATTGTTTTAGCACCCAACTGAATTGCTTGTTTGTTTACATAATTGCCTTTGCTGTAACGCTTAATTTGGTCAAAAGAAAACTCATTTAAAATTAGCTGACTATACAACTGTGTATTTTTAAATGGATTTGCTTTAATATTCAAACCAATTAATACTTTGTCCGGACTTCCTTCTTGCCTTTCCACCGACCTGTAAAAGATAATTGGATTAGCATAAGATAGTGCAAAACCGTTAGACCGACCAAACATCACACTCTCGAATGCACCAATGTTCAACCATTTGTTTGCCTGAATATCTAACTGGTGGAAAGCCATATATTTCTTAGGATATAAATAGTTTCCAACATTTGGGTGAGTGCCAACTAATTGCGCATAAAGCATGTGATAATTAAGTTTCCAAACACGGGTATTCACTTTTAAAAATAGAAAATTATTGCTAAAATCACTCAATATTAAACTCCTAAAACCATCTCCAATGAACACTTTATCGTAAGCAAACTGAATGTCTGTTGTTTTAGATGCCTTGAACATAACGCCACCCTTCGCATTAAAAACATCATATCCAGTTGTTTTAAATGAATTATAAAATCCTTCTCCAGGCACCGCTGTAAAACTTTTAACATATTGCTTTACATAAGCAGCTTCAGCCTCTTGGTGCTCGAACAAAGTAGAATAAAAGCCGAAGTTTTTAGAGAGGGTTCCTCTTAATGAAAGAGCCCTGATGTTATTAAATAACTGATAGTTGGAATTATTATCATTCCCTTTTGAATAATCGATATGCCCAGTGGCATAAATTGAGAAATCACCTCTCTTTACACCTATATAAGCAGGATTAGTGAGGGTAGATTTAGTGAATACATCCCTAAATCTGAGTGTAGAATCTTTTAAATCGTATCCAGTTCTGTATTCAAAGTTTTCTTTAAGACACATCTCAATGTTATACTTGTCTACCTCCGACAAACTAATCTTCCCTTCGCTAGCAAGTTGATTAATATACTCTAGTCTTTCAGTAACCACCTTTCTACTGTAAGGACGTATGTCGGAGAAGTTTAAAATAGAATCTTTTCTTAACTTAATTTGTAACCTATCAATTACTCCATACTCCTTAGAACCAAGCGTGATATAGTCTGACTGTGCAAAAGATTTAACACCAACAATAGCAAAGGTTAATGCTAATAGAACCTTTAATGACTTCATATTTATTACTATTTGAATTTTGAACGATGAACTTATGTGAATGAACAGAGCGTCAAAAATAGTGTTAAAGCCTCAAACGAAAATTGCTACAATCTTTAAACCTCATATTTTTCTTTTGGTCAAGTAGCTCAACTATATTCGCAGTATAACATTTAAAAAAAGCTGTATGAGAAAAATAATCACTTTAGTAATTATCACCATAATCATATCACCATTGTTAACAAATCTGAAAGGGCAAACTGCCATTTTGAGTACTGAAAGAACATCGGAAAAGTCTACACTAAATGAAACAAAAATGGAATGGTGGAAAGAGGCTCGCTTTGGCATGTTTATTCACTGGGGACTGTATTCAGTTCCGGCAGGAATCTACAATGAAAATAAGGTTAATGGCATTGGAGAATGGATAATGAATAAAGGTAAGATTCCTGTAAATGTTTACAAAGACTATGCTTCTCAGTTCAATCCTGTAAAATATAACGCAGAAGAATGGGTGAAAATAGCAAAGGCTGCGGGGATGAAATATATGATACTAACTAGTAAACACCACGATGGTTTTGCCATGTTTAAATCGGAGCATCCCTTTAATATAGTTGATGCCACTCCGTTTAAAAGAGATGCTGTTCAAGAATTAGCCAATGCTTGCAAAAAGTACAATATGAAGTTTGGTTTATATTATTCTCAAGCGCAAGATTGGACAGCTCCCGGCGGCGCAGCAAATGGCGGACATTGGGATAGTGTACAGAACGGCAGCATGAGCCAATACCTAACCACTAAGGCGATTCCTCAGATAAAGGAAATTTTAGCTAAATATAATCCAACTGTTTTGTGGTTTGATACACCAACAGGGATGACGCAAGAATATGCAAACCAAATACTAGATGTTTTGAAGCAATACCCAGACCTTATTTACAATAATCGTTTGGGTGGAGGAGTAAAAGGCGATTTGGAAACGCCCGAACAGTACATTCCTGCAACAGGGTTTCCAGGAAAAAACTGGGAAGCTTGCATGACAATGAATGATACTTGGGGTTTTAAGAGTTATGATAACCATTGGAAAAGTAGTAAGGTAATTATTCAGAATCTAATAGACATTGCTTCTAAAGGAGGAAATTATTTACTAAATGTGGGTCCTACAAGTGAAGGATAGATACCTGAGCCTTCTGTTTCAAGATTAAAAACGGTGGGTGCTTGGCTTAAAACTAATGGTGAATCTATTTATGGAACATTATCTAGTCCTTTTGCTTACCTAAAATTTGGCAGGTGTACCCGTAAAGGTGATATACTTTATTTTCATATCCTACAATGGCCAAACGATGGTATCATAAGAGTGCCAATGGATAATAAGGTAGTAAAAGCTAATTTATTGGCTTTGCCAAAACAAAAAATAACGCATAAGACAGTGGGCAAATATGTCGAATTTAAACTCCCCTCTCTTACTCAAGATACAATTGCAACAGTATTAAAGGTGCAAATTGAAGGGCAACCAAAAATTACAATCGAAGATCCAATACCTTCATTAGGAAAAGCAGCAAATGCTACTGCTTCTTCTGAATCATCTAAAGCATCTGGTGCTTTTGATGGCGGCAAAAAAGGTTGGGTGGCAATTGAGGGAGAAAAAACTGGTTGGTTGGCAATAGACTTAGGCAAACCAACAAGTATTGGCAGTATAGCCATAACTGAGGCTGGCACTTTCGATAAATTTGTAAAGGAATTTAAACTAGAATATAAAGATGGAGAAGAATGGAAATCCATTTTTGAAGACAAAACTATTGGTGCTGGCTACTTCAAGTCATTTAAACCTATAGTAGCAAAGGAATTTAGGGTTAATATTTTAGCAACTAGTAAAACACCCCAACTAAAACAAGTGCAATTATATTTTGACGAGTAGTCAATGTAGCACATATAGATAAAATTCAATTCTCGGATAAGAGGGGCTGTATTCATTTGAAATCAAGGAGGTAAATCATCCCTTTCAATAAAATCATTTTAATAAGTTGTACAAAAAGATTTAATTCTCACCATATCAGGGGTTATCTTAGTTTATTAGGCGTTCTGCTTCAAATTGTTCAATCAAATCGTCATGGCATTGCCGTTTATGAGTCAAAAAGGGCAATGAATGACTCATAAACGGCAACCGGAAGGGGTGTTGTTTGCCCCTTTTTGGCCAAAGTTGGCAAACATTGTTGAATAGGTTGCTCTTTTTAACTCATAAGGAGCAACCTTTCTGCCATAAACGGCAACTTTTTTTAAATAAATGGCAACAATATCTTTGAGGCATAAAATCTTTTAAATAATTTTATATTGAAATTTATTCTATCTAGACACCTTAAAATAAACGCCCCTTCTATACTCCCTTCTTTGCGTACTTGATTTGCCGTTTTTTTTCCTTCCTTTCCTCTCCATTTGCATTTTTCTTTGTGAAATCCTTAGTGGACTCAGCGGTTAAATTATACTCCATAATTAAAATAAAAAAATGGCGTTTATTTTAATTCATCTATGTAAATTAAGTGAGAATAACCATATAAAAAAGCATTCCTAACCTAAATTATATTTCTAAAATGAAGGTTTTACATAGCAATTCCACTTACTATGCCGAAGAACCCATTTTAAACTCTAAAGTGTCAAAGTAGAATTAAATCAAAGCAGTAATTCACGAAAAGCTAAATGTTATAATTTCAGTTTTACCATTTTAGTCAAAAGTAAGAATCAAAGTTTTAAACTAACGAATACTACAATTACTAGTTTTAACAAGCTTATTTCCACAATCAATGAATACTATAATTATTTTCAGCAATAATGTAATACCATACCCTAGAAGTACAACCACCTTTACATCGTAACAAATCAGTTACAAAATAAAATTATTGACAAGTGAAAAGTAATCAAGAATTGCAAACTGACGTTCAAAACGCCATTAAATGGGAACCTTTATTGAGTGCCGCAGAAATTGGAGTTACTGCTCAAGATGGTGTGGTATCCTTAGATGGCGTTGTGGATAGTTATGCAAAAAAAATGGAAGCAGAAAATGCAGCAAAAAAAGTAATTGGAGTAAAAGCCATTGTTGAAAAAATTGAAGTTAAATTTCCAAGCTCATGGACAAAAAGCAATGAAGAAATTGCTAAAGAAGTCTTAGCCGCATTAAAATCTAACTGGTCAGTTCCGAAAGATTTGGTAACAGTGAAAGTAGAAGACGGCTGGGTAACTCTAGAAGGAGAATTACCTTGGAACTATCAAAAAGAAGCTGCCAAAAGTGCAGTAAATTATCTTACTGGCGTTAAGGGAGTAATGAACAATATAAAAATCAAATCGGACACGCATGATGAAATTGAAAAAGAAGATGTTGAAGAAGCAATCGGCAGAAGTTGGTCTGTAGATGATAGCGATATTAATGTTTCAGTATCAGGAACAACAGTGACTTTAAGCGGAACAGTTGATTCTTGGTATCAAAAAGAAGAAGCCGGACGTATTGCGTGGAAAACCCCCGGAATTTGGAGTGTGAAAAATGAATTGGCAGTTGATTATGAATATGCTTTTAGTTAAATTGCTTATTAATGAACGTTGAAAGTATTGTTCTTTCAACGTTTATTATACTTTATGAAAAAAATATACATCACATTAACCTTGTTGTTATCTATGCTAGTAAATGATTCTCTGTCTCAAACACTTCAGACTGTTCCTTTTGTTGATATAAATAGTTATTCAGGCAAGTGGTATGAAATTGCATCATTTCCTCAATGGTTTCAAAAAGGGTGTACTTGCACCACAGCAGAATATACTTTAACAAACAAAGGCTATGTGATTGTTGAAAATAAATGCTTGAAGGATAGTATAAATGGAAAACAGTCTTACATTAAAGGCAAAGCATTTATCATTAAAAACAGCGGCAATGCAAAACTACTGGTACAATTTTTTTGGCCTTTTAAAGCCAAGTACTGGATAATTGATTTGGCAGAAGACTATAGCTATGCTGTTGTAGGTCATCCAAACAGAAAATACTTGTGGATATTATCACGAAAATCTACAATGGCAGATGGAACTTACAAACAAATAGTTGAGAGAATGAAAAAGAAAGGATTTGACGTTTCAAAACTTAAAATGACTATGCAGCAACATTAATAAAGGCTCATATTCATATTAAATACTAAAATGGAGAACTGAAAATTTAGCAATTTCAAAATTAAATATTGCAAGTAAAAACGGCACAAAATAAAAAAACAGCATTCTTAAGGTTATTAATTAAAAAGTTGAAAAATGAAAATATTAATAGTACTAACATCACACAGTGAATTAGGTAATAGTGGCGAAAAAACTGGATTTTGGATTGAAGAATTCGCTTCCCCATATTATGTTTTAGCAGATGCCGGAGCTGATATTGATATAGCTTCTCCCAAAGGTGGGCAGCCTCCCGTCGATCCAAAAAGTGAGTTGCCAGACGCTCAAACTGAATCAACAAAAAGGTTTTACAAAGACAATAGTGTTATTGATAAAGTAGCGTTTTCAAAAAAATTAAGCGAGATAAAACAAGAGGATTATGATGCTGTTTTCTATCCCGGTGGTCATGGCCCTCTATGGGATTTGGCAAATGACAAAGAATCTATCAAACTTATAGAAGAGTTTTATAATAATCAAAAGCCAATTGCATTTGTTTGCCACGCCCCAGCTGCTTTAATAAATACTAAAGCTGAAAACGGGCAACCACTTATAAAAGGAAAGCATCTTACTAGTTTTTCTAACACAGAAGAGGATGCCCTTAAATTAACCTATGTTGTTCCTTTTTTATTGGAGGATGAGCTAAAAAAGCTAGGGGCTCATTATACAAAGGGGCAAGACTGGTCATCCTATATCAAACAAGACGGATTATTGATTACCGGGCAAAATCCCGCTTCTTCCGAAGCTGTTGCTAATCAACTATTAAAAATCCTTAGTGGTAAAAAATAATTAGTTCACAAAAAAATAAAAAAAAATGTTATTTCAAACAATAAATCCCTCAAATAATCAACTACTAAAATCATTTGAAGAGATGAGTGACTTAGAGGTTGATGAATTAGTGGCAAAAGCAGCATTAACATTTAATGACTGGAAAAACACTGATTATATACTAAGGTCACAACTACTATATAAAGTAGCTGGTTTACTTAGAGAGCGAAAAAAAGACCTAGCACAAATGATTACCCTAGAAATGGGTAAACTCTTAACCCATGCAGAAGGCGAAATAAAATTAAGTGCTGAAATTTTTGATTATTATGCAAAAAATGCTGAAACTTTTTTAGCTGATAAAATATTAAACCCTGTTCATGGAAAAGCTATAATAAAATTTAGTCCCATTGGGGTTTTACTTGGCATACAGCCTTGGAACTTTCCATTCTATCAAGTTGCAAGGTTTGCTGCACCAAACATAATGATTGGGAATACTGTATTAATTAAACATGCGCCCAATGTACCTCAATGTGCAATGGCAATAAATGAAATTTTTAAAGACGCAGGCGCACCATTAGGACTATACACCAACTTACTATTATCGAACCCAAGGACATCTGCATTAATTGCGGATAAAAGAATTAGAGGTGTATCACTTACTGGCAGTGAAACCGCTGGTGCAAGTGTTGCTACCGAAGCGGGAAAACATATAAAAAGATCTGTTTTAGAGTTAGGAGGTAGCGATGCATTTATTATTTTGGAAGATGCAGATATTGACAAAGCTGTTGAATGGGCGGTTGTGGGCAGAATTAATAACAATGGGCAATGTTGTGTGGCATCCAAAAGGTTCATTGCCGTGGAAGAAATTGCGGAATCATTTTTAGAAAAGTTCAAAATAAAGCTTGCAAATTTAACGATAGGAAATCCTGTTGAATTATCAACTAACCTAGGACCTCTTTGTACCGAAGCTGCTGCCGTTAAAATAGCTAACCAAGTTAAAAGAGCCGTAGATGGTGGAGCAAAAATACTATTAGGCGGAAAAAGAGTTAACAGAGAAGGTGCCTACATGGAAGCTACAATTCTTACTGATGTGTCTCCAAGTAATCCTGTTTATTACGAAGAATTTTTCGGCCCTGTTGCTCTTTTCTTTAAAGTAAAAAACGAAGAAGAAGCTATTGCGTTAGCTAATGATTCTCCTTTTGGATTAGGTGGTTCTATTTTTACTCAGAATATTGAAAGAGGTAAAAGATTGGCGAATCAGATTGACACGGGAATGGTGTTTATTAATCACCCAACATGGACGCAAGCCGATTTGCCATTTGGAGGCACAAAAGGATCGGGCTATGGTAGAGAAATGGCTGAATTGGGATTAGATGAATTTGTCAACAAAAAATTAATCAGAATAAGTGAATTAAGCGATCCTTTCTAAAAGGAAATTCTCATAGACACTTAACCATTACACTACCAGTTCTATCTTTCTAAGATGGGGTAATTAAAAAGCAATAAATGATTCATGAATTTTACCAATTTCATGAATCATTTATTCCACTGCTACAATATTTATATGAAAGAAATGATTGAATTAAATAATCTCTAAAAGTTGCAGCATTTAATTTCTCCAAAACCAATCTCTATTGACGAGCAATCAAGGCTCATATAATGTTTAGCAATTCTGATTTAAATACATAATATTCAAAAATAACATTTCACTAATAGAATTAATTTAAAAATGACAGAATTGACAAATACTACTAGAAAAGAAAAGGCTATAAAAGTCTCTTCAAATGAATTGAAAAAAAAAGTTCTAAATTATAAGAATGCATCTGGAGCAACCGAAGAACTTGTTATAGAGTATGACGGTAAAAAACTTGTTGTTCGACAAGAAATAACACCTCAGATAATATTTTGAATTAAGCTGCTAAAGCTATATGTATGTGCTTCAAGCTGAAAACACGATTAATCAATAAAATGAAAAGAAGCCTTAAAGAACTCGCAGTATTTATTGCATGTTTATTTTGCCTTTCAATAAAGGCACAACGAATCTGGACGCTACAAGAATGTTTAGATACTGCATTAATAAAAAATATCTCCATCAATCAGGGTTATTTAAGTAGTCAAATAGCTAAGATAAACTTGATACAATCAAAAGCGAACCAATTACCCAATTTATATTTAAATGACAGTCATAGTTTAAATTCCGGCTTTTCCTTAGATCCATATACAAATGAATATACTTCACAAAATATATCTAGCAATATCCTTTCACTAAATAGCTCCTTTATCATTTATAACGGACGTGTGTTGTTAAATACTATCAAACAAAACAAATTGCTGTTTGAGGCGAGTCTATTGGACATTGATAAACTAAAAGTAGATATAACACTAAGTGTGATGGCAGCATTTATGCAGGTTTTAATGGATTATGAGGCAATAAATATTTCTAAAGAACAAGTTTCCGCATCAGAACTCAAAGTTGAACAAACTGAAAAGCAACTTCAATTTGGCAAAGTGGCAGAACTGAGTTTATTGCAAATGAGATCTCAATTAGCATCAGATAAGCTTCTACAAATAAACCTTGAAAACCAACTGCAGCTAGATAAACTAACATTATTGCAGCTTATGGAGATGCCATCGAATGAACATTTTGAAATAAGGCAACAAAACATTTTTTCCTACATGTCTTTTATCACCCCTACTCCAATTGAGATAAATAGTGCAGCTATAAAATTTATGCCTCAAGTAAAAAGTGCAACTTTTAGAATTGAAGCTGCAAATACAAGTATCAGTATAGAAAAAGCTTTAGGCATTCCATCACTTGTACTGAGCGGTGGCTTAAAAACAGGATATTCTAGTATAAGATCCAGTTATACTTCAGACACTTCTAATCAGCAAACTACCATTGGATATGTGAATGGGGATTTGTCTTTTCCTGTCACAAATATGATATCGACATTTACCACGCACAAACAGATTCAGTCTATGAGCAATCAACTTAAAAATAATTTCGGAGAGTTTATTACCCTAGCTCTAACTATTCCAATTTTCAATAAGAATACAGCTAGAAACAATATTTCAATAGCTAAAATAAATATAAGAGTTGCAGAATTAAACGAACAACAAGTAAAGAATGATTTACGAAAAACCGTAGAAACGGTTTATACAAACCAAATATCTGCTGGCAAAAAAATGACTACAATTAAAGAGCAGCTAGATTTAGAACAAAGAACCTTTATAGATATGGAGAAGAAGTACGCATTTGGAGCGGTTGGGGCAACAGACTTCTTGATAGAAAAAAATAATTTCAACAAAGTATCCTTATCCTTTATTCAGGCCAAGTATGATTATGTTTTAAAAAGTAAAATAGTAGATTTCTACCTTGGAAAATCTTTAAATTATTAGCAATGAAAAGAAGCACGATTATTATTTCAATATCAGTAATATTGTTGTTAGCAATAGTTTCAATTATCTATTATCGATATAAAAATAAACCAATAATATATTTCTGGAGAGCAGTTTCAATAGAGAGAGGCGACGTAAAAGTTATGGTTACTGCTACAGGTGCAATGGCAGCGGACACCTCTGTAGATGTGGGAGTTCAAGTATCAGGGAGTATTGCTAAAATAAAAGCAGATTTTAATGATAATGTAAAAAAAGGACAGATTATAGCAGTGTTGGATACCACTTTATACTTTGCCACCAAAGTGGATGCTTTGGCTACTTTGCAAAGAGCAGACATTGCAGAAAAGCAAGCCAAAATTGAATATGACAGAAGCAAAAATTTATTTGATAATAAAGTAGAAGCACAGTCCGATTTTGATTTAGCAAAAACAGCCTATCAAAATGCAGTAGGAAATGTTGTTTCCGCACAAGCACTTCTAAAAAAAGCGGTTATCAACTTGAAATATTGCACCATAATGGCTCCAATCAGTGGTGTCATCATTGCAAGGAATATTCAATTAGGCAATATGGTAATTGCTAGCTTTAGTAGCCCTGTATTATTCACCATTGCTTATGACTTAAAAAAGATGCAAGTTCAAGCTAATGTTGATGAGGCTGACATTGGACAATTGAAAGTAGGACAGCTTGCAAAATTCACAGTTGATGCATACCCAAATGATATGTTTACTGGAGTCGTAACGCAAATAAGGCATCAACCTGTAACATTATCGAATGTGGTTAATTATGTAGTAATTATTGAGGTCAATAACCAAGATTTGAAGCTTATGCCTGGTCTTACTGCCAATACAAATATCTATATAGAAGAACGTAAGAATATTATCAGGGTGGCAACCAATGCTTTCACCTTTACGCCTCCAATAGAATATTTACAAGCATCAAAACTACTGAATGACTCGACAAAGACATTCTGGCTTCGGCAAATAAAGGGTGCAAGTGAAATAAAAAAACAAGAGATTGTGGAAACCAAAGGACAGGTTGGATTTCTATGGGTTATAATTGATAATGATGTGATGCCTGTTCAGGTAATAAAAGGCTTGAATGATGGTTCGTTTACCGAAATCACTGGCAATATCAAAGAAGGGGACAAAGTAGCTACCGGTATCAACCAAAATGCAACACCCGACGAGAATAAGAAGGCTAGTAGTCCTTTTATGCCTAAATTTTCTACTAAAAAGAAATAACATGCCAAAAGCTGAAAATTTAATCACCGTTAAAGAATTGACAAAAACCTACAAAACTGGCAATTTAGAGGTATTTGCATTAAATGCCATTTCGCTAAACATCGATAAAGGTGAGTTCTTAGCAATAATGGGGGCAAGTGGTTCAGGCAAATCCACCTTCATGAATATAATTGGCTGTTTAGACTATCCTACTAGTGGTGAATATCTAATGGAGGGAAAAGATGTATTAACTCGCGACAAAAATGAATTAGCTGAATTGAGAAACAGCAAACTTGGTTTTGTATTTCAGTCCTTCAATCTATTACCACGCACATCTGCTCAAGAAAATGTTGAACTCCCTTTACTATACAATAATAAAGTAGAAGCATCTATAAGAGAGAAAAAAGCAATTGATGCGTTAACATCCGTTGGTCTTTCAGACAGATTAGGTGCCATGCCCAATGAACTATCTGGAGGACAACAACAGCGAGTTGCAATTGCAAGAGCTTTAGTAAATGAACCGCTTGTGATAATGGCAGATGAACCAACAGGAAACCTTGACTCTAAAACAAGCTATGAAATAATGGGCATCTTCCAAAAACTAAATGACGAAGGGATAACTATTGTAATGGTTACGCACGAACCAGATATTGCTCAGTTTGCTAAAACAAATATTGTATTTAAAGATGGAAACATTATCGCCAATCATCCAGTATCTGACAGAAAAATAGCGACAGAAGAGTTAATAAAGATTGCAACATTAACCGATGAAAAATCTACAACATGAAATTCTTTAACCTATTTCGGATAGCCTATCGTTCACTCAATAGAAATAAATTGAGAAGTTTTCTAACCATGTTAGGGATTATTATTGGGGTAGCCTCTGTTATTGCGATGCTTGCTATCGGTGAAGGCAGCAATCAAACGATCCAGAAATCAATTTCTAGTTTAGGTACAAATTCTATCTATATTTTCCCAGGTACTAATTCCAATGGAGGAGTACGAGGTGGAGCTGGTTCGGTTCAATCGCTGACACTGGAAGATGCAGATGCAATTGCAGCACATTGTGACCTAGTAAAGTATGTTTCCCCCATTGTACAGCGAAGGTCTCAATTGATTTTTGGACCAAAAAACTGGAATACAACCGTGATGGGAATTAGAAATGATTATATGCTTATCAGGTCGCTTAATGTAACAATTGGGAATGGCATTTCAGAAGCTGATCAACGAACGGCGTCAAAGGTTTGTTTAGTGGGCGTTACGGTTATTTTTAATCTATTTGGAGATGAGAATTTTAATCCTATCGGTCAAATCATAAGGATTAATAGTATTCCTGTAAAAATTATTGGTGTACTTTCCAAGATGGGTCAGAATACATTTGGACAGGATCAGGATGATATTGTATTGGCTCCTTTTTATACTGTACAAAAACGAATGATGATTTCTTCGGATCACATTGGCAGCATCATCGCATCTGGCAAAACGGAGTTACAAGTAGTGGATGCTGTAGATCAAATAACTAGTTTATTAAGAGAAAAACACAAAATTGCTCCCTCTGATGCTATTGACTTCACCGTTAGAACACAATCTGAATTGAGCAATATTTTTGGGAGTATCACCAAAGTAATGACGATTTTGTTAGCAAGCATTGCTGGCATCTCCTTATTGGTAGGAGGGATTGGCATTATGAATATTATGCTTGTATCTGTAACCGAAAGAACCAGAGAAATAGGCATCAGAATGGCAATTGGAGCTAAAGGAAAAGATGTATTGCTACAATTTGTTATAGAATCAATCTTGATAAGCATTGTTGGAGGTTTAATTGGAATAATTATGGGAATAGTTGTAGCAGAACTAGTGGCAACTTTTGGCGGATGGCCTGTAGTAATTACCCCACTCTCTGTTATTGTATCATTTGGATTTTCTTCTGCCATTGGTTTATTCTTTGGTTGGTATCCTGCTCGAAAAGCAGCCGCATTGAACCCAATTGATGCGCTGAGGTATGAATAAGGCTAAAAGAGAACAATTCAAAATGTGGGAAAAGAGAATATGTTCATTTTAAACAATATATAGTACCTACAAAATAAAGATTCCATGAAAAATATTTTCAACTACCGGCTCAGGCAAGTAATGCTTTTATCAATAATCATTTCATTGGGCATATTACTTTTTTCAACATTAATGATCTTTCTTTCTGGAATACTTGGAGGGGTTACGCTATACATGCTTACTAGAAAATGGTATTTTAATTTGACTCTAAAACAACATTGGAGCAAATGGATAACCGCACTTTTATTTATTCTTTGTTTTGTTGTTTTGATAGCAATCCCAATTTATTTTTCAATACTGATAGTTTCACCTAAAATAACATTATTGGTAAATAACCAAGATGCAATCATTAGCACCTTGGAAAAATTTTCAAAAAAAATTGAAGTATATACAGGCATTGAGCTCTTTACATCAGAAAATGCCACATCGTTTGTTAAAAACCTATTTGCCTATCTACCCTCATTTTTAAACAATACAGTAAACATTTTTGCCAATCTGTTACTTATGTTTTTTTTAATGTATTATTTACTATGTGGAGGCAAAATGATTGAAAAGTATTTGAATCATATTATTCCTCTGAGACCACAGAATGTTCATAAACTAGCTACAGAAACAGACTTAATGATAAGGGCAAACGCACTGGGAATACCACTTATATGTTTGGTGCAAGGAGTTTTCGCTACAATTGGATATTTGATATTCGGATTGAAAGATTGGGGTTTATGGGGTTTTGTAACGGGCGTTCTAGCCTTTTTTCCCCTCATCGGAACAATGGTTGTTTGGACTCCTTTGGTTATTTTCATGTACGCCACCAATCAAAACCTTGCAGCTACAGGATTAATGATTTACAGCTTTGTCATTACAGGCAATGTAGACTATATATCTAGGCTCGGACTATTGAAAAAAATTGGGAATGTACATCCACTAATCACAGTGTTTGGCGTAATTGTAGGGTTAAAGCTTTTTGGTTTCATAGGCTTAATATTTGGTCCCTTACTTATTAGCTACCTTATTGTTCTAATAAAAATATACCTAGACGAATTTGCTACTAATTCTACTTTGACAGATTAAAATGATTGTTATCCCTCAGGAGCAATACCGCTAATTTCATAAGGAAAAGTGATAAACTTTTATGCAACCTTTCCAACTCTCAAAAAGTTCTAAACATACTCGAAGCTTATCCCAAACACACAGAATATCAAAATGAGCACTTTCTTTTATCCTCTTTCTTCCATTTATCCAATTGAATCACGCTTAAATTCACTCGAATCAGTCAATGATTCGCTTGAGTCAGAAAAAGATTCACCTAAGTAAGTCGACGACTCAAGTGAGTCAGCCAAAGATTCAGTTGAGTCGTGGACTGACCCAACTGAGTAAATGACGCTTTTTAACGAAATTTCAGAATAATCTATGCTAACTAATTTATCATCGTAAACATAATAAACAAATCTTTCATACATGAAAAGTTACAATCAAATAATAAAGGGGTTAACCAATCAGGAAGTCATTGAAAGCAGAGAAAAATATGGTAAAAACAAATTGGACTATAAAAAGCAAAATAGCTTTCTTCTAGCTCTTTTTAGTATTGCAAAAGAGCCGATGGTTATCCTGTTGTTTGTAGCTGCTACAATATATTTTATCAGTGGGAAAGTGGGAGATGCTATTTTCTTATCCATTGCAATCATATTTGAGATTAGTATTTCCTTTTACCAAGATACACGAAGTAAAAACGCTCTGGAAAAACTGAAAGATTTCACAAAGCCTACTTGTAAAGTAATTAGAAATGGGGCGATAACAGAAATTAAGACCGAAGATTTGGTGTTGGGAGATAGTATGGTAATAGAAGAAGGTGCGTCTATTTCTGCCGATGGCATAATCATTCAATCGAATGATTTTTCAGTGAATGAATCTATTCTTACAGGGGAGTCTTTTGAAGTATTTAAAGACAAAGACCAAGAAGATAAATATGTTTTTGGCGGCACCACCGTGGCAAGTGGTTTAGCAGTTGCCACAGTAAATGCAATAGGCAACTCAACCAAACTGGGAAAAATAGGGAAAAGTATAGAGGGAATCAAGGAAGAAAAAACGCCTCTAGAATTACAAATAATCAGTTTTGTAACTTATATGGTAATTGGTGGCTCCATTGTTTTTACAATAGTATGGGGTGTTAATTTTTATCATTTACACAATTTTTTAGATAGTTTATTAAAGGCTCTTACATTAGCCCTAAGCATTATGCCAGAAGAAATACCCGTAGCCTTCACTGCTTTTATGGCTATGGGTGCATTTAGGTTAATGAAGATGGGCATTGTGGTTAAACAAATGAAAACAGTGGAAACGTTAGGAAGTGCCACGGTGATATGTACCGATAAAACAGGTACAATCACTGAAAACAAAATGAGCCTTGCTAAAATATTTGTTTTGTCCACCAACAAAATGACTGAAATAGATGCTGTGTCTACTGATGATGAAAAAAAACTTATTCAAAATGCCATGTGGGCAAGCGAGCCAATCCCTTTTGACCCCATGGAAGTTGCGCTGCATACTGCTTACCACATGACAACAAAAGAAGATGAAAGACAAAGTTATAAATTGATTCATGAGTATCCCCTAAGTGGCAAACCACCTATGATGACCCACATATTTGAAAACCCTGAAGGCAAACGTTTCATTGCTTGTAAAGGTGCTGTTGAGGCTTTGACAGTCATAACCAAACTGTCTGAGGTTGAAAAACTTCAAATAGAAAAGGCTAGTAACTCTTTATCCGATGATGGATACAGGGTGCTTGGTATTGGTATAACAACCTTTGAAGGAAATAACTTTCCCAAAACACAACAAGAATTCAAGTTCTCTTTTAAAGGGATGGTAGCTTTTTACGACCCACCTAAGAAAAATATTAAACACGTTCTACAGCAGTTTTATAAAGCAGGAATTGGTGTGAAAATTATTACTGGCGATAATGCAGAAACTACTAAAGCCATTGCCAAACAAATAGGTTTCAAGGGGTATGAAAAGAGTATTTCGGGTGATGAACTAATGAAACTTTCAGGTACTGAATTGAAAAAAGAGGTTTTGAGAACAGATATTTTTACACGTATGTATCCAGAAGCAAAGCTAAAAATAATAGATTCACTAAAAGCCGCAAATGAAATTGTGGCCATGACAGGCGATGGCGTAAATGATGGACCAGCACTAAAGGCCGCACACATTGGAATAGCCATGGGAAAGAAAGGAACAGAAATTGCCAAACAAGCGGCTTCTCTAATTTTAGCAGATGACGATTTCTCTAAAATGGTAGATGCCATTGCCATGGGCAGAAGGATTTATACAAACCTAAAAAAAGCCATTCAATACATTATATCCATTCATATACCCATCATTCTAACCGTATTTATTCCTTTGGCAATGGGGTGGGTTTATCCAAACATCTTTTCGCCTGTCCACATCATTTTTCTTGAATTAATTATGGGACCTACCTGCTCCATTATTTATGAAAATGAACCTATGGAAAAAAATACGATGCTACAAAAACCTCGTCCATTTTCAAGCACATTCTTTAATTTCAGAGAGCTAGCCACCAGCATAATTCAGGGGTTAATGATTACTGTTGGCACTTTATTCACCTATCATTATGCTCTCAAAGAAGGTTTTAACGAAACAGTGGTGCGAACAATGGTTTTTGCAGTTTTAGTTTCGTCGAACATCTTTCTAACTCTCGTTAATCGCTCTTTTCATTACACCATCTTAACCACGTTGAAATACAAGAACAATCTTATTTTGCTCATCATTGGCATTACTGTAGCTATTACTGCCATGTTGTTCTATGTGAAACCGTTGGCAAATTTCTTCCTGTTTGAACAACTTTCCATTCTTCAACTAGGTATATCTATAGGAGTTGGATTTTTAGCTACAATTTGGTATGAGGGCGTAAAAGGTTTAAGAATCTTTTTTAATAAAGGCCGAGGAAGTTGAAACTAAAAGGTTGAAAGCAATAAAAATTCGCATTAGGTATAAACAGTTTAAATGCAAATGAAAAAATTATGACTATTACACTAACCATTATAGGAGGAATGCTTGCTATTTTTTTAATTGGCACAAGAAGATTAGCCTATAAATTTAAAAGAGAAGTAAGAATTCTATTTTCACATTCAAGTAATATTTCAAAAAACATTTTTCAATTTAAAGAGATTGAGACACTACCCGAACCTGTGCAACGATATTTTAAATTTGTCATGAAAGATGGGCAACCATTCATTAGCTATGCAAGGCTAAAGCATGATGGGAAATTTAAAACTGGTCTAAAAAACCCTTGGGTTAACATTACTGGAGAAGAGTATTTTGCTACTCAAAGGCCTGGCTTTATATGGAAAGGGACAACCAGCTTTTTTGTTGCCAGAGATATGTTTATAAGAAACAAAGGGCATTTGGTGGTATCACTATTGTCTTTTTATAAGATAGTAGATGCCAAAGGCGATCAATATAATCAGGGAGAACTTTTAAGATGGCTTGGTGAAAGTGTTTGGTTTCCAACAAATTTTTTACCTACCGAATACCTGAATTGGGAGGCTATTGATGCAAACTCTGCAAAACTCAACTTTACTTATCATGACATAAAACTATACTTTTGGGTTACATTTAATACCCTTGGAGAAATAACTCAAATGGAAACGAAACGCTTTATGAACAAAGAAAGATTAGAAACATGGATTATTGATGTAAGTAATTACAAAAAAATGAATGAAATTATGATACCCACAACTGCCGAAGTAATGTGGCGATTAAAAGATGGAGACCATTGCTATGCTAAGTTCAGGGTGACAGCTTTGGAATACGGGATTCCTGCAATGTTTAATCAGTAACACTCTATTAGAAAATGTGATTAAGTTATATTAATCTGCATTATGAAGTTAACCGTCAATATCTATGCTCTTTTTAGTAGCAGTTACTTCAGTGTTCAATTTTATTTCTCCGAGTTTAGAATAGTATTCAATATCAATTCTAGAAAAAGGTAAATTATCTGGGGCAAATAGTATTACAGGTATAGTGTAAGGAGATATAGTGTTGTATTCCTCTATTAATTGATTATATTCTTCATCCGTAATCACATTGTGAAGCAAATAATAATGCCAAAGTAGTAATGGAGAAACTTCTCCGAAATGCAAGTCTATCACCATTTTTCCAGCCTCCACACTCCTAGAATGTCTAAATAATGCATTGTTTTCAATGACTGCTTGTGTGTCTTTCAGTGTTGGCAACACTTTATTTTTAAAACTATCTATTCCATTTGTTGATTTATGGCAATCCATTGCCCACTGTTCCATTGCCTTTTTAAATGGAATAATTTCATTCTCCAACTGTTGCTTTATGGCAGTTAATTCAGCAGGCGAAACAAAAACATAATTGGTTAGCGTAATACATTTAATGAGGTAAGGTTTGTTTTCTTCAATAAGGTTTATGTCTGTAATTGCATCAGAATCGAAAATATCGGAGACATAAAAAATGTTTGGCAGCAACCATATAGATACATCAATAGCGTTGATGGGTGCTTTATTTGCCAACACCTTAAATATATTTATGGTTGTGTTTTTGTGCGATATGGAATCGACTTCGGGATTGTAAAACGCAAAAAAATCATCCTTATACAACTCAAATATTCCTTCAAACCCACAAGACTTTGCATGAGTAGATATGCCCGACAAGATTGGCTTGATGGCTATCTGTATCGAACGCTCAACTTTTTTAAAAGCTATAAATACATTATTTGGTGCATGTTTTAGGGCTTTCATGGTTTTCAACATCTGAAAGTAGCCTTCTATTATTTCTATAATCTCTGGAGGGCTATCTGGATAGCGTAATACAAGTTCACATAATCGAGTAAGGGATAAATTTTTTATTATATAATCGTAGGTTATCAAAAAAGTCGTGTTGCCAACGATGGTACTTACATCAGCAAACAAGTAGGAGGTTCTTATTTGAAAACCGTAAGCAGAATCTAATATGTTAAACCTGGGACCATCTATTTGTAGAAAATGCATAATGATGTTTATGCAAGAGTAGTCTTTATGTAGTGGTTTGGGCTTTTATTTCATTAAATAGCTTAAATGAACTAATCATCACTTTTTTTTATATACCGTAGAGAGTGAATTAACTAGGGAGTCCGCAAGCTTTTCCGAAAAGAAGGGAAACGTTATATTCATAAACCAAAGCATTCATTTTTGGGATGCATAACAGCATTGAATTACTTAGATGTACTCAGGAGTATTTAACCACTAAGTACAAAATCTTGGGTTTCATATTTCTAATTATCTATTTTATGAAGAAGTAAAAAGCTCGAAACGTGGGAACTTAAGCAATATTTATTTTCTATTTATGATAATAAGAAAGTTCACATAGACATATCTAGTCACTGTTTCTACTTCATTCCTAGCAATACTTGCAACCGAATTAAAAATAATGTAAAATATGTCTTTAGCATCTAGTCTTAAGAAAGCTGTTGATAACCCCATAAATAAAATGAATCTCAAAATTGGTGGGTTTACTTATCTATTTGATTTACCTATTATTATCCTAAGCCTAGTTTTGTTCCTAACTATCATTCACCTATATTTCAATCACCAAACAAAACTTAACCTTCTTAACAAACGCAAACAAAGGAAGATTAATTAGTTCAAATACGTGGCTTCTACTTTTATAGTTGCTTGTCAATAGTAGAGAAAACAAAGAAAATTAAACTACTAAAATAAAAAAGTTGTTCGTAACGACAACTATGACGTTAGTAGTCACAACTAAGTGACAAGGTGCGTCAACTATGACGTTGGTTGTCGCAACTAAGTGACAAGGTGCAACAACTATGACGTTGGTTGTCGCAACTAAGTGACAAGGTGCGTCAACTATGACGTTGGTTGTCGCAACTAAGTGACAAGGTGCGTCAACTATGACGTTAGTAGTCGCAACTAAGTGACAAGGTGCGTCAACTATGACGTTAGTAGTCGCAACTAAGTGACAAGGTGCGTTAACTATGACGTTGGTTGTCGCAACTAAGTGACAAGGTGCGTCAACTATGACGTTGGTAGTAACCTCTAATAAAAAAAGTGACTAAAGAAGCACTAAGTGTTTTAGAAAGAAATTGTTTTGGCATTAAGAAAAGAGGGTACTAACGAAAAAGGGTACTGTCACTTTCGTAACAATACCCTTTCCTCTATCAAAAATTGTTTACTTAACTATTAATGTTTATAGAGATTATCAGCGTTTCTGTTTCCACTGTTATTTAGATACCAATCAGTGAAATTAGTTCCGCTACTTTGAGCCCAATTGGCTAGGTTAAGATAAGCCACAGTTACATTAACTCTTTCAATTGCATAAGGAATAGCAGCAGGAATATCTAAAGCCCAAGGTAAATTACTTTTATTTACATAATATATACCAGAAGCAGGAACTGATTTATCATCATTCAAACCAAAATATCCAGGTGCAGCAATACTTGTAGGCACTTTATTAGCCATGTGAATTTCTCTTTCACGATATTGGTTAACGATTAAATAAGGGTTAATTGCAATGTCTGATTGAAGAACTTTATTAGGTGTAAATGTTACTACTACATTGATGGTATCTGGTGCAACATAAGGAGCACCAATGATAGTGTTAACAATTGGGTTACCATCCTTAGTAGGCAATACTCTGGAAATGTCATCTACAACAATCACGTTAGCATAAGTCTGTTTTGCTTCTGTTCCATTTGCATTTGTTGATAACCAAGAAGCGGCTTTGGTATCTGTACCAGTAACACTTGTTACTAAACTAGGAGACAAACCATCTAACTGAATACCAAAAGCATTCTTATACAATGCACCTGCTGCAGTAGCCACTAAAGTAGCTTTAAGTTCAACCACTTGGTTTGCTGCGTTAGTAACAGTAACGTACTTATAGCCCATTACTAAATCATTAAAATCATAATCACCATTGCTTGGCCAGTTATCTTCAAAAAGGTAAGTACCAAAACCAGTTGCAGGGAAAGAAGTGTTGAAAGCCCTTGTTGCATCTTTTGGATATGCGTCGTAAATATCTGCCACTCCATCACCATCTGTATCTGCAAGCGTAGAGGCAGAGGCAGTTAGATAGGAAGAAAGCGTTGCATTATATGGTGAGCTTGCATTGTACTCAACAACTGCGAAATAATACTTTGTATTAGCAGTAAGACCGCTAACAGAAACTGCATTACCAGTTCCATTATAAACTACATAACCACCACCCAACGCAGCACCTTTACCATAAACTGAACTAGCGGTGGCTACAGAACTTAATAAGGAAGAAGATGAAGAAAATGCAGTAATAGGGCTTGTGCTAGCAATAACCACACGGTTTGTACCGTTGCCAATAGTCCAAGAAGTGCTTAATGAAGTAACATCTGTGCTAGTGAAAACAAAATTAGTAGCAGAAACAGTAGGGATTGTGTTAACAACAGGAATATCGATAGTTGAGTTGAAGTTATAAGAATGTATCTCACCACCAGCAGTTTGAGCATAAGACTGAGCAATTACTTGACCTTCTATGTTACTGTTGTTTGATGATTTAGAAATGTTTGCAAAAGGAGCAAAAACAGTTCCTTCAACCGAACCATTACCAGCAATATTTAATGTAGTGGTGTTGTAAAAGTTATACAAAATGTAAGCTGTATTAGAGCCACTTATTCCACCATTAGTATATGCATTCCAAGTGAAAGCACCCGGCGCATTGATATTTATAACTAAAAGGTGGGTAGCATCAGGCTTTTGACCATTGAAAGTTACACTTTGAAAATTGTTCAAATCAGCACCAGAAACATTTAAATAGGTAGTACCCGTTTTTAGAGCAGTGATATAAATTTGAGAGTTTGATGAAATACCGCTGTGTGCAATGGCCACAGAACCTTGATTAGGTGAGTTGTAAATTACAGCATTATCTGTTGCAGTACTTAAACTAGTAGAAGTAGATTTTAGTGTAGTAAATGCTGCACCAAAATCTATAGGGCTAGCTTGAAAGATAGGATTTACCGAAGCACTAACCCCAAGATTAGGTGCACTTGCAGATAGAGCGATGTTTGGAGAACCATTGTAATCATTACCTGGCGTGATACGTATTGGTGAAGAAGCATTGTTCTGATCAGCATACCATGCTTTACTTCCATTCTGATTGCCAATAAGAACATATCCATTGTTCAATACTTGCAAACTATTTCCTCCGCTGTAATTTACTTTACCAGCCACTAGTAAACCAATATTTATTTTGTTAAGTTGGTATGAAAAATTGTTGTGAACACTTACACCATAACTACCACCAATTGTAAGATCACCACCTATTGCAACAGGCCCTTCGGTTTCGCTAGTATAAAAACTTGCACCACCATTAACAAACACATTAAATCCTTGTGCAGGTGCAGTTGGCACTTGTGCAGAAGCAACTTGTGCAAATGCCATTGCTATTATGCTTGCTGCTAATTTTACTGACTTATTTATATTTCTCAATTTCATCATTTTCATTGTTAAAAGTTTTGTGGTTATTGATTAGTTTAAGTTCATGGTAACAGTACCATTTTTAGTGATAAAGGTTTTTTGAATTCCACCAAAAGAAACAGTAATTGAATGGTAAGTTGATGGAACATTAAAAGAAGTTGAAAAATTTGCACTTCCATTTTGCAATTTTTGGAAGAGTACGCTGTTGTCACTAGTAGTTACTTTTAAAATAGAGTTGTAGTCTCTGTCCGACTGGCCTACAAAGTTTAGGGTAAGTTTATTTACGTTACTCCAACCAAAGTTTGTAGCAACTATACTTCCAAAAGGTGTAGTAGTAGTGGATGTAGTAGTTGTGTTAGTTAGAGCTGTTTCTTTTTTGCAAGAAGTTCCAATTAAAACTAGAGAACACATTGCAATTACAATTTTTCCGGTCACGATGTTTTTAAAATATTTGTTCATTTCATTTGTTATTTGATGCAAAAGTATTGTCAGGGGGGTGCGAATATAATCCCTTAAATGAGGGTGTACTACTTCTGTGCAATATTTTTTGTAGTAGTATGATTAAAGAAGGTTACAAATACTTATAGCTCCACTGTTAAATTATATAATCAATCCATTGCATATTGCTGTCATCAATTCAGAAAACACGGGGCATTGTAGAAGGTTAAAATATAGGTAATGAGTAAAAGGATAAAGAATTAAAATTGAAATACGCAAAACTTATATGCACCTAACTTTTAGGCAAACAAACCACTAACACATTAATTCTTTACTTTTGATTGGTAACATATAATTTTACGCCTTATGTCATTATTAAATACATCTGAAACATTTAAAAGGCTCAGGAATCGCTATCGTTTAGTGATAATGAACGATGACACCTACGAGGAGTTAATTACTTTTAAATTAGATAGACTATCAGTTTATATTGCCTTGAGTTCCATTTTTGTTTTATTAGTAAGCTTTACTGTTGCTTTGATAGTACTTACCCCTATGAAATATTACATCCCTGGTTATGGAAGTAAAAACAGTGAAACACAATTTAAACTATTGAAAATTCGTACTGATTCTCTTGAGCAAGCGATTAAATACAATGACCAATACCTCACTGGCGTAAAGAAAGTATTGAATGGCACAAGCCCCGGAAAACTTGATACTGTACCCATTAAGATACCCGCCACAGAAGTAACCAACGACTAATGGTTTGTTGTTAATGAATGGTTTATTAACTTTCAACTTTTAAATTTCAACTTTCGACTTAAAAATAAATGAAATCTAACAAAGACATTTTACTTCAATATACAGGGTTAGTCACTCAACTGCTTTTCAGTTTGGGACTAACACTTTTTGCAGGAAAATGGCTTGACCAACACTTCTTCAACTCAAATCCAATACTTGTTTGGGTTTTGCCTATGTTTGTCATCATTGGCATCATCATTAAAGTAATAAAAGATACTTCTAAATAAGCTCATTTGCAATGAATAATAATTTCAACAAATTACTGTTACCTGCCTTTATACTATTCGTTTTAATAACCGTTCTTTTTGTTGCACTCCCTAGCCTTTGGGATGGATATGGCATCAATCATATTGTAGTAATTTTTAGTAATGTGATATTATTTGCCCTCTCTGCCATCACGCTAACCATGCACTTTAAAGCAGCAAAAAATCCCAATCCCAATGTTTTTTCAGCAAGTGTAATGGGGAGTACTGTCATCAAATTATTTGTTTTGGGCATAGCCACAGTTGTATATCTGGTAATTGCGGGTAAAGAAAAAAGTATTCTAGCCATCGTGACTGGAATGATATTATATGTTTTATACACTATTGTAGATGTAAAAGCAGCTTTATTATTGAATAAAAAACAGTAATGTCCACTACAGAACATCCAATGCAGGCACTTGCTGCCTATTTGCCCGACAATTCGTTTGAGCCTGTTGTTGCGTATATTCATCAATATAAAATTCACCTCACAGTAACCCGTAAACGCAGAAGTGTTCTAGGCGATTATCGCCATGCAGGAGGTTGGGGCAATCATAAAATAAGCATCAATGGCAACCTCAACAAGTTCGAGTTTCTGATTACCTTTCTGCATGAATTGGCGCATCTTTTCACTTACGAACAATATAAAAACAAGGTTGAACCACATGGCATTGAATGGAAAAACAATTACAGCTTATTATTACAAGACTTTGTTAGCAAAAAGATTTTTCCAGCAGAAATAGAGAAGGCATTACAAAAATCTATTAAAAACCCTTCTGCCACTGCTAATGGCGAAACAGAATTATTGATGGTACTACGCAATTATAGCCAGAACCTCCGCCCCGGTTTCATCATTATGGATAAAGTGCCCGATGGAGCAGAATTCATCACTGATAATGGTAGGAAGTTTAGAAAACTAGGTAAACGCAGAAAGAGATATGAATGTATTGAGCTAGAAACCGGCCGGCACTATGCTTTTAGTGGTTTATCTGAAGTGAAACTGCTTTCCTAGAAAAAGGAGCAATAAGTTGCAACTGAACAATCTAAAGTTGATAAGTATTCCTTATGAGATATACCACACTATTGTATCCTAGTGCAGATGTTTTGAAAAGGCTTTGGTACTGAAAATATTGTTCTTACACTCAACGCAACAGTCTTCTATTTCGCTTTTATATTCTACTATTTCAATTGAAAACACAAACTGCACTAGATCATTATTAAACGAATGCGTGTTAGTGATTCGAATACTAGAGGTAAATATGCCTATATCTACGCCGGTTATTAGCCTCAAAAAGGCAGACATGTTAATATATGAGCATGAGTTGACAACAAAACCTCTTAGTATTCAAATACTAAGGTTAATGATTGGCATATATAGGCTAAATATTGTTTAATTGAGGGCTAAAAGGCTCGTCTTTACTTCAGGCATTCGAATCACTAAGTTGCGTCAACTTCAAACGAAAGAGTAAAAGATAAGCATGAGACTAGTATTGCTCATATTTAAACATGGCTTAACTGATTGATTTGTAAATATTTAATAACAACCAAAACATAAAATAGCATCACCCTAAAAAGCATAAAGCTTACTGAACACCAACTTAGCCAAAACAATAAGTTGGTTTATACAGCACCTAATTAGACAAGTTTTTAGTACATTAAACAAGAAGACTATGATTACCTAGCAAGCAGGATTGAATAATATCTTTTAAAACCAGCAGTCCTACAACGCTATAGTTTGTGCAACAACGCTTTCTTTGTTTCAAGCCTTTTTAAAAAGCCTATACCCAATAAACTCTTTGTTTGCAAAGCAGGTGAGTTTTTGTTTGGTCCAAATATGCGTACATTATCATCATAAATAAAGTCGAGGCTATAAGTGGCACTGAAGTATTTATTTATCTTAAATGAAAACTGGTTGACCATATACACATTGATGTTCTGTGGATGATCTAAATAATTCGAAAACAAATCTAAACGCCCTTTGTAAGTAATGTTTTTATCAAGCGCATTCCGATAACTTACTGTTGCAAAAGCACCCAGCTCTTGCTTTGCGTGTTTACCAGAATCTACCCCATAAGCCGCCTGCCTAGATAAAATATCGTTGGAAACAATTATCAAACGCGAAGTTGCAGGAGATAGGAAGACAGACAATTTATTATTCGGTTTATAATCGAATCCTAAAGAAAGCAAGGTGTAAGCAGGAGACAACACCGAAGAGGAAAAAGTACCTACATTGTTATTATAGGTATACCCATCAAAAAATTGAGAACGAAAGTTGAATAATGACGAAAGGAACCATTTACCAGTAGTGTCCATTTTGTAGCCATATTTACTCAACAAATCAAACCGGTCATCATTTTTGCGTCCTCCTAAACTAGAAGTTTGCACAAAACCTAAGTTAATGTCTATGTTATTATCCCAGTTATATCTTTTCTTTTGATAAAACACAAAATAGTTAAGGTAAGAACTTACCGCTAAGGAAAAGTTATCTCCACCCGCCGCCCAGTTACTCAAAGAGCCTTGTGCCAATGAAAAGTTAACCAAACCACCTCTTTTCCAATTCCATTTTGACGTATCCGCTTCTTTATTGATAGACTTATTGGTAGTTTCAGTAATTAATGGTTTAATAGGAATTTCCTGACCAAATGAAAAATTAAAGAGGCTAATTAACACGGTAAATAGAACAATATTCTTCATCAAATTCTTGTTTTTTGGGTGTCAAAAATAAGGATTGCTCATCCATCATTTATAATGCTGCCAAACTGACATTTATTCTATATTTTTGCAGTCCTAATTTTTAATAGTTAATGGATTTACTAGAAATAGAAAATAAGACGCACGATGAAGTAAGGCAAGGCGAAGCATATACGCCGATTAGTGACGTTAAAAATGTTTACAAAAAGTATTTTTATATAGAGAGTTATGGTTGCGCCATGAATTTCAGCGATACTGAAATTGTTGCTTCCATACTGAATAGTAATGGTTACGGAGCCACCAAAAACGTGGAAGAGGCAGAATTAATATTTGTAAATACTTGTTCTATTCGCGAAAAGGCAGAAGCCACTGTTCGAAAAAGACTCACAGAGTTCAGAAAACTAAAAGAAGCGAATAAAAGTGTGCTTGTTGGTGTGCTTGGTTGCATGGCAGAAAGACTTAAAACAAAACTATTAGAAGAAGAAAAGCTAGTAGATATTGTTGTGGGACCAGATAGTTACAGAAGCTTACCTTCCCTAATTGAAAGAGCCGAAACGGGTCAAAAAGCGGTTAATGTGCTGCTAAGTCGTGAGGAAACTTATGCAGACATCTCTCCCATCAGATTGGATAGTAATGGAGTCAGTGCTTTTGTGTCCATCATGCGTGGCTGTAACAACATGTGCAGCTTTTGTGTAGTTCCTTTTACTCGTGGCCGTGAGCGTAGTCGTGATGCCCATTCCATTGTTGCAGAAGCGCAAGAATTGTTCAATAATGGCTATAAAGAAATAACTCTTCTAGGGCAAAACGTTGATAGCTATAACTGGCATGACGAACAAAAAGACCAGTTCATCAACTTTGCAGACCTACTAGAAAGCGTTGCACTGATTGATGAAAACTTACGCATAAGATTCAGCACTTCCCACCCCAAAGACATTACCGACGACGTACTTTTTGTTATGGCAAAGTATGAAAACGTATGTAATCATATCCATTTCCCACTTCAAAGTGGCAGCACAAGGTTGCTGCAATTAATGAACAGAACTTACTCGAAGGAATGGTATTTGGCTAAAATAGACCGCATTAAAGAGATTATTCCAAACTGTAGCATAACTGCAGATATTATTACAGGCTTTTGTACAGAAACTGAAGAAGACCACAAGGAAACGTTAAGTGTGATGGAGTACTGTAAATACGACATGAGCTACATGTATTTTTACAGCGAACGCCCTGGCACACTTGCCGCAAAAAGATTTGAAGATGATGTGCCATTAGACGTTAAGAAAAGAAGATTGCAAGAAGTGGTGGATATGCAAGGCATTCAATCTACTGCAAGCAACCTGAGAGACATTGGTCAGACATTTAAGGTTTTGATTGATGGTAAAAGCAAGAAAAGTGATTTGGATTGGGCAGGAAGAAATGAACAAAACAAATCAGTAGTATTTCCTAAAGGAAATTACAACTACCAAAAAGGAGACTTTGTTCTGGTAAAAATTGCAAGTTGCACTAGGGCAACTTTGTTGGGAGAAATTGTGGAGTAAATTCAAATAATGAACAAGATTATAAAAGAGAATATTGAAACAATTAATGAGGTATGCGAAAAGCACTTTGTAAAGTGTCTGCACGTGCTTGGGTCAGCCTCCTCCAGAACAATGAATGTAAACAGTGATGTAGACTTTTTATATGAGATAGACATAGAAAATTTCAAAGGATGGAGCGATGGCGAATATGACTACTCAATGAATTTTACTGACCTTCAAATTAAGTTGAAAAATATTCTTGGAAGAAGAATTGACCTTGTTAAGAATCGAAAATTCAGGAATAAATATTTTAATGCTTTTGTTGAAAGTAATAAAACCATGATATATGGAGGAAAAGGAGAAGCTTAAAAAGTATCTGGAAGATATTCTACATGCAATTGAAAATATTGACATAACAACAAAAGGCTTAGTCCTGAAGCATATCAGAAATATGAGGTCAGTTGGGTTGTAGAAAGAGGGATTGAAATAATTGTAGAAGCACTAAAAAGTTCATGGCAAATAGATTACACATAAAATATATCATATTACAGCAAGTAATTTCAACACGAAATAAAATAACGCATGAGTATGATGAAATAGATAATTACAATTTATTTGTAATTGTAACAAAGTATTTACCGCTGCATTACAACGAAGTAATTGAGGTATTAAATAATCATTAGATTTAATAAAATGGATTTACAAAGCATAAAAAACAGGTTTGGAATAATTGGTAATTCTCCCGCATTGAACTTTGCACTTAATACCGCTGTTCAAGTAGCTGCAACAGATTTAACGGTGCTTGTAGTAGGAGAAAGTGGGGTTGGTAAAGAAGTAATATCTCAAATTATACATGCCACATCAAGCAGAAAACATAATCCATTTATAGCACTAAACTGTGGCGCAATACCCGAAGGAACAATAGATAGTGAACTGTTTGGACACGAAAAAGGTGCTTTCACTGGAGCAGTAGATAGTAGAAAAGGTTATTTTGAAACAGTTAATGGTGGCACTATCTTCCTAGATGAAATTGGTGAAATGCCACTTGGCACTCAAGCAAGATTGTTGAGAGTTTTAGAAACTGGAGAGTTTATTCGTGTTGGTTCATCGAAGGTTCAAAAAACTGATGTTCGTGTTATTGCGGCTACCAATAGGGAACTATTGGAGTTTGCAGAAAAAGGTCGTTTCAGACAGGATTTGTATTATCGTTTAAGCACTGTTCCAATAAGAATGCCCGCATTGAGAGATAGACAGGAAGATGTTTTGATTTTATTCAGAAAGTTTGTAGTCGATTTTGCTGAACGATATAAAACAAACCCAGTTCAACTGGATGATGCTGCTAAAAAACTATTGGTTGCCTACCCTTTTCCGGGAAATGTTAGAGAGTTAAAAAATTTAGCAGAACAAATATCGGTTCTAAGTACGAACAATAGTGTTGACGCAGCAGCATTGAAAAGGTTTTTACCAGAAAAGGTGATGAACAGAATGCCAATGCTGGCAAGTGATGCTGCACCACAAGGAGAATTTGCGAATGAAAGAGAAATACTCTATAAACTTTTCTTCGATATGAAAAAAGATGTTACGGAGCTTAAAAAAATGTTTGTAGAGATTTTGAAGAATCCTTCTTTAACAGGAAGCACTTCAGACTTTATTAAAGAATCTTTGAGTTCAGAGTTCCATTCTCAAAACCATGATTCAACATCCACTTTATCACAAACTAAAGTGATGCAGCCTGCATCAAATCAACCTAGTTTCATTCATACTGCCAATGGTCAGCCTGTGTTGTTGAATGATGATGAAATATATACCCACGAAGAAATAGAAGAAACACTAAACATAATGGTTGTAGAGAAAGAATTAATCATCAAAGCACTTAAAAAGCATAAAGGAAAAAGGAAAGATGCTAGCAAAGAATTAGGCATTAGTGAAAGAACGCTCTATCGAAAACTAATAGAGTATGATATAGATAATCTTTAAACTTACAGTTGCTCATCTTAACACAAACAAAGATTAATGCATACAAGAATAGCTCGACACCTCGCCTTATTTATTTTTCTATTCTCAATTTTGACATTTGGTCAATCTTGTGGCATATACTCTTTTAAGGATGTTTCGATTGATTACTCAAAAATAAAAACAATAAAAATAGGGTTCTTCGAAAATAAAGCGAGGTACATCAACCCAACACTTAGTCCGCTGTTAACGAATAAGATTCAGCAAAAGATAGTAAGTCAAACCAAGTTAACCAGAACAAATAATGATGACGCAAACCTACAAATATCTGGATACATCTCAGATTATTCTGTTTCCACAACAGCAATTGCAGCAAATCAGGCAACTGGGAATAGATTAAATGTGGGTGTTCATTTAATTGTGAAAAACAATGTGGAAAACAAAACAGATGAATATGATGTCTCCCGTAACTTCGATTTTTCTGCTGATTTATCATTGCAACAAGCAGAAGTAAAGCTTCAAGATCAGATTCTTAGTAACATCACTGATGAAATTTTTAATCGAATATTCTCTAATTGGTAATTTTTATTAATTTCACCCTAATATGACGTCTGAAGAAGTATTATACAGTATAACTGGGAGTAAGCAATTTAACAATACAAATGTTGATGAAATATCAGCAGTTGTAAGAGAATATCCCTTTTTCTCTCCAGCTCAGTTTATACTTGCCCTTAAACAAAAAAAAGACAATAGTTACAATTACCAATATCAATTACAGAAAGCTTCCTTGTATTTCAGCAATCAAGTTTGGCTTAATTATCTTTTGAACGAGAAAGAAGTGTCAGTTCCTGATTTACATTTTCAGGAATCTGAACCTATTCTAGAAAGCATAAAGCCAATAGTTGAAGAAAACATCTTCCCAACTTCGCTTCTTGGTTCTCAAGCATACATCCCTCAAACGGAAGAATTAAAGGATGAATTTAATGCCAAAGCTGAAAATAGTTTTGATTACAATACTCTTTTTTCAAAACAGGATAATGACATTAAGGTTCCTACTCTTGAGGCTGTAAAGAATCTATTGGGTAATAAAGCCGATGGTTTTGTTGCTGAAGAAAGTTCTAAGTTGCCTAATATTCTAGAAGAACCTATTGCAATTGCCACTACCACAAGCAAGCTGTCTTTTGAAGAGACTGAACCGAGTGTTAGTGCCTTTTCAACAGGTGCTGAGATTGAAGCAATTAATAGTGCCGCAGCAGTAGTTAGTAGTATCCCTTCTTTTTCTTTCTTTTCTACTAATGAAGAAACTACACCAGATACATCATCTTCCATATATGTTAGCAAACCTTTTCAACCAGTAATTGAGGAAAAGGAAATATTAGAAGAAAAAGTTGAAGCGTTCATTCCGCAAGAAGTTCCTCAGGATATAGAAACGAAAATTGAAGAAGTTGCTTCAACCATTCCTTCTTATTCCTTCCGAGGGTTTGCCCATGAAACGCCACTTACTGTTGAAGATGATAACTTATCAGACGCTGTATCTATTAGTGAAGCCTTTGCAAATAAGCAATTTGAAGAAGCTGAAGAGGAAAACAATGATGAGGAAGAGGAAGCAGGAGGAAAGTATGAGAACAATATTTCTTCGCTAATTTCTACGCAAGCTGAAGGTTTTAATAAACCAGTTCAAGAAAACTCTAAGTTCGAATTTGAGAATGAACACCACCTTCATACGGTAGATTATTTTGCTTCTCAGGGAATAAAAATAGACTTAACTAAACAACCACAAGACAAACTAACCATGCAAATGAGAAGGTTTACTGATTGGTTGAAACAGATTAAAAAAACAGATACTAACCCACAAGACTTAGGCACTGACCCTGAATTGGAGAAAGCAATACAAAATATTGCAAAAACTTCCATCGAAGCAAAGGAGATTGTGACTGAAACGATGGCTGATGTATTCATCAAACAAGGTAAGGTTAGTAAAGCAATTCAGCTTTATATAAAATTAAGTTTTTTAGATCCTACCAAATCCACTTATTTTGCAAGCAAGATTCAACAATTAAAAGGAATCTAAATTCATATTATGGTTTACTTATTTTTAGCTTTAATCGTTTTAGCTTCTGTCGCTTTAGGATTTGTGGTATTAATTCAAAATCCTAAAGGTGGTGGACTTTCTGGTAGCGTTGGCGGATTGAACAACAATACCATGGGTGTAAAACAAACTACTGATGTATTAGAGAAAGGTACTTGGTTGTTTGCTGGTATCATTGCTGTATTGGCTTTGACTTCAACTTTGTTCTTAAAAGGTGGCTCTACAAGTGTTGACAATTCACTTTTACAAAAGGTGAATACTACCGCTCCAGCTCCTTTGAAAAAATAATTTATTAATTAACCCACATTTAATCCCCGCTAGGTGAAAACTTAACGGGGATTTTTGTTTATTTACCACATGAAAAAAACTACGATCATTATTCTGTTAATCATCTCGCTATTAGCAGCAACCGCTTATATAATTTTTGCGCCTGCCACTGCGTTTTCCGAAAAAAATAAATCTGTAGTTATCCCTCAAGGGAACACAGGAAAGGAAGAGGTAGCTGAATTGTTTGTTGAGAAAGAAATTATTAGCAATGGTTGGGCATTTAAACTTCTAGGAGATGCCATGAACATTTGGGGCAAGGTTAAGCCAGGTAAATTTCAGATAAAACACAGCGACAATCTCCTTTCAATTGTCAGAATGCTTCGAAACAATCGTCAAACAGAAGTTAAACTGGTTATTAATAAAATACGAACCAAAGAAGACCTAGCTAAACTAATTGGTAAAAACTTTTCTACTGATTCTGCAAGTGTAATGGCGTTTCTGTCCAACAATGATTCTTTAAAACAGTTTTCTGTTGATACAAACACGTTCACAAGCATTATTATTCCAAATACCTATTCGTTCTATTACATCACTCCGTTGAGTAAAATAATAGCAAAACTACAATCTAGCAGTGAAGACTTTTGGAACATGGAAGATAGAACCCAGAAAGCTACTTCTATGGGTTTTAAACCTAAGGAGATTTATGCAATCGCCTCCATTGTTGAGGAAGAAACCAACATGCTTGCAGACAAGGGTAAGATTGCAAGTGTTTACATTAACCGTTTTCATAAAGGAATGAATTTGGGTGCTGACCCTACCGTGAAGTTTGCCCTGAAAGATTTTACATTGAAGAGAATTTTGTTCCAACACCTTACCGTTTCATCCCCATATAACACTTATAAAAACAAAGGACTTCCACCTGGACCAATCTGTACACCTAGCATAGAAACATTAGATGCGGTACTGAATGCGCCAACAACCGATTATCTATATTTTGTAGCTAAGCCAGATTTTAGTGGTTACAGTAATTTCAGTAGTAACTTTTCAGAACATAGCAAGTATGCCAAACAGTATCAACAGGCCCTTAATGAATATCTATTAAGAAAGAAAACACAGTAAGCATGACGAAATTTGAACGTAGGCTATTAGCCTTCCCTCCTCTTGCGTTTCTGGTTAGGAAAAGCAAGAGAACAACATTTTCAGGATTACAAGATCTTTTTCTGTATGATGTAATCGTTGAATTTATAAGGCAAGCCAAAAAGGCTGGCCTTAGAGAGCGTTCCGCCGCCATTTCTTTCAACATGATTATGGCATTACCTGCTGGCTTACTGTTCCTGTTTTCTATTATTCCTTATTTGCCAGAATCAAACAAATTTGATGCACAGATAATGGGACTCTTCAAAGACATTGCTCCCAATTCTAGTACATACATGCTCATCAAGAATGTTCTAGGCGACTTACTAGTGAAGCATGTTGGCGTATTTTCCTTTGGGTTCATTTTGCTCATCTACTATTCATCAAACATGATGATGGGCGTAATTCATACGTTCGATAAATCCATACAAGAAAACAAAGTATTCTTTCTGCATAAACGTTGGCGTGCCATTGTGCTCACCGCCATTTTAATAGTATTTGTGCTAACCTCCTCCACGTTGCTCATTGGACATCATCAATTTGAGGTACTATTAAAAAAGCTATTCCACATGAAAAAGAAGGCAGATTTGCCTTGGTGGGATGCGGTTAGATGGATTATTCTCATCTTATTTTTATTTTATGGAATTGCTTTGGTGTACAAGTTTGCGCCTTCTGTTAAACGTAGATGGCCGCTCATTACACCCGGTTCAGTACTGGCCACCACCCTTACCCTCATAACAACCATACTATTTAGCTACTGGGTAAATCATTTTGCAGGCTATAATAGGGTATATGGATCAATAGGTACTGTAATGATTATAATGCTTTTAATAAACCTCAATTCCCTCATTCTGCTTATTGGTTTCGAACTGAATGTTAGCATCCTAAAACTAGTTGCCGCCAAAGACCTTCAACATAAATAGCCGTCGAGGACTGGTTCATGACTCAAGTTAAAGACTTCACTAAAGTTTACCACTTGTCAAGTACTTAATACTCCAAGTTAACCCAAGTTGCAGCTAAGAAAGCTGTAATCTAACAATATCAAGCATTACAAGATTTTTGGTTGGCGGCTGTGTACTACAAATGAAATTAGCCTTGATAAGTAGAATACATTTATTGTTCTCTTAGGGAGTAAGGAAAAGTTTTTTACAACTCCTCTATATTAGCTTTAAAAACGGGATAAACTTATATTTTTAATTAAATTGAACAAATCTAGAGAATAGGGCAGGGCAAACGCATTTAATTTTTTTTATACCGTCGAGTAGGCAAGGGCATTTCAGCCCAAGCCTCCCACAGAACCGTGCTTGAAAGTCTCCCTTCACACGGCTCTTCTCATTCTGCATAAAAGGAATTTTACGCATTATTGAGCCAAACTCGTTCATCCCTGAATTAATTCAGGTTGACTTTCTTGGTACAAACGAATGAGCTGAATCCTTCGCTCCATCCTCATTACAAGAAC
>CANFLL010000024.1 GCA_947447825.1 Chitinophagaceae bacterium | reverse complement strand
GAACAAGATGGCGAGCGACTAAGGTTATGTTGAATTTTGAATTTTAAATTCTAAAATAAATAAGAGAGGCTACCCCCAATGGAAGTAGCCTCTCTTTTATCTAATGTTGTTTTGAATTTTACCCAAAACTCCTGCTAGTCCACTTCTTCGCGGCTATTCGTGGATGTTAAGCGAAGCGCATCCCGAACTGCCAATAAAAGGGATTTTTTAATCCCTTCTCCCCACTCACACAGCTATTCCGTAGAACTTACTGCGTACTAGTCAACCTAATTTATAACTAAAACTCGCTCAAATAAAATTTCAGGAAAAGAAGGTTCTTTTGGATAGATTTTCAATGGAAATCTTCTTTTGCTTTTAGTATTGCAAATATGGAGCATTTTATTGTAAAAATCAAGCAATAGTGAAATATATATTTAGCGGTAACTAGCATATTCTTTTAAAATGAAGTAATTAGTATTTTCTGCAAAGAATTTTTCTAATTCGTCAACAAGTAAAGTTTGACAATTGGTGAGATTGTAATTTGAAAATGTTTCTTTAAATGTCATTTCTTACCCTATTTATATGCTACAGATTTTATCTCAATTTATAGAGGTTGTAGTGAGTCTGAATCAGGATTTACCTAATTTTAGGATAAGCAAGATTAGTTCGCTCATTAATCCTACCTATCCTTTAATCATAATAATCCTGATGCAGACAGAGAGTTTGTTTCTTTTGCCATTTCCATTATTTACCTGTTATATTTGTACAAATAACTTTACAATGCCCACAAGTACATTAATAAAAAAAACAGATGCTCATGAAATGTTGTTGGCAGAGCTTAACAAAGCAGGGGGATTGCCCGCCAATAGAAAAGCCTTGAGGGATTTACAAACACTTTTTTTGAAAGAAATACCCAAACCCGCTGTTGAACAAATAAGAAAAACAGCATGGAGAACGAACTGATTCTGCTTGATACCGACTTTTTGATAGAGTACCTCTACAATAATCAAAGTGCCACCAATATTATCAATCAAAATATTTCCTCTTTCTTTATCATCGGATTTACCACCATTGCTGAACTTGTAAAAGGTACACTGAACAAACAGCAGCAGCAAAAAATGGCAAAGCGCACCAAAGGATTTCATATTGTGCATGTGGATGAAGAAATTTCTGATGCGGCACTACAGCTTATTGTAAAATACCACCTCAGTCATAACTCGGCCATTAATGATTGCCTATTGGCGGCAACTGCTATCAAGTACAATTGTTTATTGGCTACCTGCAATACAAAACACTTTGCATACATACCCAATTTACAGTTACTACAACATGATGTTGTACCTCAGCGTACCACTTTTCATAATTAATTTTATAACTACTTAATTTAATTTGCCTTTACCTCTTGTTGAAGCTTGTCTGAATCAGGATTTACCAGATTTTAGGATTAGTAAGATTTGTTCGCTCATTAATCCTACCTATCCTTACATCCTAAAAATTCTGGTTCGGACAACACTTCATTTCCATCATTTAACCGTTATCTTTGAAGAAATTATTTGGGTATGCAAACAACTATCAGGGGATTATATGACAATGGGAAAATAATATTGTACGAAAAGCCTCCTGTCGACACCCCTACCGAGGTATTGGTTACTTTTACAAAAGAAGTGGCTACAATGCCAAAACAGACAGAACCAACAACCTTTAGAAGGTCTGGGTATGGAAAGGGTACTGTGCTTTATATGGCTCCTGATTTTGATGACCCTATTGATGACCACTTTAATGTATTTAATGATGAACCTACTACTTGATACGCATACCTTGCTTTGGTGCATATAAAATCATCCTGCCTTGTCTGAAAAAGCCTTATTGCTGATAGATAACCCAAACAACAATATTTTTGTTAGTATGGTTTCCTTTTATGAAGTTGCCATCAAAGTGAATATTGGAAAATTGAAACTCGGAAAAACAATCGAAGCGTTTTACGAACATACTATTGTTGCTCAAATTGAAGTTTTGCCTGTTTCCTCAACTTATTTAACAGCACTGAGCAGTCTTCCATTATTCCCGAATCATAAAGATCCTTTCGATAGACTTATAATTGCTACTGCACTTACCGATAACTTAGCCATCATATCTGCCGATAATAAATTTTCTCTCTACAACGAACTTGTTACCATTGTATGGTAAAAGGATTGTCTGAATCAAGATTTACACAATTTTAGGATAAGTAAGATTTGTTAGCTATTGTGATTTAATAAATGGGTTCTTGTTCAATAGACCTCTTCGACAATTGCTTTATGATAAAAAGAGTGTCTTCTATTTGATTTCTCTGTTTTTTCTGTGCCTTCTGTGGCAAACATTTTATACAATTATGTAGAATTTCTTTGCCACTGAGGCACTGAGGTAACAGAAAAAGAGAGAGAATGGATTTCCGAAGAGGTCTAATCAAAAACAGAATGCTATTACAATTTGCCCTATCTGGGAACTATGTTTTACATCGGTATTCAACAGAATTCGTTGATGGGTTTTCACGAATGAAAAATAATTTTATGATGATAAAGAATCTCTTTTTTGGATTAATGACGCTACTACTAGCGCTGAATGTAAATGCCCAAAACTGGAAAGTAGGCAATAGTTACTTTGATAAAGACAAATGGGTGGAGTTTATTCCGGGCAATATGCCATTAGTAATAGGTGTGCCACATGGAGGTGATATGATGCCCGAAGGAATACCCGATAGATCGTGCCCCGGCGTTGTAAATGCTACAGACGGACGAACAATCAATTTGGCAAGGGCCATTATTGATGTATTCCAAAAGAATTATGGTTGTCAGCCATCCATTATTATCTGTCATTTAAAGAGATTGAAAGTAGATGTGAACCGCGAAATAGAAATAGCCACCTGTGGCAATGAAGAAATGAAAGTGCCTTGGAGGTTTTGGCATGAAATGATAGATACCGCACTGGCATCGGCTGTAAAAAAGTATGGACAATCGCTGTACATCGATTTGCATGGACAAGGGCATCCAAATAAACGGTTAGAATTGGGGTATTTACTCGATAATGAACAGTTGCAAACATCTAATAAAAGCAGTACAGATACAGTGTATACTAGTCAGTCGTCGTTGCACAACCTGATAAATGCTAGTAAAGGAAAACTGAACCTTAAAGACTTGCTTACGGGGCCAAATTCTTTTGGTACTTGGATGGCAGAGTCGGGTTTTCCTGCTACTCCTAGTATGCAAGATCCGTTTCCGTTGCCCAAAGAAAAGTATTTTCCCGGTGGATTTAATGAAGCAAGATTTACGAGTAAGCCGAATGTATTTGGCTGGCAAATAGAAAGTAATAATGTAGGCGTGAGGGATAATATGACCTCATGTTATGCATTTGCAGAGGCTTTTACCAAGAATATCATGCGCTTTATAAGTACTTATACCTCAATAGACGTAAAGAAAATTGGTAAGTAACCACATAGCCTAGTAGTTAACCCCGTAATGGGTTCTAGCCATAACGGGGCAATGTTATTAATTTAACAGAAAAAGAAAGGTTTGCAGTGTATAATGGTGTAATTCTCCTTACGAGGTGGTGGCCGATAGGCCGGGGTGGTAAATCCACTTTTTACGCTCCTCTATACGCTCCCCTCATTTTTTGTAAGCAACCATTTAATACTTGTCGTAGAGCATTTAACTCGTAACGTAGAGGATATTGTACTTGTCGTAGAGCATTTAACTCATAACGTAGAGGGTTTAACTCGTGTCGTAGAGCATCTGACAAAAAACGAGTTTTATGCGCTTGTTTTTATTACCTAAAGCAATTGCGCCGAAAGGTAAATTGCTAACTAAATTTTGTTTGGTGAAGGGCAAAGTTTTTAGTTTTAAAAAGTTTGAAATACACCAACTAAAGCTAATATATAGCTCTTAAAATAATGGAGCAGTAAAGTAAATTGAAAAATATAATTAAAGATTAAAAAGATCTCAATCCAATAGGTACAAAATTGAAACTACTTAAAAAAGGCTGATTGCCATTATTATAAATACTAATTTACTGCTTACAGAAACAGCCTCATGCACTTTTTTCAACTTCTTTTGCCCCATCTGGTATAGTATAGTACACATCCAAACAAGCCTACACTGATGTTGACCATTAGATTTGCTATTCTTTATATTACTTGTAAATTATTACAGTGAGGTTCACTAAAAATTTTTTCGTTGCTTGTCTGCTGTTTGCCTCTACTATAACCGCTTGTTTGGCGCAAGGCTACAAAAATCCTGTTATACCAGGCTTTTATCCCGATCCAAGTATATGCCGTGTGGGCAACGATTATTATCTTGTAAATAGCAGTTTCGAATATTTTCCTGGCGTCCCTGTTTGGCATAGTACCGATATGGTACATTGGCATCAGATAGGTAATGTGCTGGACAGGGCATCGCAGTTGCCACTTAAAAACTGTAAACCTTCCAATGGTATTTATGCCCCAACAATACGCTATCACGATGGTGTTTTTTATATGGTGGTTACGCTTGTTTCGGGCAATATGAGTTATGGAAACTTTTATGTTACTGCTACAAACCCCGCAGGACCTTGGAGCGAACCTATTTATGTAAACCAAAGCGGCATAGACCCTTCATTGTTTTGGGATGAAGATGGGAAAATGTATTTTATATCAAACCGTGCAACAAAATCTAGTGACCCACGTGCTATCTATCAATCGGAAATTGATATAAAAACAGGCAAAAGACTTAGCGATATAAAAGAACTATGGAAGGGTAGTGGGGGCAGCTATGTAGAAAGCCCTCACATGTACAAAAAAGATAACTACTACTATTTGCAGACAGCAGAGGGCGGTACGGCTTACGGACACTCGGTGGCTATCGCTAGAAGTAAGAACATTTGGGGACCTTATGAGAGTTGTCCGCACAACCCGATATTGACTAATAGAATGGCATATAGTCAGCTACAAGGCACTGGCCATGCAGATATGATACAGGCTACCGATGGTAGTTGGTGGATGGTGCATCTTGGTTTCAGACCCGCTGTAGATGGCATACATTTTATTGGTAGAGAAACTTGCCTAACCCCCGTAGAATGGCCTTCAGATGAATGGCCTACGGTTAATGGAAATGGGCAATCAGACATTATTATTAAGAAAAATCCGCCTAATTATCAAACAGAAACACCTCAACCTTTTAATGCAACCGTACTTACTGAGTTTGATAAACCATTGAGTTTTGAATGGTTGCATCTTCGTAATCCAGATTCAGCCAACTATTCATTGACAGATCGCAAAGGTTATCTGTGCCTTAAAGGTTCTGAATATAGTTTGTACGATTGGGAATCGCCAACAATGATAGCAAGAAGGCAGCAGCATTTTGATTTTGCAGCTTCTACTAAAATTGATTTCAACCCAAACAAAGCAAATGAAGAAGCAGGAATCACGATGATGATGGACAACCGTTTTCATTACGATTTTTATATTAACACGAAAGAGGGCAAAAGGCAATTAAACCTTCGCTACACTTTAGATTCCCTGAATCAGGTAATGAAGCAGATACCTCTTACAAATGGTGATGTGGAACTGATGGTGAAAGGTGATAAAAAGATATATACCTTCTTTTACAAACAGGCCAATGGAGCAATGGTGGAAGTCGGGAAAATAAATACAAGGTTTCTGGGAACAGAAGTTTCGGGTGGATATAACGGGGTGATATTAGGGTTGTATGCCACTGGTAATGGGCAGAAATCTACTACTAATGCATTCTTCGATTGGTTTAAATATGAACCATTGGGTAAGTATTAATAAGCGGAACAGGGGGATAAAATAACACACTAATGAGTATGTTTTTACCACTAATTACTCAAAGTAAAACATAAACAATACTAAGATTGAGTGGTATTATTTGTGAAGAATTACTAAAATGGACATTTTACCATCGTGTGCTTTGTGCTTTAACTTTGTATTCTTTGTGGTTAAACTCTTCTGTTGAAACTGAATGATTAATTAAATAACTATAACTCAAATATGAAAAAGACAAATTTTATTGCCGTAGTACTATCATTGTTTATTGGTGGCGCAACTTACAGTCAAACAAAAACTGTAACCCTCGATTACTTCTTCAACCATGAATTCAGAAAGAATAGTAAGGGCGAATTGGAGCGTTTCCATTATATGTGGGAAGACACCGCGCAAAGTGGCTACAGTAAGTTAGGGGCAGTTTTTACACAGAATGGTTTTGCACTGAAAACATTAGAGGTCGCGCCAACTAAATACAATCTAAAAGGAACTTCAGTTTATTTAATGGTAGATCCTGATACATATAAAGAAACTGAAAACCCGAATTATATAAAAGCAGAACACATTAAAGCAATTGCCGATTGGGTGAAGAAAGGTGGTGTTTTGGTAGTGATGGCAAACGATTCATTAAACGTTGAGTTTGAACATTTGAATCACCTTACGGAAACCTTTGGCATTCATCTAAACGGGGATAGCAAAAGCAAAGTGTATAATGATAAATACGAAATGGCAGCATTTTTTATCCCTCAAAACGATCCCATATTCACTACTGCCAAGAAAGTATATTTAAAAGAGGTTAGCTCATTAAGTTTATCTAAAACTGCCAAGCCAATTTTAGTTCACCAAACAGAGAAATATACAGTGGGGGCATCTGCTAAAGTAGGTAAGGGAATGGTAGTAGTAATAGGTGATCCTTGGTTTTATAATGAATACCTAAATGGTAGATTAGGCTACAAGAATGGCTGGGACAATACTAAAGCCGCCGACGATTTTACAAAATGGTTATTTAAAGAAAGTAAATAAAACTGCTTGTCATTAACGTAAAGCCTTTGCAATAATTCGGTTCTACAGGTTATAGATTTAATTATGAAAAAACTATTGTTTGCTTTTTATATGTTTTCTACTCAATGCTTGATGGCGCAAATCTCGTTGCCCATTAGCAATTGGTTGACGGCTAATAATGGACATATCTCTGCAAGGATTAACCAATACAACAAGGATCAATATAATTTATTGATTAATCAAAATAAATTCAGTCTTGCAAAAGCAAATCAACAGCAAGTCTTCTTACAATCAAAATGGGAGATAAGTACTGATGCAAGATGGGTGGCTGGCAAACAAGATGCAGTAGATTACAGCATTACCTTTAAATGTACAAATGGTCATGTAGAAGCTGCAAGCGTGTCCGTTGATATAGATTTTGATAAATGGAGCGAGAAGAATTATGTGTTACTTCCATCCGCTGCCTACAATGGTAATCGTTATGAATGGAGAAGGTTGCGTTATTCTCCTAAGCTATATGAAGTGCAGGATATTGGCATAGACAAGCCCATTATTTTGACAGATATTCCAAAACTAAACAGTAATGGTGCAGTTTCTAGAATACAAGAACGCAGTGGGGATATGGCAGTGCCGAGTATTGGTTTTATATCCGATACTTCAAAAACAGGGATATGGTTATTAACCAAACAGGGTAACAGTTTGGGTGATTATGGGATGGATATTGCGGAGTCTAGAAACAGGGATATAGCCACATTAACCATTACTTCGCCCATTGTAAGGGAACAATATTTATACAAAATATGTGATGCGCACTACCCAAGCTGGGACATACCAAAAGACTTTAAAGCTGGTGATGAGGTAACCATCATGTTTAGGCTGTATAGCTTTAAAGCACCCGAAACAACTGCCATCTTGGATAAATATGTAGCCATAAGAAAAGATTTTTCAGGTGATAATCTGTTGGCAAATGCATTGCCCTATTCGGCTTGTATGGGTGTATTAGAACAAAAGTTTAATGAAAAGAACTTTGAAACCAAGCATGGATATTATTCAGTTGGCTTTAGAGAAAATTTCTTGCAAGACTGGCAAATTGGTTGGACGGGAGGCATGATTAGCACTTACCCTTTGTTGTTTGCAGGTAATAAGCAAACGCAGGAAAATGTGTTACGCAATTTCGATTGGCTCTTTCCAAATGGAATTAGTCCATCGGGTTTCTATTATGATGCTGGCAGAAATGGGACAGAATGGTTGGGTGGTGACATAAGAAAACCTCAGACTAAAAACTGGCACCTCATCCGTAAGAGTGGTGATGCAGTTTGGTATATTACCAAGCAGTTTATGCTGATGGACAAAATGGGCATTCCTGTAAAACAATCTTGGAGCGACGGAAATAAGAGAGTCTGCGATGCCTTTGTTAAATTATGGGATAAATACCATCAGATTGGGCAATTTGTAAATAGCGAAACTGGTGATATTATGGTGGGAGGGTCTAGCAGTGGAGGTATTGTGCCAGCCGCATTAGCTTTAGCTTCGCAATATTATCACGATCCTAAGTACTTAGAAACTGCAAAGGCTATAGGTGATTATTACAATATAAATTTCATCCAAAAAGGAATTAGTTGTGGTGGTCCGGGAGATGCTTTGCAGAACTTCGATTCTGAATCTATAGCTGGCTTGTTAGAAAGTTATGTATCAATCTATGAAGTTTCTGGCGATAGTAAATGGCTGCCTATTGCAGAAAATGCTGCAAAGCAATTGGCAACATGGGTGGTATCGTACAATTATCATTTTCCAGATACTTCCGCTTATGGCAAGGCAGGCATCCATTCCGTTGGTACGGTGTATGCAAATACGCAAAATAAACATGCGTCGCCGGGATTGTGTACTGCTTCTGGAGTTGGGTTATTAAAACTTTTCCGCTACACGGGCAATCCATTTTATATTGAATTATTGCAGGAAATAGCCCATAACATCACCCAATATTTGCCGCATCCAAAGAAGCCATTGGGCAATGCAACTTATGGCTATATAACTGAAAGAATTAACCTAGGGGATTGGGAAGGCGTTGAAGGCATTGGGTATGTATTGCCGCTATCCACTTGGGCAGAAACTTCGCTTATGCTGACCACTATTGAAGTGCCGGGATTATATATTCAGAAAGACAAGGGATTGGTAGTTGCCTTTGATAACGTAACTACGAAAACAATAAAAGATACGAAAACGGAATTGGTTATCTCCATTACTAATCCTACGCCTTTAGATGCCAATCTTTCAATAATGGAAGAAACGAGTGCATCAGCAAAGCAGGTGATGGGAGAAAATAAGGTTCATGATCTAAAGAGAATAAGTTTGAAATCGGGAGAGACAACCATCTTAACGTTTAAAAAGTAACCTTTATTGGGTTTCGAACCCTATGAAGGTTTATAGTTGTTTAATATAAATTAAGTTACATAATGAAAAATACTTTCAAGATTACCTTCTGTTTGCTTTTAGTAGTTTCTGCATTGGCTTTCATACAAAATGAAAAAAGGAAACCCACCGTTTGGCTTATTGGTGATTCCACGGTTGATGATGGTTCTGGCAATAATGGCTTGTGGGGTTGGGGCAAGTTCTTTCCTTCTTTTTTTGATACGTCTAAAGTCGCCATCCGCAATTATGGACAAGGCGGCACAAGTGCTAGAACTTTTCAAACGGGCGGTATATGGGATAAGAAAATAAACAAACGGGGTATGTGGGATACCGTTTATGCTAGGCTTTCTAAAGGCGATTATTTAATTATTCAGTTTGGATTGAATGACCAAGGGCCAGTGGCAGATTCTTCAAGGGCAAGAGGGACATTGAAAGGAATTGGAGAAGATAGCTTGCAGATTTATAATGTGGTGACCAAACAAAACGAAACTGTTCACAGCTTTGGATGGTATATGCGTCGGTTTATTAGGCAGGCAAAAGCAAAGGGGGTAACGGTTATTGTTTGTTCATCCATTCCTAAAAACGATTGGAAAGACGGTAAACTATTAAGAGGCGAACTCGGTTTTGCTGATTGGGCATTGCAGGTGGCAAAAGAAGAAAAGGCATTATCTATTGATTTGAATACCCTTATTGCAGATGTATATGATGCCGAAGGTCAGGCTGCCGTAACTGAAAAGTATCACACCGTTAAAGACCATGTGCATACTACAACTGCCGGTGCTACATTGAATGCTTCTTTGGTAACTAAAGGCATCCAAAACTTGAAGGATTGTAAATTGAAAAACTTTTTTAAATAAAAATAATTTAACCACAAGGCTCACTAAGGTATTCACCAAGAACACAAGGATTGTTTGGCTTTATTTGTTCAGAACTACCATTTGAGGACTCTAAACTTTTGTGTTCTTTGTTTTTACTTAGTTTGCTTAGCGGTAAAAAACTCCTGAAGAGTTACAAATAGAAATAATTATGAAAAAGATACTAATCGCAGTTGTTGTGCTTATTTCGGGCAACCATGTTTTTGCCAACGTGAAGCCTAATAGTCTTTTCACGGATAATATGATTTTGCAGCGTGGCGTTGCAGTGCCAGTTTGGGGTACTGCCAGCGATGGAGAAAGGGTAACCGTTGAGTTTGAAGGACAAAAAGTTACGGCTACCGCAAGCAATGGTAAGTGGATGGCTAAACTGAACCCACTAAAAGAAGGTGGTCCTTTTACCATGACTATTTCTGGTAACAACAAGGTTTCCATTAAGAATATCTTGGTGGGCGATGTGTTTTTGTGTAGCGGTCAAAGCAATATGGGGTTTCCTGTTAGGTCTATCAGGTCTATTGGCAACTATCCAAAAGTGAGTGAAATTATTACCGATGCTGCTAATTATTCCATGATTCATCAGTATAAAGTTCCTTTAAAAAAGAGCGAAGATATTCCTGCGGCAGTTACAGATGCGGGTGGTAAATGGTTTGTCTGCGATTCTAATACCGTTAAAGATTTCTCTGCGGTGGCTTATTTATTTGCAAGAGAATTACAAAAGAAAATCAAGATTCCTATTGGCATCATCAATTCTTCTTATGGCGGAACGGCTGCCCAAAACTGGATCAGCAAAGATTCTTTAGAATCCAATCCTCTACTTAAACCAATCTTAGAAAATTATTATAAAGCACTAGCTGATTTCCCGAGTAAGTTGGCAAAGCACAATGAAGATATTGCTAAAATTATGGCAAAATACAGTGCCGATTCTGCTAAGGCAGCCGAAGCACACAAGGAAATTCCTCGCAAACCTGCTGCGCCAATTACTCCTGCCGAAAGAGGTGGGCCTAGTGGTTTGTACAATACCATGATTTTGCCGTTGGCACCTTATGCCATCAAGGGGGCGGTGTGGTATCAGGGAGAAGCAAATGGTGGTCAGGGTATGCAATACCGCACCTTGTTGCCAACCCTAATCAACAATTGGAGAAGCCTTTGGAGCATTGGAGATTTCCCTTTTATGATTGTTCAAATTCCTGGTTGGAAAGCCCATACACCAGAATTGAGGGAAGCACAATTGCTTACTTATCAGCATTTGCCAAACACTACCATGACGGTAATTAATGATGCCGATGATACTTTAGATGTTCATCCGGGCAATAAACAACCTGTGGGCGAGCGTTTGGCTTTGGCGGCAAGAGGTTTGGTTTATAAAGAAAAGATAGAATTTATGGGGCCCATTTATCAATCAATGAAAGTGATGGGTAATACTATCGAGCTAAGTTTTACGCATACTGGCAAAGGTTTGGTAGCTAAAGATGGCGACTTGAAAGACTTTATAATTGCGGGTTCCGACAAGAAATTTGTTCCTGCAAAGGCTGTAATTAAGGGTAATAAAGTAATTGTTTCTGCTGAAGGCATCGACAAGCCAGAAGCGGTAAGATTGGGTTGGAGACTTTGTCCTCAAGTTAATTTGTACAATGAAGAAGGCTTACCAGCGAGTCCGTTTAGAACGGATGTGGCGAAATAAGTGGTAAGTCGAAAGTCAAGAGTTGAAAGTCAAGAGTTGAAAGTCGAAAGTTGTAAGTCAATAGGTTTATAGAATTATGAGGGTTACAGTCTCATTTCCGATACCTCGGATTCGACAAAACATGTCTCGGATGCGATAAAACATACCTCGGATGCGATAAAAGATACCTCGGATGTGGTAAAAGATACCTCGGATGCGATAAAACATGTCTCGGATGCGACAAAAGATACCTCGGATACGACAAAACATGCCTCGGATGCGGTAAAACTTACCTCGAATGCGACAAAAAAGGTCTTGGTAGCAGCAATTAAAACCTAGGATAAAGCTTTTTTAATCATCAATATGAAAAAATATTTCTTGCTGTTAATGGTGGTTTGCTTGCTTATTGGCGCAAAACTATCTGCCCAAACCACGTTTTGCAACCCGATGAACCTAAGTTATCGCTTTCGTCCAGATACGCCATCACGTAGGGAAGCTGCCGACCCCATGATTGTTTTATTTCAGGATAAATACTTTTTGTTTGCTTCTAAATCTGGCGGTTATTGGGTTTCGGACGATTTGAAAGGATGGCAGTTTATCACCAATAAAACTTTGCCTTGGGAAGATTATGCGCCCACCGTTGTGGCAATAGATAATGCATTGTACTTTCTGGCTTCGGGTGGAAAGAAAATTTATCAAACTACCGACCCTATTAAAGGCAATTGGGAACATGTTGGGGAGATAGACAGCAGTGTAACCGATCCTTGTTTGTTTTTGGATACGGATAAAAAGTTGTACTTATATTATGGCTGCTCTAATAAAACCCCGACTAGAGCGGTGGAATTGGATAGGTTAAATCGGTTTCATTATAAAGGAACTTCCGTGCCTCTTATCTATCCAAACAAAGAAAATAATGGATTTGAAATGGGAGGAGATGATAACACAAAGAATGTAAATCCTTGGATTGAAGGCTCTTGGATGACGAAGCACAACGGTAAGTATTACTTACAATATGCTGCCCCTGGAACAGAAGTTAAGAGTTATTGTGATGCAGTTTATGTGGCGGATAATCCCTTGGGGCCGTATAAGTTTCAATCTGCCAATCCTTTTTCTTACAAACCGCAAGGCTTCATTGCGGGTGCAGGACACAGCGGAACATTTCAGGATAAGTTTGGAAACTATTGGCATATTGCCACCATGACCATCAGTAAAAAGCACATGTTCGAAAGAAAGCTTGGCTTGTTTCCAACGGTTTTTGATGTGGATGGAACCATGCGTGCTTACACTGGTTTTGGCGATTATCCTTATTCCTTCCCAACTAAAAAAGAAGCTAATCCAGAAAGCTATTTTAAGGGATGGATGCTACTTTCTTACAATAAGCCAGTTATCGTTTCCTCTACTTTGGATGCTGCAAAGACGAAGCCTGAGTATGCAGTTAACGAAGAAATAAGAGATTGGTGGAGTGCAAAGACAGGAGATAAAGGTGAATTTATAACGGTTGATTTACAAGGAAAGCCAACCATCAATGCCATACAAATAAACTTTGCCGATGTTGAAACTAAGACTTTGGGGAGACCAACGGAGCAAAAAGGGTATCAATATTTGATTGAATCTAGTGATGACAACAAGACTTGGAAGACGGTTATAGATAAATCAAACAGTATTGAAGACCTTCCACATCCTTATTTTGAATTGGCAAAACCGATTAAGGCTCGATACATTAGGTTACTAAATGTAAATACACCCGATGGAAAGTTTGCCATTTCTGGATTAAGAATATTTGGAAAAGGAACTGGAATTAAGACTGAAGGAGTGACTGATTTTGAAGCAAAAAGAGACGATAATGATGGAAGGATAGTAAAGCTTTCTTGGAAAAAAGTGGCAGGCGCTACGGGATATAACATCCGTTATGGCATTGCTACAAATAAATTATACCTCAACTATATTGTTTACGATAAAACAGAAGCAACCATCCGATCATTGATAAAAGGGGTTAATTATTGGTTTACGGTTGATGCATTCAACGAGGCAGGGGTAGTTAAATCTGGTAAAATAATAAGCATTCACAAACAATAATTTTTAAGAATAGATATGAATCTGAAAAATATACTCCTTCCCATTGCCCTATTGTTTTGGGCATTTCAGTCTTCGGCACAAGGAAAGCAACCTGTATGGCATACCCCCGAAAACGAATATCAGTTTAGCGTGGCATTGCCATTTCTGCAACCCAATGGAAAGGAAAAAAGCAGTACCAACTATTTGTGGATTCCTTCTCAATGCAAGCGTGTAAAAGCGGTAATTATCAGCAGCCAAAACGTATTGGAGCAATGGCTAGATGAGCATCCATTGATAAGGAAAACATGTAGGGAAAATGATATTGCCATATTGTGGTCTTGCCCCGGCTTTTTTATTGACATAAAAGAAAAGGCAAAGCAGGTAAACGGTAAAAACATCCAAACCATTCTGGATACGCTAGCTGCTATTTCTGGATATACCGAGTTGGCAAGAGTGCCATGGATAAGTATTGGACACTCTGGCACTAATAACTTGGTTGGAGAATTGGTTAGCAACAATGCCAATAGACTTTTAGCTGCTTTTAAAATGAAAGGGGGACCAGGGTTTGCGAACAATACGGGTGTACCTGTAATGTGCAATGCTGGCGAATATTTTGAATGGTCGCAACACAAGGAAGATCTAATTCACCCTTTTGATACCATTAAAAATTACCAAGGTATTTTGAATGATAGGAAAGGAAAGCAGCAACCACTATCTTATTTCTTTTCGCCCAATACTGGGCATTTTGAATGTAGCGAAGAGTTGACAAAACTGGTGGCAGATTACATAGATGCTGCGGTAAAAGCAAGGCTGGTTAAGGGTAATGATACTACATTGATACCCGTTGATTTGAATAAAGGGTGGGTGGCAGGTTTGCCATTGCCGGGCGGCAAACTCATGCAACCTAAAATGTATAAAGATGCGGTGGGCGATGAAAAAAACTACCCTTGGTATTTTACAAAACAGCAAGCGGCGGATGCGATTACACTTGCTACGGCAGATTTTAAAAGAAAGCCACAAATAGCTGGTTTCGTCAATAATGATGGTACCATAGCGGGTTTTAATAGAGGGATTGTTTGGCCAATACCGTTTACTACTGGTGCCGATGGACTAACTTTTACCTTAAATCCAGTCTTCTGGTCGGCAATACCAGATACGTTCAAGTTTGCTGGAACGCCATTAGGGCATAGTAATAATACGCCCAATGTAATATTGCTTTGCGGTAATGCCAAGCATATTACTGGCAATACTTTCAAGCTTAGTCCGGAGAGAAGTTATAAGGCAGGTTCTACTTATTTTATCGTTAAAACGGAGGGTAATAATGAATACCGTACTTGCATAGAACCAGGACAATTGGTTGTTACTGCTAATGAAAAAGGAGAGAAGCAAACGATAGATTTTACTGAAATAAAGGATGTGCCAGTAACTACTAAAAAGCTTTCCCTAAAGGCAACAGCTTCATCGGGAATGCCCGTTTCTTTTTTTGTAAAGAGTGGGCCAGCGAGTGTAGAGGGCAATCAGTTGGTATTTACTTCCATTCCTCCGTCATCAAAGTTTCCCGTAAAAGTTACAGTTGTGGCGTATCAATGGGGGAGGAGTGTTAGCCCCGAAGTGCAAACTGCACCTTTTGTAGAACGTAGCTTTTTGATTTATAAATAATCGGTGACTTATTAAGGGGCATTTAACCACAAGGCGCACTAAGGTATTCACCAAGAACACAAGTATTGTGAGGTGTTATTTCTTTGGAACTACCATTGGTGACTCTAAGCATCAGTGTCCTTGGTTTTTTCCTTGTGTACTCCGTGGTAAATTACCCCTGAACTGTTACAATAATCTTTTGATATGAAAAGACTTTTTGGTGCTTTACTCATTTCTAGTTTCGTCGTGGTTTTATGTGCTTTTAACACACAAAATGCTAGTGCAATAAGAACTCCATTGCTAGTAAAAGGAACGGACACCGTTACCCTAAAGACATTATTGGAGGAAACACCGCCCATGCAGGAGATGGTTTATAAAGCAACAAAAGATACCCTTCTTAAAATCTATTATTCAAAACCTGTCGATGCAAAACCCGGAAAAAAATATCCAGCTATTATCTGGATTCATGGTGGCGGATGGACTAGTGGTACTGCAAATACTTTTTTTCCTCATGCCAATTACTTTGCGCTGCGCAATGCTGTGGGTTTTAGCATAGAATATAGGTTAGTGAAGTATGGCGGAACGGGCATAGCCGAATGTTTGGAAGATTGTAAATCGGCCATACGATTTATTCGGTTGCATGCAAAAGAGTTGAACATTGATCCTGATAAAATAATTGTTTTAGGAGATTCTGCCGGCGGGCATCTAGCTGCGGCATTAGGAACTATTGATGGTTTTGATGATGTAGCAGATAATTTAAACATCAGCGCAAAACCCAATGCCATGGTTCTGTACAATCCTTGTGTGGATATGACGGTTTATCCATTAGTAAAAAATATCTTTAGCAATACCATTCAAAATACTAAAACACTGGATTCTGCCTCCATTACGCCCGAACAATGGCAACTAGCCAGAAGCTTTTCGCCCATCAGTTATGTAAAAAAAGGTCAGCCCCATTGTTTAATATTACACGGATTGGATGACAAAGTGATTCCAAGCGAGCAATCTGTTCGTTTTACAAATGCAATGAATAAGGCTGGAAATGATTGTAAAATAATCCTATTGCCCAAAACACGTCATGCTTTTGTTGTGCCTAAATACACAGCTACCGAGGCGCAAGTAGTGGCTGCCATTACAGAAGCAGATAAATATCTAACCAATCTAGGCTATCTGAAAGGTGAACCTACTCTGAGAGTTTCTTCTGTGCCTAGCTGGCAAAAGAAATAAAGGGTTTTAATCTTTTCGTTGCAACCTCTGGAATAGTAAATGGTCAATTCATCAATAAACCTTTTTAAACTCAAAAGCTCAATACGTTACTTTTTTAAAAATTAATGGTGCTTACACATGATGAACTCTGTTTTGCTAGCTAGTTCCTTTCTTTTGTTTGGTGCTTCAATTGAAGCGCAATATGTAAATAATCAATCTCCTTTTGCGGATAAACCGTGTGATTCTTACAGTAATTATAAAGATGAGAATGGTAAGCCCGGCGTACTGCTTTGGGGTGCAGGAAACCCTAAAGACTTTGGTTGCCGCCCGGTTACCTTTAATTATGATGGTGTGCGGAAGGTAAACCAAGTGTCTGCTCCGGGAATACATCCACGTATCTATTTTGGACCGGATGATTTGCCAGAAATAAGAAAGAACCTCAAGGAAACACAATGTGGACAAGCCTGCTGGAAGAATATATTGTCTTGGACGGAGATGATGAAAGGCAATTATGATGATACCAAAGATTATGCAAAACCCGATGTTTGGAAAGGTGAATTTGGCGGACTTCATGGGCGAGTGCCGTTATTTAGATTGAGCGTTCCGAGAGTGAAAGGAATGGCATACAATCACAATACATTGGCAAGGGATATTTATGATGGATTGGCCAATGGAACTGCTACTTCTTTTCCAGAAGCTTATTGGGACGCATTTTCTTTGGAAGCCTTTAGATGTTTAGTTGAGAATGATGAAGCAGGAGCAAAGAAGTTGGCCAAAGCCGCTATGACTGCCTTAAAGATTGATGCTGTTAAACGGGACTCTATTCGCGCAGCAAAGAATATTACTACGCCTAATGACCAGCCTGTTGGAAGGTTTCAGTTGGCATTTACGTACGATTTTATCTTTAATTGGCTATCGTCTGAACAAAAGAAAGCCATGCACGATGAACTAGCCGAAAACACTTGGAGCCACGACAACTATGGAACATTCAATTCGGCAGAAGCATCCAGAAGTAACTGGGCTACCTTTAGTTATTGGTTGTTTGAAGTGTTGGCAATAGAGGGGGAGCCTGGTTTTAACGATCTAAAAGTGAAAGGAATGTACAGGGGCTGGCATAATTTGATGACCTACGGTTGGTTTCAATCGGGGGCTACATTTGAAGGAGAAGCTAAGAATCAGTTGGGTATGGATGGCATCATCACCTTTGCAAAACGTACTAAGATGTATGGCTTTGAGGATATTTCTGGGCATCCCTATTTGCAGGCTTATGCCAGAAACTTCTTGCCGCATAGCGTTATTCCCACTCAAGATGCATTTATAAAATATGATTTATTGGGAGGAAGTCGCACTAAGGGTGCAGGCTTTACTATCTGTGATCTATTAGGATTGAAGTATATGTTTCCAAGTGATGAAAAGATAGATTGGGTATACCATAAGTTGGTGAAAGACGACTATAGTAACATACCTGATAAGCCAAGTGAAGGCGGCTATTACAACGGGTTGTTGTTCTTCGCCATCTTTGCAAGAGACTTTGATAAGGATAATAATGATCCATCTAAACTGAATCTCGGTAATACATTCTTTTGTGGCGAGCGTGCGCTGATGATGACTAGAAGTAGCTGGACAAAAGATGCTTTAATGCTGAATCTACATACCCGTCAGGCAAATGGTGGACATCCATCTGCTGATAGAAACGCTATCATGGTTGCGGGTGCAGGTAGGGTTTGGAGTCCGATTCAGGGAGGACGTGCGTACGATAATTTTAAGCAAAGCATTGTTGTGATTGACAAGCATTCGCAAGATGAACACTCCCCTGCCATGATGGTGGACTTTAAAGATGAACCCTATGCCACATTTGCCGTTGGGGATGCCAAATACGCTTGGGATTATAACAATAAAGAACAGGAACGGAAGAAGGGCTATTACACTGTTGCCGACGTGCGTTCCGGAAAAGTAGAAATGCCAAAGACTGGCAATTGGGAACTAGAACCAAATACGGTGAATCATTTTAGTTACCTAAAACTACCTTATGCCTATCTGAATGTTCCCCGCAGCGAAACGCCGCATTGGATATTGCCAACAGGTGCGGTGCGACCTTTTTTGAGACAAGTGAATTATCCGGTATTGAAAGCTTTCCGTACAGCAGGAGTGGTTCGGTCTACAAAACCATACTCTATTGTGGTTGATGATATTGCCAAAGATGATAAAGTGCATCATTATGATTGGATACTAACGCTAGAACATGATATACAAATAGTGAGTATCACCAAGATAAATGACCATGAAATGGACATCATTCTTACTGGAAATGACCCAGAACAAAAGAGTGGTTGGAACAAAGACTCATTGCCTGCTATGTATAGTGGAACTGTGCCTGAAAAACAACCGATGCTATTGATAAAAGTGTTGAATATGAATAATACGGTTGCTACCAACTCAGTAAACATAGAGGAATGGCGCAGCAAAGAGCCGAAGCCTAAAGAGAGTAATGTGCGGAAATTAGTAATACCTGCTGATGCAGTTTCGCCTGACTATAAGGTGTTGCTATACCCATACCGCAATGGCGATGAACTTCCGAAAACCTCTTGGAGCCATAGCCACACTAAGTTGACGGTGAAATGGAGTAATGGCGAAAAACAAGAAATAACCTTTAGCACAACTGCAGATGGCAGAACACATTTGTCAATAAAAGAAGGGGAGAAGGGGTTTGCTTTGTAAGCGAAAAATCATAAATAATATTCATATTTCAACACAGATACCATAACCTTTAACTATCTAGGCTTATGTTATGTCTCAGCGTTTTAGGAAGTTTTTCGTTGAGAGCAAAACTTGCTAGGTTTTCAGCAATCGGTGTCGATGGGAGCAAAACTTGCAAGAATATACTCCAATCGGTTTCGATGGGAGTAAAACTTGCAAGGATATACACCAATCGGTATCGATTGTAGATAAAGCTAGTAGGTTCCATTGGAGCAAATGTTCAGCGATAGCTGGTCACTTGTTCCTACTAGTCGAACCAGTTTGTAATTGGAAATCGCTTTAATCTTCTTCATATTCTACCCGTCATTGCGAATGTATTATCTGGCACACCAGAAAAAAATGGGAATGACGTGTGGGGCTATGATTTGGTAACTTTTGGAAGTTGCCAAATCTAACGGACAGAGACTTGCCATATTTAGATTTACCAACTTCTGAAAAGTTGGCAAATCAGGGACGTATAAACCCACGTCATTGTAACGAAAGGAGATATCTAACCGTAAATAGTCCACGTCATTGCTAGGCACGAAGCAACCTTTTTCATAATTCCATTATTTTAAAGATTGCGGCATTGTGCCTAGCAATGACGGCGAGATTATGGAGAAAATAAAATCAATACCATTCTTCCTCTCTAAGTTTTGGACATACCCAATTTTGTACAAATTTGTCAGTCCCCAAAATTGGGGACACCTTAATTTGTACAAATTATAGGCACCATAAAAACTGGGACACGTTAATTGGTGCAAATGAGAGGCTAGCCAATTCGGGGACACGTTAATTGACACAAATTATAGTCTCCATAAAAACTGGGGTGCACTAATTTGCGCAAATTAGTCAGTCCCAGAAAAAAAAGACACATTAATTTGTACACTTTAATGCCCCTCCGAAATGATGGACTCATATATTGCCACAAATTAGGGTGTCCCCGAAAAAAGATATACATGAATTGGTACAAATTAGGGGTGTTTGGAAAAGTTGGCACGCATAATTTATAGTAAAATGAATGCCGCAAAAAAAAGGGAGACTTGAATTTGGATAAATTAATGGAGGATTTATTTTTGGAAGGGGATGATTGGTTGTGGAATAGGGTGGATATTTATGAACAACAAAGTGATTTATTTGATTGAAGAGGAAACTGACTGTACTGCTTACTGTTGTTTGGTATTCTTGACTAAAAACTATAAAAAGCATAAGCCCTGATAATTGAAATAATTAAAGCTTCCTATTCATTTGTTGTTGGTCAAAAGACACAACAACGGCGAATGGGTAACACTAACAAGGGCGGAAAAAGAAATATTGGGAAGGGGGAATTATTATTTTGGAGACAATGTTATTCTCCTTCAAAAGTAATTAAAACCATTATATTTGACCCGATAAATAAATAGTGAAAAAAACTATCTACCTTTTTCTTTTAGTGTTTTATTCCTTTGGTACTATCTGTTTACCATTGGGGGATTTCTCTGTGCTTGCAGATATTCCTCAAATGTATCATCATTGTAAGACCGTAGAAGATAAGGACATGACGCCAATAGAGTTTGTAACCGACCATCTATTAAACATTGATGGCATGTTTGACTGTCATCAAAACGGGGATGCGCAGAAACCACACCAGCCATTACAACATAATCATCCCACACAAACTGTTTGTTCATTCATAACCATCTACAGTATTACCTACACGGAAATAATTGAAAGAAAAATAGAACCTATTTTATACAAAACAGATTTTACTCTTTCTAATTATACTACCAAAATTTTTCGTCCTCCTATACTGTCTTAAAAGAATTTTACCACTAAGTACACAAGTAAAGAAACAAAGAACTAAAAGTTTTTTGTTATGTGCTGATATGCACCCAATTAATTGTGTTTCTATGTGGAAGACATTGTGTTCCTTGTGGTAAAATGAGCGGTAACCGCAACATCTATATCAAATTTTTAATAGTATTCATTTAATAAAATAAGACAATGAAAAAAATAATTTTCGTTGCTATGGCAGCAATATGTGCCTATGTAACATGTTTTGCAGCTGAAAAAACGCCTGCAGCAGCAACCGCAGCATTCAGCAAGAAGTTTCCTGAAGCTACAAACGTAAAGTGGGGCAGAGAAAACGAACATAATTACGAAGCGGAGTTTAAATTGAAAGGGATAACCTATTCTGCTAACTTCTCTGATACTGGTGAATGGTTGGAAACTGAAAGTCCGACAACTTTTAATCAGCTTCCAGAAAAGGTACAACAAGCTTTTAACCAAGCACACAAAGGTGCAAAGGTGAAGGCCGTTGCGCAAATTGAAACCTCAAAAAAAGGAACAATATATGAGGTGGAAATAAAGAAGGGAATGAAAACAGTTGAGTTTTTTTACAGTGCTGACGGTTCAGAAACAAAAGAATAATTAATAGGGCAGAACGCCAAAAGCGTTCTGCTCTTTCTTTTTGTTGTGATTTTGCTTACTGTCTTCAGTTAGATTTCCCAGCTAGTCCGCGTCAGTCGCTAATATCTACAAGGGCTAGTGCACGTGTTTCACGTGTTCATTTGCTTAGATGGTTTGCTAATGTTTTTGCAGTATCGTTTCCCAACCGCGCAGGTGTTGCGTAGCATCACTTGCGTATAAATTAAACTAGTTTGCAAATGGAATTCGCTTAGGTAAACCCATCAGCATTACACTAATATTCATCCCCATACATTTCCTATTCTATTTCCTATCCCTTTTTTTGCGTTGCCTTTATTTTATCAACCATTTTGTCTTCAGTGTCTACATTTTCTCCTGAGGTTCCATTGCCTAGTCCACCTGTTTCTTTTCTTGAGGGGATAGTTTTTCTATAACTATCTACTTGTAAGCCTATCAATGGGAATATAGTATTCAGGGTAGGGAATTTATCTAGTATTTGTTGGTTGTTGGTGCGCAAATCCATATTGGTATAATCGTAAAAGGCAGCATCTGTGATGGTAGCGATTGTGGTGTTGTTGCTAACCTCCACATTGCCCGTACGCTTTACAAACTTACCAGAAGCCACCGCCACATTATCTTTCATTCGGCTGCCATTGGGCAATTCGGGGTGTAACTCTGGGTTTAGTATGTCTGCCCACAAATTGGTTGTTAAATGTTGATCTGCTTGTAGCTTTTCGCCATATTCCTTCCAAGGGCTTTTAGTAATATCAAACTTAGTAAGGTTTGTTTCATATCTTGTTCCCAATCTATAATTACGATCTTTTCCTCTATCATCAATTGACTGTCCTTTGCTCTGAACAAACAGGTTGTTTTCGGCAATTACATCATGTCCACCACCAAATAGTACCCCATTCAGGCAGCCTTGCACAATGTTGTTATAATAAAAATCGCCACTGTCGCCATCATCGCTATAAAAGCCATTGGCACGGTTGGTATGATGAGAGAAATTGTAGCGGAAAATATTGCCATAGGTACTCCAACCGCCGTAATTGTAAAACACCCCGGTATCTCCTTCTTTTAAGGCAATATTGTGTATCTCATTGTATTCAAAAACGCAATTATTAATGTCGTCAGTGCGTATAGTTCCTTTAGGAGTATCGTGTAGCAGATTATGCGCAACTATTACTCCCACAGCGTTTACTATAATAATGGCTTCTTTAAAAGCAAGCTTACCTATGTGGTGAATATGGTTGTTGGTTATGGCTACATTTCCAGATAAAAGGTTTTTTCTATTACCAATGTTTTTTAATTCAATACCCCAACCACCAGTTTGAGAAATTTCGTTTGATAGGATAGTATTAAAGCTGCCGCCATTAATACTGATGCCCGAGTTGCCTACGTTTTGGATATTGCAACCTGCTATCAATACATGGCTACTGTTTTGCATTTCAATGCCTGTACCCAAGCCACCTTCAATGGTTAAACCAATTATCTGCACATTATCTGCACCACTTAGTTTAATAACAGGCTCTCTTGCATCGCTCACCATCATCTTCAGGCTGCCGATAGGGGCTGGGGGATAGTAGTATATCTTTTGGTCTTTAATATCCAATGCCCATTCTCCTGACTGATCTATTTCTTCTAGCAAATTCAGCGCAAACCAATTTTCCTTGCCATTGCCAGTACGCCATTGAGGTTTTTCGTTGGCAATAGCCGAATATTTAGAACCCATACCTTGTGGGGGAGCTTCATAAAGTGAAATTGAATTATCAGTAGTATCTATTTCTTTCATTTTATGGGTACGAGGCTCCCAAGGCACACGCCAAAGTCCTTTAAGCCATATTTCATGTCCAGACTGTAAAGTTTTTGCCCAGCGGTTACTACGATGGGTGCCGTCTAAGTCTAGTTCGTTTACAGTGTCTTTATCCTGTGGTTTACCATTGGCTCCGTAATAAAAAGTATGATTGTCTTTGCTTCCATTGCAGGTTGTCCAACCAGGATCATTTTTACCTCTTATGTTTTCATTCAAATTAGGCCATTGCGATATCGGCTGACGTTGGTTATTAGCAAACAAATCGATAATAAACCAATCGGTCGTAAACTGATTAGTAGGCGCAAATTGTTTAGTGTTCTTAAAACCCATTCCCGAAATATCAAGTTCTACTAGTTTGCTAGCATTAACTTTAGGATGAACTCTTTTTAATGCTTCTTTCTGCAAAGGCTTCCACTTATTTGCAGCTATCATAGTTGCATTTACAAGGTGCGGGGTTTCATTTTCATAAGCTTTGTAAATGATAGGTTTGCCTTCATTGCCACCATCTTCTCTGCCAAACTCAATAGAGGAATTAATCTGGTAATCACCCCCACGGATAAAAACAGTAACACCGCCTTCATTGATGGCGTTGCTTTTCTTCAACTGTCTTACAGCTTCCTTCGCTTTATCTATAGTTGCAAAAGGTTTGTCGAGCGTACCAGCGTTTTTATCATTGCCATTGGTGGCCACATAAAATGTTTGGGCAAAAGATATTTGTGCTAACAGAAGCAAACACACTAAAATTGACAGTTGTTTCATACATGTAAATTAAAAATTACTTACTACTGGTTTCTCAAACTAGTTTACACTATTCTTTCTGTTGGTAGATCCCTACCATGGCTTTATTTATTCAATATAAATTCTGGTTGTTTCTGAGCGATAGAAATCTTGCCTTGCTTATCAAATTCAACTTTAATGATACCCGGCTTTTCTCTCCATGGTGCTTGTATGTCATCGCCAAAAAAACAACTATACCAATCACCATTCTTAGCTTTAAAAAAGTTAGTTCCACCATTGCAAGGCACTACTTCGTACCTGCCAGAATAGGGGCCATATATATTATCCGACATGGAAATCATCATCGAATAGCGACCCTCATATTTATCTGTAGAACCTAAATAATATTTGCCAGCCCGCTTAAACAAAGTAGCACCTTCAAAGCCAATATCTTTTAATTGATACCCTTTTTGGCAACTCTTTATGTGGTGATTAGAATCTTCATCGGGGGTTAATAGTTTCACCTCACGCAAAGGCTCTGCAAAATCGCTCAAATCATCTTTCATTCGTGCGATGTATTTGCCGGACCCATGTGTAAAATATACCTTGCCATCATCATCCTGAAAAAGAGTAGGGTCTATCAAATAAGAAGTTTCAATGGGTCCAATGCCGCCAATTAGAGGCTTTTCGGGATTGGTGGCATGCGTATAAGGGCCTTCGGGTTTACCAGTAGTGCTTTTTAAAATGGCAATTCCACCGGGAGGCATGCTAAAAGCAATAAAGTAATTATGATTAATGTAATGCAGTTCCGGTGCCCATATTGCCCTCACAGGATTGAAATGCCTTTCGCGCCAAAGCTTCTCCCAACCACCCTCTTTCTCAATACTCCATACAACCCCAAGATAGCTCCAGCTCTTCAAATCCTTCGAACGATAAATCTCTATCCCATCATTGTACCGCCAAATATTTCTGCCTGTGCTACCTGTAAGATAATAGTTACCATCGCCACCAACTATGATTACTGCATCTCGCATACTTACATCCCAAATAGGTTTTATGTTGGGTAACAAACCTTTTTTTACCACATCACCTGTTGCGTATTTGCTTTTATTCTGCTCCGATACATCTAGGTCAGTAAACCATGTAGCCACATGTCCACCAAAGAAAGTTCCTTCCACAGGCTTTCCAGGGCCAGAAAAGCCAGCATATAATTTCTTAATAGAATCAATAGTCGACTGAGGGAAAGTCTTGGCAGCTTCTATTTTTATTTGTGCAGAAAGTACCTGACAACTAAAAAAGGAAGCAGTAATTATAAAAGATAAAAAATATTTTTTCATGATGATGAGAGTATTAAATGAACAGTCGATTATGATATGCTTTTAATAACTGAAAGAAATAGGGCATTTTGGTTTATGAGTAATTACCACAAATGCACCAATAGGTATTCTTTTTTTGAAACATACCTATCAATTCATTTATGGCAATACTTTACACTTTTTTATTTGCCTTTATTCCTTTTCCACTTTGAGCGTTTTAATATTGCCTCCATAAATGATAGTTACCATATAAATTCCTTTTGTTAAACGAGCTGCTTCAGGCAGGTATAATTGATTAACGCCACTAAAAAGAGAATACTTATTACTAAAAAGGACTTTGCCGTTTGCAGAAGTAACATTAATCTGTGCATTAGTATTAGTAGGCGTATTTACTACCAAGGATAAAACAGATTTAAACGGATTTGGAGACACAGAAACCGCTAGGTCTTTTGGTGTAATTACAACCTGCACAGTTTTACTGTAAACAATAGAACCATCTTTTTCAATTGTTTTTAAACGATAATAATAAACTTGACTTGGTAGTTCTGGCAACAAGTCGGTGTAATCATATTTATTTAAAATAGCATTATCTGTAGGAGCAATTGTTGCAATGGAAACAAAAGACAAACCATCTGTGCTGCGCTGAACTTGGTAGGTGCTAGCTGTAACCCCATTGGTTACATTCCAATTGCATTTAACTTGATTTTTATTGGCCAATGTAGCGGTAAAATTGATAATTCTAATAGGCAATGGAACTGGAGTAGAAATGAATAAATTATTAGTAGTATCACTGTAGTTGCCCAATTTGTTCAGCGAACGTACATAGTAAGTGTAGCTGTTATTGGGTTTCACCGTAGAATCTATATAACTTGTATCAGTGATAGTAGCAATGATGCTATCTCCCCTAAATAGGCTGTAACCATTCACCATTGTATCGGCAGAAGCATTCCATTTAAGGCTTACTTTTTTACTTTCCAAAGCATTTCCAGTTAATAGAACAGGTTTTGCGGGGGCAATATCATCCATCCATATTGTCTGATACACAGTTGGGGCGGCATAGATGCCGGTTGAAGGGCCTGTAGTACCCACTTGGTAAGCACCTACTACAATAGGAATAGGAAACTTGGTACCCTCTACCATTTGTGTAATTACTAATTGATTGCCTACTATTACCGCAGGGCCACTGCGTACAAAATACTCTACAGGCAATCCAGAACTAGCCGTTGCCTTCAGCGTAACAAAGCGGGTGCTAGCATCTATATTATTAACCTTGGGGAAAGTTATAAACTGATTCTTTAATCCCGGTAAAGTACTTTGAGCCCTGTCTAATCTAACATTTCTAAGTGAAGCCGCAACGTTATCATTGCCTTCTTTGTACAGAGAAACATAACTCTGGGTGTAGCCTCCTGCATTGGGAGAGAATCGGGTAAACCTAAGTTTGAAGTTTATATATCCATTCGCATCTAACCCTATCTCTTTATAACAGCTAGCATTACAACGTGTCTTTACAGGAAGATCCGTAATTGGCAATGAGGTAACACTTGGGTCAAGAAGCTGTTTAGTACTCAGCTTCATCGGCACTATTAGCGTGTTGTTTACTAGAGAATCTTTATTGTTTACTGATGCAGTATCAATAGGCCAAGGTTTATCAAATGAGGATACTTTCAAGCGCATAATATTTGTACTATCTGTAAACTTAATTCCATCCTTTGCATGATAGGAATATACCGCCTGATATAAAGTGTCAGGTGTTCCATCCAACTTTAAGATGGTGAATTGTTCTACCTTTTTAAAGTATTCAGTCAGTGCAACTTGTTCGCAGGCTCGTGCCATTTCTTCGTCTAAATACCATTCTGTTCCTTTTTTATTCCCTGTAAACTGGTTGTAAGGTGCTGGTGGTGTGTATTTGCCAGGTGTTTTTGCGTTAAAGAAATTCTGATCTACTAACCAACCTTTTGTAAAGTCCAATGATTTTAATACTGGCTTCACGTTAGGATCTATAGGATATACATCAGGCAATCTTGCAGCACATGCTTTATCTAAAAACATGGCAACTATATTTAAAGCACGAGGCATGGCATTGAAATGCCCTTCATAAATATCTTTTAAACAACCTCCAAACTCCATTCCTGGTTTGTAAATACCAGTGCTATCGTCGTTTCTATAAATTCCCGTAAAACCAGCACCCTGACTCTGAGTGTTGGGGCGCATACGTCCTGTTCCATTTTTAAACATAGCATCAATGGTTTCGGGCATATTTCCTTGGGCATAGAACAGAATAGGAACATCTTTCATTGTATTGTTGGGTGCGGGTGCAAAAGAGCTACCCCCTTCTTTGTAATATTTATAGATGTTAGGAACCCCAGATTTGATAGGTATAGCAGCAATACATTTGGTGTTATCTCTCATTGCTACATGAAAAGGGAAATCCATGTAGGCAGAGTGAGCCATTGGAATGAATGGAGAATTAACCAACTCGGGATGATTGCTCATAGCAGCAAATGCAGCTATGATACTGTCCATTTTAGCAGCAGCAGAAGGGCGTGTAAAATCGAAACTTAAATTATTGGGTGGAGCTAAAAGTGAATTTCTAAAGGTGTTTAATACCAACGAAGCCAAGCCCCATTTCTCTGCAACTTTTCTTATTTCGGAGTATTCTTGTATTTGACGCTCAATGTTGTTATTAATGCAAATCATTATTCCTTTAACCACTTTTGTATGCGGCGGTATCCATAGGTACGCACCATTTGTACTATCAACATCTTTTAAATAGTATTGGTAAACGGAATTAATATCCTCTGGCTCCGCAAGCTTCTCTGCTTTTGCAATAATATTTGTTCTATTAACTGAATCAGCAAAAAGTACCCTGATTGAATAACCAGGATGGTAGTCTGGGATGTTAACTGGAACAGATGTAATTGAAACTTTTGTTCCTTTAGCAATAATTACCCCTGAACTAATGCTAGAATCCTTCACATTACCCATACCATCCAACAACTGAACAATCAGTCTTCCTGTTGTATCGTGATTAGGGTTATTGTTTCTAACATCGGCAGTAACGGTAATTGCTCCAGTGTTTAATCCGAAGTCATTTACCACACTTCCATTTTGCCAATATTGGGTCTTCAAAACTTGCAGTTCTGGGCTTACCGCAGTTTGTGCAGTCCAGCCACTGTACTGTCCATAATTGCCATTTACATCTTTAGGCAACAATTCTATGTACAAGTATTTTCCTATTAATGAAGTATCTATTTTATAAGATACTCCACTTGCAGCAGTAGTACTAACAGCAGCAATCTTTTTATAATAGCCTACATTGAAAGAATCTGATACATAAATTGTATAAAAAGTAGTTTGTTCTGCAGTGTTTGTGGGGCTATTATAGGTATAATTTACCTGAATAGTAGAGGTTGCCGCAACATTTCCCGTTTGCCTAATAGAGCTTATGAGACTAGCACCAGAATGTTGGGAAACAGGAGTAGTAGTAACTACAGTAACGGGCTGACCAGTTAAAAAGCCAGAAGCACTTGCTGGATAAACCCTAAAAGCGATATAACTTCCAATATCATTTCTGGTAATGTTGTATGTAGTAGTATTTGCACCGGGAATAACCGTAAAAGGGCCATTAGCATTTTTGGATGACAACCATTGAATCTTCGTTCCATTGGTATCAGTTCCTGTAAGAGTATAGGTAGCCGTAAGTGTTTGTAAGGTTTGTGCAATACCAGTTATAGCAACATTTGATGCTTCGGGTGCTGCATCGGGCAGTGTAACAGAAATGTCATCCAAATCAACATAATTGAATTGATACAATGCTTGAATATCGAAGATGAGTTGGTTCATCAATAGGGTAGGAGTGCTAGTAGTTATACTTCCGCTAACAGACTTTACCAACGAATCGTTAATGGCTTTTTTAATAGTACCTGTAATACTAACTGCCGTATCAGATTTCCGACTTATTCTCAGTGTAAGCTGATACCACGTGTTGTTTACTGGTGTCAAATTTCCTTTGGGTGTAAATGCCAATCCGGTTGGTAAACGTAGGACTCCTTGCAAACCCATTGGCGATATACTTGTAGTTGCACTTGAAGTATTGTTATCCGTATTGGTCACACCTTCAATGCCGCCAAATCCAATCCTATTAAAGTTGGGGCAATTAGTAGTATTAACAGCAGATGCAAGTCTTGTTGTTCTTAATTTATAGCTTACTATGATATCTCCATATCCATAAGCCAACGTTTTTTGAATCTTTTGTCCTGCATATCCTGAAGGTTTAGTTTGCCCTGCATTTAGGCGAAGGATTTTGTTGGTCGTACCAGAATCAAATTGAACAGTTGCCAAAGAGGTTGTACCAAATAATTCCCAACCTAGTGGAAGGCTATTGATGTTATATGTTTCGAAGCTGTCACTAAAAGCAATTGTAGTTTGTGCTTTTCCTGATGTGTAATTGGTAAAAAAAACAAAGAATAGTAATAAATAATGGATTGAGTAGAAACGTAGACTCTTTTTCATGGCATGCAAAATTTAATTTGAAATGATATCTTAACTAAAGCGTGCAAATTATGCTACTTAAATTTCCATATCAGTTTCAGTAAGCCAAAAGGTTGGTTGGTTGTTGCAATGTGCCACTAACTACAAAAATGTATAAATAGGCAGAGACTAGATATTATTCTTTTGTAAAATATTTTAAAGCACTTGCCATTTAATTGCTTTTCCATTGTGTTGCAGTTTGATGGTGTACATGCCAGAAGGCAATGGCGGTAATTGGTAAGTGTTTGCTCCTTTTAGACAGGTGATATTTTGCCTAAAAACAGTCTTCCCAATAGCATCGTAAATAACTATTGATGATTTAATAGTTGTCGAGGAGGTGTTGTTATAATTTATCCTTGCTTCGGTTCCAATTTGGGTTGGATTTGGGGACAAAACAACTGCATCCTCGCCAAAGCAGTCTGTATGAACCTTGGCTATTTGACTATAGATTTTAGTTCCATCTACCATTAAAACAACAAGTCTGTAGTAAATTTCGGCTTCGGTTTGAGGTAAATAAATCTTGTTAGTATTGTTTGAACATTCTTTCACGATAGCAAATGTTCCCTCTGTATTTCCTTGCTGAATTTGAAATGATTGTACTTTATTGTCAGTTACTACTTCCCACGATAGTACCGCACCACAACCTTTCGGAGTAGCCATAAAACTTTTAATGGCAATTGGTAGGGGAGAAGTGATGGAAAAATCAACAGGGTTTGATGCAAAATCCCAAATAGTACTATCCAACAAATGAGCCGCTAAAGAGTGGCTGCCTATGTTTGGGTTTTTCCATTGAGCAGTAAATACTATCGAATCGAAACTGGCTTTTTTCAGCACCAATGGTAACCCCAATAAAGTATCCTTATCTTTTAAAATGATTGAGGAATAACTGTTGTTGATATTTGGGTTTTTGATTGTTAGGGTAATATCCAAGGTGTCGCCAACTATCAATCCATGTCGGTTTGTTACAATCAATGAGAATGAAGGAGACACACCAGGTGTTTGAGTATTGCTAACCGATGGTCTGTAAACAGAATCTTTAAATAAACCAATCCTACTAATATGCCAATTGGTACTCGTTGTTTTAGCAAATACACCCGTAGATTTAATACTATCAAGCAGATTAGAGTTGCCTGTTTTAAACAAAGATGTTTTAGCTAGTAGGGTCTGCTGAAATACCAATCCATAATTCTTAAAAGGGTTTCCTGTTTGCGCATAAGTGGCATTTGTAGTTCCATTGGTATTGAACAGATTTTTATCTGTAGTGCCATTTAAACAAGCATTTCCTACCGATGTGCCTATAAATACATTGCCCTTTAGTTGTGGCCATATTAAAGAAGTATAAGCGCTATTGCTTGTAGGAAACAAATCTGCCAAGTCGGGATAAGCCTGTTGATATACGATGCTGGCGTCATAAACTTTCTTAAGATTAGTGTAATTGGTCAGGTTATTTCTATTGGTATCTGGCAAAAAGTATGTTGAATTAGTATGTTGTACCTTACTGTTATTGAAATAAATATTGCTGTAGAAATTGTTTGAATAACCAAAGTTGTTTTGTGAGCCATACAAACAATTGGTCGTAATATTATTTATAAATAACTGCCCAGATGTTCCATTATCAGTGTATAGACCACTGCCTTTAAAGTTCATATCATGGATGTAGTTATTGTAAAAAGTATTTCCTCTTTCAGTCTGGTTTTCCGAACCATAAAAAGCACCCATGTCGGTATAAGTTCTTACCACATCCGAGATGTCATTATACTCAAATTTGCTATTGTTACCACCATACAAAACACCCACATGCTCACATCCATGAATCTTATTAAAGGCAACATAGCACCCAATCACACTTCGTGTATCAACCGCCGCAGAGTACAAAAAAACATCTTTGGCATAATCGTAAATATGGTTATTAATTACTTTGTGGTTGCAAGGTGTAAGGGTTAATTGATCAGCAGAAAAATTGCTGTTAATCATAAATACCCCACCTTGCCCTACATCGTGAATGTCATTACTTCTCACCGTGCAATTGGTGCCATTGGTAATAAATACACCATAACCTGCCACATGCGTTATTTCCATTCCTGCAAGGGTTACATAGTTACAATTGCTTAAAAGTACTCCGTCAGACGAGCCTCCATCCAGTTTTATTCCTTCAAAATTGGTGTAGTTTACGCCAACAAGTTTAATGCTTTGAGTGGTACTATTGCTGCTTATGTTCAGTGAGCCGGTATCAGGCGGATATAGGTAAAGCATCTTTGTGTCAAAGTTTATGCACCATTCTCCCACCGTATCTATCTCTTCCACAAGGTTTACGGCAATGTATGGCTCTTTTCCATTTCCCGCAGGGCGAGCATATTTATTTCCAATACCTCCTTGCACCCCAATACTCTGATAAATGATGCTATCCGTGAGCGAAACTGAATCAGTTTTCACAAAGTCCATCTGCCAATCCACGCGCCAATTACCTCTTAGCCATAAACCTTCCTTAATGGCTTGCCCCCAATATTTTACCCTGTCGTCTCTGTACACAAAAGATCCACCCGGACTAACGCCACCCGATCCATTTGTAAGTACCCTTTTCATTCGCATCACATCGTTATTAGGGTATTTTGCCATGGGCAAAGGCGTTGTGTTTTGGTAAATTATTGGCCATTGCTGTCTACTGTTGCTAGTGGTACTAATGTTTACAGGGTAAACAAAGGTTTTAGGCCAAGCTTTCATATTGCTCAAATTATAACTAGCAAGACTCACTTGTTTTACTTTATTTCGGGCAGCGGTATCTACAATCCTGTTCTTTATCGAATCTGGAATAGGCTGTAAATCAGTGGGATTGATAGGGGTAATAGGTTCAAAAATGGCTTTGTGTCTATTGATAGAATGGTAAGTAACAGGGGCGGTGGCAGTTCTAGTATCGGTAGAGTCTAAAGCCAGATAAGTGTAAATGCCATCCATCAACCAAACGTGGCAGGGAATGGTTTTGTTAGTCCTAGATTTCAAAATGGTCCTAGCCCTCGCAAGAGAAACGGGGGCAGACGTACTCAAGCCATTTCCAGTGGAAGCTCCGTTTGGCGAAACATATATATTAAGCGATTGTGCATGAACACTTACACTCAAAAAGAGTAAAGAGATAGCTTGTAGAAAGCTTATTTTTTTCATCGTATAGCAATTTTTTTGAGAATACTTCAACAGTATCCCATCTTCTTTTAGAGTAGATGCGTAAAAATAACTGTTACTCATTATCAAAAGTTGTTGCAGTATGGCATTTACTTGTCCTAATTGCTCAAAATCTATGCTTTCTGTGACAAGTAGATGATAGAGGAAGCCGAACATAAAAGCTATCAAATTGATTTGAAGAGCACCATTCCCTCAGTTGAGTCAATCATTCCCTCAGTTGAGTCAGTCATTCCCTCAGCTGAGTAAATCATTCCCTCAGCTGGGTCAGTCATTCCCTCAGTTGGATTAATCATTCCCTCAGTTGGGTAAATCATTTTCACGGCTGAGTCACTTCAACAAAATAGAGCCGAGTAGTTTTTTTAGTTAATTAATATAGCGCAAGAGTAAATGCTATTGCCTTCTTTTAGGTTTGAACGTTGCAAACACTTGTTTCCATGCTTCAATTGTAGTAAAAAAAGGCTTTTAGTAGGGGATTAACTTTAAACTATTGATTTTGTTTGGTAGTCTTGTTTGCTGCAATGAATATTGATTTGTTGAAGGAGAACGATTATTTCAGAATAAAGTGTAATCAGTTCCTGATTTTGTCAATCATGTTTTGCCATACTACACTGATTTTTTCAAGAAAAGTATTGTTAGCAGGCAAGGGTAATTGAATATCAAATCAACGCAATTTGCTCATAAATAAAGTACCTTGATTAAAATAAAGCGATATGAAAAAAAGTCTTGTATTTAGTTTTCTTGTGATGATGTTTGCCAAAAGTTTTGCTGTTGTGAAGCCCAACAGTTTATTCTCCGACAATATGGTGTTACAGCGAGGTGTTACGGTTCCTGTTTGGGGTACAGCCGAGGATGGTGAAAAAGTGACGGTTGAATTTAATGGGCAAACTGAATCCACTGTAGCTAAAGAAGGTAAGTGGATGCTTAAATTGAAACCTTTAAAAGCCGGTGGTCCATATAAAATGATTATCAGCGGACAAAACAATGTCACGATTCAAAATATTTTGGTTGGTGAAGTTTGGGTTTGTAGCGGACAAAGCAACATGGAGCGACAGCTTGGTTTACGAAGCGGACAAAAACCTATTGTAAACTGGAAAGAAGAAGCTGCTAGTGCTAATTATCCCGAAATTCGCCAATTCTCTGTACCCCGCAATTATTTTATAAAAACCAATTTAGCAGATACAACGTTTGCTGACGCCAAATCCAAATGGGTGGTTTGTGATACTTCAGCAGTAAAAGATTTTAGTGCTGTTGGTTTCTTCTTTGCTCGGGAATTATATAAAAAATACCAAGTGCCTGTTGGTTTATTGTTTTCGTCTGTTGGTGGTACACCTGCTGAAAACTGGACAGCTAAGGCTGCACTAGAAGCTAACCCAGAACTAAAAGTGCTGGTCGAACAATATGATAAAGCCAGATTAGCTTATCCTGATGCTTTGGCTAAATATAAAAGCGATTTACCTTCTTTGATGCTTAAATATGCTGCAGACACCCTTGCGGCTTTAGCTGCAAAAAAGCCTTTCCCGCCTAAACCTGCTCCTCCTCGCAATCCAATAGGTGGTGCAGGAGGGTTGTATAATGCAATGATAAATCCATTGATTCCTTATGCAATCAAAGGTGTTATCTGGTATCAAGGGGAGAGCAATGGTGGTCGTGGAAAACAATACCAGACGCTGTTTCCTATAATGATTACTGATTGGAGAAGCCGTTGGAATCAAGGTGATTTTCCGTTTCTCTATGTGCAAATTGCCCCTTTCAGGGGTGCTGATCCCATGATTAGGGAGGCTCAATTCCTAACTTTGAAGAAAGTTTCAAATGTGGCGATGGCTGTTACAACTGACTGTGGAGATAGTGCCGATATTCATCCCACCTTTAAACAACCAGTTGGTAACCGTTTATTTACTGCCGCGAGAGCTTTAGCCTACAATGAAAAGATAGAATATTCGGGTCCTTTGTATAAATCATTTGAAATAAAAGGAAATACAATAGAGTTAAGTTTTGATCATACAGGAAAGGGTTTACTATCAAAAGATGGCGATCTTATTGGCTTTACTATCGCAGGAGATGACAAAAAATTTGTTGATGCTTCCGCTGTTATTAAGGGCAATAAAGTAATCGTTTCTAATCCAGCCATTGATAAGCCAGTGGCAGTTAGATTTGGATTTACTAATCTGGCAAAGGGTAATTTATTTAATGTAGAAGGTTTGCCTGCTTCATCTTTTAAGACTGATGTAGAATAAAAAGGTCATTTTCTTGATGACTTTTTTCATTTTATTCATCAAGTAATTTAATTTCTTGATGAATTTTTTCATTTTCTTGATCAAGTAAATGGATTTCTTGATTACTTTTTTGATTTACTTAATGAAGTAACCGGATTTTTTGATGAAGTTTACCATTTACTTAATGAAGTAATTGAATTACTTGATGATATTTTTCGTTTTCCTGATGAAGTATTTGGCGGTCTTATACAAAAAAATGATGGTTCGTTGATTGAAAAGCGGATTTTCCTACTGAAAGTACACTTAGTTTTTCTTTCTGTCTTTGTGCCTTTGTGGCAAATTTTATAATTATGAAAAAAATTCTTCTCTCTGCCTTTGTTACTTGCGTTTTTCAGTTGGCATTCAGTCAATCTATGCCAAATAATGAAAAATATACTTTCCCTACTAAGCCTGCCAGACAGGAAATATGTCTGAATGGTTTGTGGAATTTTACCAGTAATAACGACCATCAACAAACACAAATTCAAGTGCCTGGTTGCTATACCAACGTGTGGGGTGGCAAGTGGGGAAAGCCTTATTGGGATGCGTTTAATTATCCAAGAAAGTGGACAAAGGGGGCGATGTATGAAAGAAGTTTATTGGTGACTGATGCTTTGAAAACAAAGAATCTACGCTTGCATGTTGATGGATGCTTTCAGAACTATTCAGTACTCTTTGAAGGAAAGACCTTCGACACCATTCATGATGGTTACAGTGCTAGAAACTTTGATTTAGGTAAAAACTTATCCATTGGGAATCATAAACTACAAGTAAGAGTAGAGGACGAAGCTACCAGATTGAGTGGTGGAGAAAGTATGGGTAGTAAAGGTATTTGGGATGATATATCCTTACTTGCTTTGCCCGATGTATTTGTAGAACAAGGAGTTGTGGTGAGGACTTCCTTTGCTAATAAGAATATTGAATGTGATGTGCCCATTAATAATACAACCGATACCAAACAGACTTTCATTATTAAATATTTCATCACCGATGCCGCAGGTAAAGTGGTAAAAACAATTGATGGTGGCACACAAACGCTCGAAGCTAAAACTACGCAGACTATCACCATAAACGCTCCTTGGGAAAATCCACATTTATGGTTTCCGCACGATCCTTATTTATATCATTTCAACACGGTTTTATTTACTAAAGAAGGTAAGGTGATTGATTGGCAGAAGGAAAGATTTGGCTTTAGAGAAATTACTTGGGGCGATGCAAAACTATACATGAATGGAAGGTTATTGTATTTGCGTGGACATGGCGAACATTACTTGGGGGATATAGTAGCATCAAGAGAATACTTTAAAACATGGTTTAGGGAGTTGAAAAAGATGGGTGTAAATTTTATGCGTTTGCACGTTTATCCTAAACATAAAATTTTATATGAAGTAGCAGACGAAGAAGGTTTCTTGTTAGAAGCTGAACCTGCCTTTCACTTTAAAGTGGCTGCCGATACGGTGTTTGCAGAAAAGCATTTGGGCGATATGATGAAGAACCTCATCAATCATCCCTCCATTTTTACATGGAGTGTATCGAATGAATTGCGTTGGCAAGGTGGCGGCGAAAAGCCTTGGTTGATTAATAAAGCACATTCTATTGATAAGACCCGTCCTGCTTTAGCCTCCGACTTTAGTGCGTTTTCTACCCACGGTGATATTATTGGTCACCACTATAACACCGATTCTGTTTTTACGGAGTGGGAACAATTTGGGCCTAAGAAACCAATGATATGGGATGAATGTGGCGAAGTGTGGCAACCCAATCGTCCATTAGGTAATGGTACTGCTGGCTACGAAGTAATTGCGCAAGATTATGCAACAGGCATCTACCGCGATGGAAATAATGAGATAAAATATGCTTTCGATTTAATAAGAGAAGGCAAAACATTTGATGGCAGTTTGCATCGTGTAAATGCCGTGAGTCCTTGGGATTTTGGTTGTGTGTTTTTCCGTTGGCAGCCCTACAATCGCTATCGTGGCATTGCCCCTGTTTATAAAACGTTGGAAGGCCCCGGTGTAAAACCAAGACAAGTTTTACCTTGTGCCACGCCGGTAAATATCTGGGATTCTACCTTACCTGTTTATGAACCTAATCCGGGCTATTACATCTTTGCCGAGGATATGAAATGGGTGCGTTTTCCGTATGATAGTAAGAATTTTTCTTTCTTTGGAGGAGAGAATACCATTATCAAAACCCCTTTGTTGCAGTATGATGATTTGCGTTTTGTAGATGAAATTCATTGCAAGATAGAAACTCCCGAAGGCAAGGTATTATCCGAAACCATCAAAAAACAAAGCCTACAACCTGGAACGATGTTGAGGGATGTAGAGTGGAGTTTTACTATTCCTTCGGTAAATACAGCGACTCCAATTCATATAGTTCGCGAATTTTGGTATCAAGGCAAAGCAGGTTATAAAGATGTTCGGGAAGGACATATCTATCCAAGACTATCAGCCTCGTTATTGGGTATGAATGGAAAGAAGATTGGAGTAATTGATGAAGAAGGGGGATTGATAAATCTACTAACTAAAGTTAAGTTGCCATTTATAAAACTACCTAGTGACTTAAAAAAAGTTAGAGATGTAGATATGATATTGGTTAATGGAAATGAACTTCCTAAAAATGCCAATCAGTTTATTGCAGATAGTCACACATTAGTTCAGTTTAAAAAAGAAGGTATTCAAAAAAGTTCTGCCCGCTTATTTGTAAACGGTGCGAATTATAAATTATTGAAAGGAATAGGACAACAAGAACTTACTTTTTGGAATGGGGGTAATGAATTTGGAGGCTTAAAAAAGCCAATTGGCAATGTAAATACAAGAGAACTTATTTCTGGAGATAAAGATGGAAAATCAAGTGCCTTATTAGAAGGATACAAAGGCAATGGTTGTTGGTGGGTAACAAGTTTAAGAATTGTTGAATCAATAGATAAAGAACCAGTTGCAGGTTGGTTATTACATAATCTGATTGAGGCTGCCGCAAATTACAAGCCTTCCATTAAACTAAATGCAACAGTTATTTATGGAGAGTCTGACTATGTAGACTTAATTAATAAAGCTAAAAATAAAGCGGAAACAATTCTGACTTTAAATTTAAGCAGTCTTCAAAAAGCTCAAGTTCTTTTCTTAGATGCAAGAACACATTCATTAACTGATGAAGAAGTAAAAGCACTCAAATCTTTTCAAGCAAATGGAGGAAAGGTGTTAGTTTATCAGATTACTGATAAAACGATTGACAGCTACAAAAAGCTAATTGGGGATAGCTTAACTATCACTAAACCTTTCTTAAATGAAAAGGCGGGTTGTGTAAAAGCCGCTACAAGTTGGACTTTAAGAAGCACTCCAAAAAAAGGTGTGGAATATTATGATAGTGTAGTTATTCCTCAACCATTTGAACCTAACTATGATCCATTCTTGTCTGGCTTATCAAACATCACCCTTAATTGGAATGGTAAGTCAATGTTTGATTATGGGGTTAAGATGAAAGGCATTTCACCTGTTTCGGTTAATGATAGTTTTAAAATATTGGTAAGCAATTGGCGAAATGATTGGAGCGTGCCTCCTTTTGGTGCAGAATATATTAATGAAGGAAAAGACATGCGCCAAGCAATGTGGTACTTGAACCGTGACCCTGTGTTGGCAACTGTAAAACAAGGCAAGGGCGAGTATTTGCTTTGCCAATTGGATTTGATAAATGGTGGCGAAAAAGGATTGACCATTGCCAATCATATTCTCACCAACTGGGAGTGTTCAGTTGGAGGGACTACATATTTCCCTGATAAAAAAGATGTATTTGATTTCACCGCAGCAGCAGACCAAAAACTAAGATTGGCAAAGGTGGAACAACAATTGGCTCGTTTGAAACCATTGGATAGTCTGCCTTCGGTATTGTATGATATGGGGGGAAGTTCGGATGGTAAACAACGTAAGATTTTATTATTAACGGATAGTAGGATGTTGGCAGTTGCCCCAGAAATTATTAAAAAGCTAACGGGCTTCGGCAATGTATCCTATTCTGGTGTTTCAGTCAATAATCCCAAGGCATTTAATAGTAATGTGGAGAGTGCATTGGGCGGCACTAAGTATGATGTCATCTATTTATCCATCGGTTATGATGGCGTTACAGATTTCTCTGAAGCTGGTTTAAAGAATTTTGAAAGCGAGATTGCAACCCTTGTTACTACTCTAAAGAATACTGGCGCAAAACTAATGTGGGGCACACAGGCACCATTACCTACTGCTTGGTTTGGTGACTTGAATAACGATAAAATAAACCTACTCAATCAACGCGTGAAGAAAATAATGGAGGCAAATAGTGTATTGGTCAATGATACGTACGGGTTCATGATGGACAAGACGCCCGAATACATCAACCAGGATAAAAAGGATTTGACATTGATAAACTCAGATTTCTTCAAGGCATTTACACCCAAGTTGGTGACAACCATAGTAGAGGCATTGAAGTTTTTTGGGAATTAACGCACAAGGAAGGTTTCGCTTTAAGCGAAGCCTTCCTTTAAATTTCAGGACGGTAAAAAAGACAATTATTTAATTATGAAATTTTGCTTAGTCATAATACTTCTCGTTGCGGTTACACTAAGCGCACAAATTCCATGTCTGAAAAAGAACGAGTACGGGGTTACTCAAATGGTGGTGAAGGGTAAGCCTTTTTTGATGCTTGCCGGCGAAGTATATAATTCTTCTGCATCGGATAGTGCCTACATGGAAAAAACGATGAAAACACTAAAAGAGGCCAACTTTAATAGTGTTTTTGTTCCGCTTTCTTGGGAGTTGATTGAGCCTGTTGAGCATCAGTTCAATTATTCCAGCATCGATCAAATGATAACTATTGCTCGCAGGAATAATTTAAAACTTGTGTTTCTATGGCTCGCCACTTGGAAGAATGGTATCTCACCTTATGCCCCAATTTGGTTAATGGAGAACACAGAAAAGTATGGACGCGTTAAGAATGCAGAGGGTAAAAATACCCAAACACTTTCTGCCTTTTGCACCGCAACAATGGAGGCTGATAAAAATGCTTACTGCCAAGTGATGAAACATATAGCCAAAGTGGATGCAAAAGAAAACACGGTTATAGCTATGCAAGTAGAAAACGAAGTGGGTGTTTTCGGGCAAACTCGCGATTTTAGTCCGCAAGCTAATGAAGCATTTAATAATGAAGTTCCTCAGCAATTGATACAATATTTAGTAAAGAATGAGGCCTCTTTAGAAATAGAAATTAAAACCGCTTGGAAGGATAATGGCACTAAAACGAGTGGAAATTGGGCTGAAATATTTGGTAAAAATGATTTTACCGACCTGTTCTTTATGGCTTGGCAGTATGGGAGTTATGTAAATAAGATTGCCGCTGAAGGCAAAAAGATTTATGCTTTACCAACCTATGTAAACTGTTGGATGCCCGCCACACCGAGTCCTAATCCTCGCCCTAACTACACAAAACCTGGCACTTATCCGAGCGGTGGGCCAATAATAATGGTAGCAGACATCTGGAAAGCGGCTGCCCCTGCCATTGATATTATTGCGCCTGATATTTATGGAAACGATTTTGACCTTCAAGCGGGATTCTTTCATCGAACAGATAATCCCTTGTTAATTCCAGAAACGAAAGCCATTGCAGGTAGGGCAACCTATGCTTTTGCTAACCATAATGCCTTATGTTTTTCGCCTTTTGGGATAGACAATCAAACCGATTCTATGAAAGATGAGTATGATATGTTGAATCAATTAAGTCCATTAATCCTGCAATACCAAGGTTCTGGAAAGATAAAAGCATTTTACAGAAATGAAAATGATACTGTTGGTGGTTCTATTAAGTTGAATAATGAGGTGTTGGTTAATATTCATCTTACTAGACCCTACCCAAGAAAAGATGAAGATTTACTAGAGAAAGGAAAGTTTCCTTCCACCTATGGAATCTTTATTCAAACAAGCGATAGTGAATGTATAGTGGCTGGAAAAAACATTTATGTCAGTGCTAAATCGACCAATCCTAACAAAGAAGTTTGGTTGAGAGATGTTTGGGAAGGGAGTTTTATTAATGGAAAATGGAAAAGAAATGCTTTGATGAATGGGGATGAAGCGGGCTTTTTGTGGAGTAAGAAGACGCCTGTTTACAGGGTGAAATCTAATCCTACAATTTCCCCTGCATTGCCTACGCCACCTGCCATCTTTAAAATGAAGGCGATGGTGTATGACTTGTAGCGTAAAGTTAATATTTACGTTTAAAAGTAAATTTTAGTCGTCAAAAACCCTAAAACTATTTCAGATAGCGAAATTGAGGTTCAAGATGCATGAATTACACTTTTACACTCAATAAATACGGTTTAAGATGCAGAATTTACTATTTGAGATACGATACTTACTATTTGAGATGCAATAAAGTTACTTCAAGACACGATAAAGTTACTTCAAGACGCGAAACTTATACTTCAAGAAGCAATGTTCTTTGTGTAAGCATCGATTTTTTTCAAAAGGTATATAGTTAGCAAATTAGGGTATTTAATGATGGAAAAAGGGGTACTAATAGAATAAATGTTGATTGGATTAAATTACAGATTAAGAAAAGTTGGGTTAAAACTGTTTATCAAATGAAAGTTTACATTGTATTGCTAGCATTTATTATGGGTTCACTATCGGGTTTTGGACAGTCGCTAAACCTGCTGCCCACCATCCCCGATTATGCCAATAATCCACAGGCTGCTGTTATGTGGAAAGGAGTGCAATTGTCTAATCCTACTTTCAAAACAATTCTAACACCAAGCCTATACGATGAGGTTTGGTATGCTTCAATGGCCTATTTTCATCCGCAAAGCCCTTATTATCACAATCCGTTGGCTTTAAAAAGAACGCAGACTTTATTGGATAGTATGCTTACCAATTGGAGTAATAACTTATACACTACCTCATTTAATTATACCGTTGAAGCCACTTATGCTTATTTGTTGTTGAAGACATATCTACCCGATAGCATCCCAACAAATAGAAAACCAATTTGGGAAAAAGGAATTGCCAACTTGATTTCTTCAACCCTGAAAAAGCCTTTGATGTACGATAGTTTGATGGTTGGCAGTGTATGGCTGAACGGTGATATTAGGTTTGCCATTGCAGTGGTATTAGGAGGAACTGCGCTTGGGGATTCGGTTTCTGTAGCAAAAGCCCGTAATGTTATTGAGAATGTAATGACCAAATGCCTGCTGCCCGATGGTGGTACTCATTATTATGCCTATCAAAATGAGAACTTTACTTATCATACACCCACTAAAAAGTACTTCTTTATTTATTGGTTATTTAGCCAAAACCAAACGGTATTGAATGTATTGAAAGGAATGAATCACTACCCTTTGCTGATGCAACATCCTGTTGGGAAGGGGTTTGGAGAATATATAGCCATACCTGCTTGGAAACCCTATTACAATTCGAATATGCTTGAATATGCTGCAGCTATTTCTGCTTATTTAACCGATGATCCGTATAGTTATACAATGGGAAAGATTGCAAAAGCGTTTGAATTGGCTTTTATATGGAAGAGCGGACTTAATTCTTTGCCTGTGCCAACCAACTTTGTTTTATATGATAAAAATAGTATGGGGCCACGTTACCGGGTTGGCAATTGGGGTGCTGTAGGAACATTGAGGGATGTTACCTCTGCATTGCCTGAACTTAAAGAAACCAATTTGCCAATGGCTACCTTGATGGCGGGTAAACAAACTTTTGCGGGTGCTTATGCTTTAACGCCTAATGCATCTTCTACAACCTACCCTATGAACTCCGTGTTTCAGGCGGCGGCAATAATCGTTAAAACCAAAACGGGTAAGGAAACTGATTATAACCGAGGTAGTGTAAATAGCTTTTTGAGTGGGTTTGAAAATAATAGTATCACCAAAACTAGGGCAATCTACGGAATGGCAACACGCTATAAAGTGGTTGATAGAATCCTAAATAAATCAAGTTTCGATGGCATGCAACAATGGTTGTTTACAGAGGATCGTATTGTTGGGATGATAGAATTAGAGGCAATTGCTAATACAACTTGTTATGGACTAGGCACTAGGTTTTGTTTTGTTGGAGGTAGATTGGGGGTGTCTGGAAAATATAAAAAGCTGGTTAGGCTTAATGATTCTACCTATCAATATGGGTTGTTGAATTTAAAAGTAATCAATCAAGATTTCAAAGGAAGGACGGATAGTGTTTATTACGGAATACAGGGGGCTGCAAATGATACATTGTCCAATCAATTGACTTTGCACGATCAACTAGATTCTATAACTGATAAAAGGATAAACATTGCAAAGGGGTATCGCAAAAAAGTGTTGGTGGAAGTGACCAAGAGTACAAATTCTTTTGCTTCTGATGCGGCAGTTTTAAATGTTCCTTACCCTTTGTACGGATTTCAGTTTACAGAAAATAATAACAGAAAGCTGAGGATTGTTCATAATACTTCTGCAAATCCGGTTGCTTATACTGATACCTTTTATTGCAACTTCAATAAAACAAGAATCATTAAAAGTTGGGATAATGCCGATACAAGTTTTGGGGAAGCAAGGGCGAATAGTTTAGTTTATGTGAATGTAAATATTCCTGCTTATTCGCATATCTTAATCATCAATAGTTCTCTTGCTGCTGATACAGTCCATGGTTTTAATACTTTCGACTCTGTATTTGTGGGAAGTGCAGTGCTGCCTATCAATAATTTGTCAATAGAGGGGAGTCTGAAAGATTGCAAAACAACCATCAATCTAACCGTAACCAATGAAATAAATGCTGTTAATTATCAATTACAGGCTAGTACTGATGGAAGCAATTTTGCCAATAATTCTACCTTACCAGCGCGTCATAATAGTTCAGGTTCTGTGAAAAGATATTCTTTTGAAGTGAATCCCTCTTTAAATAACTACTCTTTTTATCGAATAAAAACAATTGACCACGATGGTAATAGCAACTTTAGTAAAGTGATTTATGTGGAGAGTAACTGTAACCAAACAGACTATTTAACCATTTATCCCAACCCTACAAAAGGAGGTTCAATACAATTGGAATATGGCAACGCTAGTGTATCATCAAAAGGAATACTCAGGTTAATTAATACGGCAGGCAATATTGTTTGGAAAAAGGAAATAGGAATATTGGCAGGAAAAAATCACTTTTCTATTCCTGCAAATAACCTTCCTATTGGACAGTATTATGTGCAGTTGCTCTTGAATAATGGAAAGATAATTACGAAACAAACCAACATTATTAGGTAGCCCATGATACACCAATTACAAAATAATAGTTTACCCAACGAGGGTGTTATTCAGTTAAATACTTGCCAATTGAGTTATATACGCACTAAGCGGTTTGCAATTGAAAATGACTTTATTGCTTCAGTTATACAGTCTTTCCTCTTCGTTTTATTTGCCCTAATTACTTCACTTTCTAGTTTGTCAGCGCAGCAGGTAATACCAAAAGCAAATGAACCTAACAATGTTTGGGGCAGTAAATTATTGACTACTATCCCTAAATACAGGATTATTTCAGATGATACTGCAGGTGTTAAGGAGCTTATTTACGAGGGTGCTGGGTATGGTAATCTTCCCAAAACAGAAGTGTTTGCTTATTATGCTACCCCTGGCACCATCAATCACAATGCTTCACCAGATAAGAATTTACCCGCCATCGTTTTTGTACATGGTGGTGGCGGCAAGGCGTTTCGTGAGTTTGCCTTCTTGTGGGCGCAACGTGGATATGCGGTAATTGCCATGGATTTGGCAGGAAATGGAAAAGATGGAAAGCGTCTGCCTTTGGGCGGTCCTGACCAAGATCCTCGAAAGAAATTTACCAACATAGATAGTGCACTCAATCAGCAATGGGTGTATCATGCCGTTTATAATGTGGCACTTGCCCACTCGCTAATTTTAAGTTTCAAGGAGGTTGATAAAAATAATACAGGCATAACAGGCATCAGTTGGGGCGGCTTTCTCACTAGTATTTCTGCAGGATTGGATAATCGATATAATGCTGCCGTACCTGTTTATGGTTGCGGTTTTTATTTTGATACTGCGGGAGTAAACTACTGGGCAAACTTGAATAAACTCAGTAAATCCTCATCCGAAAGATGGATTAAACAATATGATCCTTCAAATTTTATTGGGCAATCTAAAGCTAAGTTTTTATGGATTACCGGGGCAAAGGATCAGCACTTTAATCCATCAATGTTTTCTCGAACTTACAATGAAGTGGTCTCCCAATCCATTTTTAGGTTGATACCCGATATGCCACACGGACATTATGAAGGAGCAACTCCAACAGAAATAGCCGCATTCATGAATCATTATTTAAAGAATGATCCTTACCAATTACCATATTTTGAATCGGTCAATAACAATTCAACTAGTATTACGGCATTGGTCAACACGAGTGAGGAAATTGTAGAAGCAACACTCTGTTTTACAAAGGATAAAACACTGCCTTTTGAGAAAAGGGTTTGGGAAACATTGCCCGCAAATGTTGATGGGAAAAAAGTAACTGCCCAATTGCCTGACGGTGTAGTTATGTGGATGATTGATATTAAGGATTCAAAAGGGATGTTGGTTTCGAGTAAGTATTATTTTCAATAGAGTACAATATTAATTGGCAGTAAAAAGCATTTAATTTATTTAGAGAAACTTTATTAAACGAATTCAAATTTAATTATGATTGTAGGTTTAAAGTATTTAAAAAGTCGCGTTAGGAACAGATACTACTTGTCAATAATTGTATCTGTTCTTACTACAATACTCGTACAAGCTCAACCGGTTACTAATTTAAACGTCGATTGGCAGCAGTTCTTGGCAAAGCACGACATTGTTTGGAACAAGATGCCTGCCGATTATTACGAAGGACCTTTTGTGGGTAATGGTCTTCTTGGAGCTATTCTTTTCAAGGATAATAAAAAAGAAAACACTGTTGGTTTAGAGATTGGTAGAACTGATGTATATGACCATCGTTCTAAAAATATTAAGAGTACCAACGCTTTTGGACGGCTTCCAATAGGGCGTTTATTGCTCACCCCTGTAGGCACTATAACGGCATCAACTTTCCGTACAGACTTGTGGAATGCAGAGATTACCGGTACTGTTACTACTACAAAGGGTACTGTTTCTATACGTTGTTATGTTCCTTCGGAAGAAGAATTTATTGTTCTAAATGTAAAAAGTACAGGCGAGGAAAGCAACTTGAACTGTTCTTTCCGTCCCGAACAAGGCAATCATCCTCGCCCTACTGTGCAGCCCAATCGCGATAAGGGAATCTATATTCCAAATCCACCTTTTGTAACAGAAACAAAGGAGGGCATTGAAGTAACTACCCAACCCTTATTGGAGGGTGACGATTATGCAACCGCTTGGAGAAGCCATACAAATGCCAATCAATCAAAAACTATATTTATTACCGTTGCCAACCGTTGGGCTAACAAGCTAATTCCGTCCTCTGGTTCAGCGGCTGATGCCATCGCAATTATCAAAGCTGCTGAGAAAAAGGACATGAATGCCATAGAAAAAGCCCATCGTAATTGGTGGCATAACTACTATCCCGCAAGTTTTGTTACGCTGCCTGATGCACGTTTGGAGAGTTTCTATTGGATTCAGTTATATAAACTAGCAAGTGCCACTCGTGCCAATCGCCCAGTGGTCGATTTGATGGGACCATGGTATAAACCTTCTGTTTGGGCGGCGTATTGGACGAACCTAAATATACAATTGGCTTACTATACCTTAGGAACTACTAATCATTTAGATATTGCAGATGCGTTATATAAACTAATAGAAAAGCATACCGACCAATTAATAAATAATGTGCCGCCAGAATTTAGAAATGATTGCGCTGCTTTGGGTAATCCTGTTGGTTATGATGATTTGAATGCTACCGTGGGACTAAACACAAACAATAAAAGCCCTATGCACCTCATTGCTTTGCCTTGGCTGATGCAGTTGTTTTATATCTATAATCAACTGTCTATGGATGATAATAGGCTGCGCAATTCTGTTTATCCTTTACTGAAAAAGACTTTCACTGTTTATACCCGAATTATGAAATTGGGTGATGATGGTAAGTATCATATTCCTTATACCTACTCCGATGAATATGGCAATGCCAACGAAACTAGCCTAAATATTGCCTTGGCAAAGTGGGGGTACAAGACATTAATAGCAACTGCAAACAGACTGCAAATTGATAAGCCCCAAGTGGCGGAATGGGAGAATATCTTGGATAAGATGGCAGATTATCCTATCGATTCTACGGGCATAATGTTGGGTAAAGATGTTCCGTTTGCGAAGCCACACCGGCATTATAGTCACCTTTTTGGCATCTTCCCTTTATATGAATTGAATATTGATGAGCAACCAGAACGACTCCCATTAATGAAACAGTCTATTGAGCATTTCACTAGCTTTAATGGCGACGATTGTATGTTTAAATTCAATGGTGCATCTTCTATTTGGGCAGCTATTGGCAATGGAGATTCAGCTTTAAAATACCTTAATCGTTCCTTAATAATATTAAATCCACGTACTGGCCCTACCGTTACACCCAATACATTGTATAGCGAAAATGGATGGCCAACCTTCGAGTCGCCCATAGCTTCTTCACGTTCAGAATTGGATATGTTATTGCAAAGTTGGGGCGGTAAAATAAGGGTGTTCCCTGCTTTTCCCTCAGAATGGAAAGACGCAAGTTTCTATAACCTAAGAGCAGAAGGAGGATTTGTGGTTAGTGCTGTGAAAAAGGGCGGCATCACCAAATTTATCAACATCAAAAGTTTGGCTGGAGAACCCTGCATCATCAAAACAGATATGAAGGGAACGGTAAAACTGGTAGCATCAAAGAAAGTTAAGATGATGCAACAAGACGGACAAGTAACGCTTACGTTACCCAAGGGGGAGGAGGCAATATTATATTCGGGAACAAAGCCCGCTTCGTTTGAAGTAGCACCCTTGCAACTTAAGAAAGAAGAATGTAATAGTTGGGGACTGAAGTAGAATAATAAAGTTTTTGGTTAAAAAAGGGTTAACCACAAAGATCACAATGGATTCACGATGAACACAAGGATTGGTAAATAGCTTGTTAAGAACTGATATAAGCAAACCCTAAATCTTTGTGTCCTTTGTTTTTTCTTCGTGAACTTAGTGGTAATGCTCTTCAGTAGTAACATAGAATCAATTGTTGAACTTTTAAATGGAGAATAATATGAATAAAAGAAGTTTTTTAGTCTTGTTGCTTAGTGGTCTGTTGTTGGGTGTTTCTGCACAGCAATTTGCCCCAATCACCTACACGCCTGCCTTCAAGCAAATAGAAATTGATGG
>CANFLL010000023.1 GCA_947447825.1 Chitinophagaceae bacterium | reverse complement strand
GCCACAAGTTTAATTACTTCCAACCCAGTAGATACTTTCAAAGCTGCGAATGGTTCTGCATTACCAGTTACTCTGAAAGTAACCAATTCAATAGGTGGTTGTGCATCTTCATTAACAAAGAATATTACTGTTTTCCCTGCTTATGTTCCAACAACCTTAAATCCAAGTCTTTCTTTGTATTATGTAGCAGATTCTCAGTGTCTTGCCAGCAATAAATACACGTTCAACTACGGTTTATTAAATCCAGATGTTAAAGCTGTAATTGATTTTGGTGATGGTACTACTGCTTATAATGGTACCCAAAATGGTCAACTTGCACCTCTTACTGGAGGACATACTTATGCAAAACCAGGTGTTTATACTGTGAAGTTGACACAAACAAACCTGTTGAATGATTCTAAAACGGTTACTTTATCGGTTACCGTAGCTCCTGATCCTGTTGCAAGCTTTGTTTATCAGTCAAACACAGGAAATGGAGAAAACGATAGTTATTCATTCAATAGTACATCAACTCTTTCAGCTGGTAATTTGAGCTATGCTTGGGATTTTGGAGATGCAAATGATCCTAATAAATTGAATACATCTAAACTTTCAAACCCAGATCACGTGTTTTTGACGGCTTCCTATCCTTATAATGTTAATAACACTTTAGCTTACACTACCTACAATGTTAAACTAACAGCAACAAGTTCTATTGCTGGATGTTCTAGTGCTGTAACTAAAACAATTAATGTGTATCCCGGAACAGAAGGTTATTCAGTTGTAAACAAAAATACTTTGGCACAAGAAGCTTTAGCTTCAAGTAAAGTATCTATTTCTCCTAATCCTGCATCATCTACACTAAAAGTAAGTTTCGTTGCTACAACTTCGAAAGTGAATATAAAAGTTGTTGACTTACTTGGAAGGGTTGTTAAATCTGTAAACCAATCAGCTAATGTGGGCTCTAATAACTCAGTGCAGGTTGATGTTTCGAATTTAAGTTCAGGTACTTATGTATTAAAAGTTTCAAACGAACAAGGAAATACTATTTCTTCTAGCCAATTTGTAAAACTGGCTAAATAAATAGACTAATTCATTTTAACCAAGCCAAATGTGGGGAGCTATTTCAGCTCCCCCTTTTTTTTGTACATACTTGAAGACAATACGCAGTTTTGAAGCATCTTTCTTTTATAATTTAATTGAGTTAAAATATTTTTTCTATAAAAGCCTATGATAGCTATTTGTTGAACTTATCCTAACTTTTATGGCAATCAATTTTCACTAGAATCTTTATAAGTAACATTGCACCTATAATAAATAACACTGAAGAAAAGCACTTTTATATTATACCTGTTGTTTGCCATAGCTTTTGTGGCTAATGGACAGTTGTCTAATCTTCATTCAAAAACCATTGCGACTAATGGATTGGTTGTTTTAGATAAACAAAGTTTGGTGCCCTATTCTGTTGTTATCAAAGGCATTGACACTAACTTTTACTCAATAGATTATTTCAGGGCTATGCTTTTATGGAAACATCCCCTGCCTAAAGATAGCGTATTGATTACCTATCGCACTTTTCCAATAAGCTTCTATGCGCCCATTCGGCGTTTTAATTATGACAGTATAAGTAATAACTTCTTGGCTCATAAACCAGTTGTCTATAATTCTAGCAACGATTTTTCTTCTAAAAGCTTGTTCAACTTTGGTAGTGGCATCGATTATAATGGCAGTATGGGGCGAAGTATTTCGGTAGGCAATAACCAAAATGCGGTATTCAATTCGCAATTGAACCTGCAACTAAGCGGTATGATTGGGGATAGCATTATGATGGCTGCCGCCATTACGGATAATAATGTTCCTATTCAGCCTGATGGCAACACCAAACAACTAAATGAATTTGATAAGATATTACTCCAGTTTAAGAAACACAATTGGGAACTGAACCTTGGTGATGTTGATTTGCGTCAAAACAAAAATTATTACCTCAATTTCTACAAAAGATTGCAAGGTGTTTCATATCAATTAGAATCGAGAGTAGGGGAGAGGGTGGGCAACAAACTCACCATGAGCGGGGCTATTGCTAAAGGAAAGTTTACCAGAAATATTTTTGCAGGAGTAGAAGGAAACCAAGGTCCATACCGATTGCAAGGAGCAAATAATGAACTTTATTTTGTAGTGCTAGCAAATACAGAGCATGTTTTTATAGATGGTGAACTATTGCAACGAGGCGATGACCAAGACTATACAATCAACTATAACACCGCCGAAATAACTTTTACCGCCAAAAGATTGATAACAGTGAATAAACGTATTCAGGTAGAATTTGAATATTCTGATCAGAATTACCTGAACGTACTGTTGTTTGCAAATGATGAAATTAGGGTTAATAAAAAGCTGTCCTTTAACGTTGGGTTTTACAACAACAGCGATGCAAAAAACTCTCCCATCAACCAAACCCTAGATTCTAGTGAGAAAAGATTTTTGGCAAACATTGGCGATAACATTCAGAATGCTTTCTATCCTAGTTATTCAATCGACACTTTTGATGCTACAAGAATCATGTATTCTAAAATAAGATTGCCCAACAGCACCGATTCCATCTATCAATATTCCACCAATAAGGACAGTGCTAAATATGTTCTCAGTTTTGTGTTGGTGGGTACAAATAAGGGCAACTATGTACCGTTCTACAATGGGGCAAATGGCAATGTTTATCAGTATGTGGCTCCCAAAAACGGTGTGCTTCAAGGTAACTATGAACCAGCCACTTTTTTGGTAACACCAAAAAAGCAGCAGTTGGTGAACCTGAGTAGTATCTATCAAATTAATAGTAAAACGACCCTACAAACAGATATGGCCGTGAGTAATTATGATATTAATACTTTATCTGCCCGGCAAAAAAGTAATGATGTAGGCATGGCGGGTAGGGTACAGTTGCTCCGTTCGGATAATGTGTTCTATCGGCATAAACCTCTGAAATATAATACTACCCTAGGTTATGAATATGCCAATGAAAACTTTAAACCAATTGAACGTTTGCGATCAGTAGAGTTTTTAAGAGATTGGGGACTCAATTTGGTAGCAACTAGTGCCACAGAACAACTGCCTAGTATGAGCCTAGAGTTGAAAGACAGTAGCCATAACTTATTCAGATATTCGGCAGCAGGCTACCTACGCAGCGATAATTATAGTGGCATCAGGCAAACATTGCAGCATATTCAATCTGTTGCTGATTGGCACTTTAAAAGCGATGTAAGCCTCACAAATAATTACAATAATGGTGGTAAAGGCTATTACTTTAAGCCTTCTTTGGAGGTTAATAGGACAATGCCCTATTTTAAAAATTTATTAATAGGCGGAGGGTATGCACTGGAACATAACCAACAAAGAACCGCCAATGTAGACACTTTTTCATCTGCAAGTTTCCATTTTAATACGTTGTCAGCTTATCTAAAAAATAATTTTAATAAGGGGAATAATTGGGCGTTTACTTACACGCTAAGGAATGACAAGCAAGCATATCAACAAACTTTTTTGCAAATAGATAGAAGTCATACCTACAATTTTTTGCTTGAAATGATGCAAACTAAAAAGCAACAATTACGTTTGGACGTTACTTATCGAAAGTTTGAAGTATATAATGCCAACATTACTACCCTTACACTAGATAAGAATCTACTAAGCAAAATAGAGTATAATTTTAAAGCTTGGAATGGTTTTATTACAGGAAATACATTGTATGAAATAGGCTCTGGGCAGCAACAAAAACTGGCTATATCTTATGTGCAAGTTTCTGCGGGGCAAGGGCAATATACTTGGATAGATTATAACAAAGATGGAGTGCAACAACTGAATGAGTTTGAATTAGCTCGTTTTTCCGATCAGGCCACTTACATAAGATTGTTTACTTCTACAAATGTGTACGTTAAAACAAATAATACCCAGTTCAATTATAGCATAATGGTTATTCCTCGAGCTATAAGCAATGGAATGGTCAATAAAAGATTGAAGGATTTTGTGGGACGTTTCGCTTTGCAATCATCCTTACAAAGTGGTAAAAAGGTGTTGGCACAGTCCGATTTTGTGTTTAATCCAGTGGGCGGAAAAATTGCTGATACGGCATTGATTAGTCTAAAATATATTTTCAGTAATACCCTTTCTTTCAACCGCAGTAGCAGTAAATGGGGAATAGATGTTACCAGATTGCTGATAAACAATAAAAACTTACTTACTTATGGTTTGCAGAGTAATGAACAAAACGAGTGGGACATGAAAGTAAGGGCTTCTTTTAATAGGAACTTAACAATAGACTTATCGCAAAAGATAGCGAATACTAGTTTGCTTACGCCTGCCTATACCAACCAGAATTATACCATCAAAACCTCGGTAACTGAACCTAGATTGGTTTTTACCAATGCGACCATTTTTAGGCTACAGACTAGCTATGTGTATACCTATAAAAAGAACACAGTTGTTTATGGTGGAGAATCGTTGATGAGTAACTCGTTGGTGATGGAAGCAAAATATAATGCAGTACAGAACACTAGCCTTACGGGTAGATTGACATTGAGCGATATTAGTTATAAAGGAACAGAAAATACGTCCATAAGTTATGTGATGCTGGATGGATTACAATCGGGTAAAAATTATTTATGGGGTATAGATTTTACCAAAAGATTAATTAATAGCCTAGAGATTAGTTTTAGTTATGAAGGGCGAAAGTCGGGCGAAAGTAAGGTGATTAATACGGGAAAGGCAACATTGAGGGCGTTGCTGTAAGGAAGGTCTACATTTTTATAGTCGAATTGAAATAATCATCACTTTTTTAAAATATGGAGAACAAATTAAAGGCATAGTATGCAGTGTTGTATCGTAGAGAAACTTTTTTGTGAAGAAACGCCTAAACTAAAATACAAACAAGAAAAATAGTCTTTTGCAAGGAATGAAAAAAATAGCGAATTATGGTTGCGTTTATATGTGAGATACTACTTAACAACAAACAAATATCGATTGTCAATTTTTTTGTGAATAACATCATTTCTTTCAATAAAGCGATTGCGCCATTTTTGTCAAAATTGAAAATATGAAGCAAGCATTTCAAATTAAGATTACACTTAAAAATAGTAAACCTTCTATATGGCGTAAGGTTTTAGTGCCTATAGATACAACTTTTACGGGGCTGCACCATGTTATTCAAGACGCCATGGGATGGGAGGATTGTCATTTATGGGAGTTTCAAGCAACCGATTTTAGAATAGGTAAAATAAGAGAAGATAATAACTTTTTTGGATGGAATGACGACGATGATAAAGTAGATAGTGATGCCACCAAAGTTTCTTCTTTTTTTAGTGGTGAAAAGAAAAAAATAAAATACTGGTACGACTTCGGAGATGACTGGTGGCACGACATCGCTTTTGAGAAAATAGTAGAAGTGAAAGATGATCAACAGCTTCCATTTTGTGTGAAAGGTGCTTTGAACTGCCCGCCAGAAGATTGTGGTGGAATATGGGGATATTATCGGATGTTTCAAATATTGGGCAACCCCGCACATGAGGAACATGAAGATATGTTAGAGTGGGTGGGCGAAGATTTTAATTCTGAAATGTTTGATTTGGAGGATATAAACAGGAAGTTGAGTTTTTGTAAAAAGTAGTTCGCTGGATAGACTTTTAATTTGGAAGGTTTCGCTTTAAACGAAGCCCTTCCTTCTTAGATAATTTAATAAAAAGATAAGAGTCCTTGAGGGAATGGGGGCTTGGAGAAGAAACTATAGTTAAAAGAGGCAAGGAGATTGTTTAATTCACGGGTGATTTATTGAAAAGTGCTACCAATTAATTTCTGAAACAAGATTATTATCAAGCAAGGATAGGAGTTTCACACAACTCCACTAAAAAAATGAAAGCCCATAAAAAAACTAAAGTTTAGTCCAATTAGTTGCAACTTGGGTAAACTAAATTCACCACATTGTCTACTGCTTAAACCAACATAGAATTTCTTTTCATTTCCCAATAGTTAAACTTAAAAAATCAGGATTAGAATGATTTTTATGATTTTAAGGTTGAGACTACTACTCCAGGTCCTACTCCTCAATCAGAGGCATTTATTACTGAAATATGTGCTATGTTCATCCTCAAAATACCAATTAATGCCAATAATGGTGTACATATTTGATCAATTATATGCACTCTTAGGTATAAGAGCATACATATTTGACCAATTACATGCCCTCTTAGGTCTAAGAGCACACTTATTTTGCCACCCCTTTGCAATTGCATCGCTGTAAAGTGACTTATTTTCTGTTATATTTAAACTTTTTTAACGTTCAATGCTCAATTAGTACTCTATAAGTAATTTCAATTTTCAAAAACACAATACTGATTAATGAATAAAATTGCCTCTCTCTCCTTGCTATGTTTCATGTTCTTAGCTACCGTATTTGCCCAGAAAAGTGAACGTGTAAAATTCAATTTCAATAGTGATTGGAAAGTAAAAGTGGGTGATACTACTGGTGCGGATGCGCCTGGTTTTAATGATGAATCGTGGAAGGGAATTACCTTGCCTTATGCCTGGAATGAGAATGATGCATTCAGGGTTTCTATCGACCAATTGAGTACGGGCATTGCTTGGTACAGAAAACATTTCACCATTGATGAATCTAATAAAGGGAAAAAGATAATCTTAGAGGTTGAAGGTATTAGACAAGCGGGAGAATTCTTTTTAAATGGAAAATCTATTGGCTTGAGCGAAAATGGTATCATGGCCTTTGGATTTGATATTACCAATGATGTGTTATTTGGAAAAGACAATGTAATCTCAGCTAAGATAGATAATGCGTGGAACTATCACGAAAAAGGAACTAAGAGCGGTTTTCAGTGGAACGACAAGAACTTTTATGCCAACTACGGCGGCATTAATAAGAACGTCTTTATTCATATAATGAATCCTGTTTACCAGACACTGCCTTTGTTTAGCAACCTTGGTACCACGGGCGTTTATGTATATGCCGACAACTTTAATATTGCACAAAAAACTGCCACCATTCATACTTCTTCGCAGGTAAAGAATGAAAGTGGCAAGTCACAAACTGTTGGTTATGAAGTTGCTATAATAGATATGGATGGAAAGACAATTCAGACTGCTAAGGGGAATACTTTTACGATTAATGCTGGAGAAACAAAGACCGTTGAAGCAGCTACCAATGCTAGCGGACTGAACTTCTGGAGTTGGGGTTATGGTTATCTCTATACAGTACAAACTACTTTGAAGATAGATGGCAAGGCGGTAGATGTGGTGAATACTAAAACGGGCTTTAGAAAAACAACTTTTACAAATGGAGTGCTTACCCTTAACGATAGGGTAATACAAGTGCATGGATATGCACAACGTACTACCAATGAGTGGCCTGCAATTGGCAATTCGGTGCCTGCATGGTTGAGCGATTACAGTAATAACCTGATGGTAAAAAGCAATGCCAACCTTGTACGTTGGATGCACGTAACCCCTTGGAAACAAGATGTGGAAAGTTGCGACCGTGTAGGTTTGATTGAAGCAATGCCGGCTGGTGATGCTGAAAAAGATGTGGAAGGCAGACGATGGGAACAACGTAAGGAAGTAATGCGTGATGCCATTATTTATAATAAAAACAATCCTAGTATCGTCTTTTATGAATGTGGTAATGCGCCGATAAGTGAGAAACACATGGCGGAAATGAAGCAGATAAGGAATCAATATGATCCAAATGGTGGCAGGGCAATTGGCTCTAGAAATATGCTAGATAGTAAGGAAGCAGAGTATGGTGGTGAAATGCTATACATAAATAAGAGTGCTACCAAGCCGATGTGGATGATGGAATACAGTAGGGATGAAGGTTTGAGGAAATATTGGGATGAGTTTACGCCGCCGTATCACAAGGATGGTGATGGTCCACTGCACCAAGGGCAAAATGCTTCGGCCTACAACCGCAACCAAGATAGTCATGCCATTGAAAACATTGTGCGTTGGGAAGAGTATTACAATGCACGCCCCGGCACTGGCAAGCGTGTAAATGGTGGAGGGGTTAAGATTATATTTAGCGAAAGTAATACACACCATCGTGGTGCAGAAAACTTTAGAAGAAGTGGTGGGGTTGATGCCTTGCGTATTATAAAAGATAACTTTTATGCCAACCAGATTATGTGGGATGGCTGGGTTGATGTAGAACATCCGGGCATACACATAATAGGTCACTGGAACTATGAGAGCGGTGTAAAGAAAAATGTATATGTAATCTCTTCGGCTGATAAGGTAGAGTTGAAGATTAATGGCAAGTCGATGGGCTTTGGTGTACGGAGCAATCATTTTCTGTTCACATTTAAAGACATTGCCTACAAAGAAGGAACTATTGCCGCAACAGGTTTTGATGCTGCTGGCAAAGAAATATGTGCAACAAGTATGACCACTGCCGGTAATCCTTTGGCTATTAAACTAACGCCAATCATTAGTCCGAAAGGGTTAGTGGCAAATGGTCAAGACTTAGCTTTGGTAGAGTTTGAAGTGGTAGATGCAAAAGGCAACAGATGCCCTACTGCCTTAAACATGGTAAAGTTTGATGTTAGTGGCCCTGCCGAATGGCGTGGCGGTATGGCACAAGGTCCTGATAATTATATTTTAGCACAAGAGTTTCCTGTAGAATGTGGAGTAAACAGGGCATTTATAAGAACAACCACAAAAGCTGGTAATATTGTTATTAAGGCAACTTCTGATGGATTGAAAGAAAGAACACTTACACTTACATCCTTACCATTTGTATCTAATAAAGGCTTGAGTACTACGTTGCATGATGAAGGTCTTACAGGCAATTTAGCTAAGGGACCAACACCAGCAACACCATCTTACAAAATAGTTAGAAAAGCATTGAACATTGTTAGTGCTACAGCAGGATCTAACAGTGATAGTGCTTATAAGAGTTATGATGACAATGAGGCTACAGACTGGATAAATGATGGCGATGTTTCTACAGCTTGGATACAGTACAACGTAGAAAAGGCAGACATGATAAATCAGGTATCCTTAAAGCTAAACAACTTTAGAACTAGGGTTTACAATTTGAATATATTTGTAGATGATAAGCAAGTATTTAATGGTGCCACCACACCAAACCTTGGCTACTTCACAGCTTCCTTTGCGCCTACAAAAGGTAGTAAGGTTAAGATTGCCTTGGCAGGTGCCAGTACAGATAACCAAGATACTGGGGTAGAAGTAAACGGAAAGAAACTAGATGATGGCATCATGCGAGATAATAAAGGTAGCAAAGGCAGGCTAAGTATTATTGAAGCGGAGATATATGCTATACCTTGATGAGTTGTGAGATTTGTTTTATTCGTAATGTTTTTTTCAAAATAAAAAGGTTGTTAGCAAACCGCTAACAACCTTTTTATTTTAATCAGAAGCAATTTGATGTTTGATACAAATAGCTTATAACTTTTAAATTCCTAAATTAACAGCAATAACTTACTTTCTAGGCATTTGATTGGCTATTTTTTGAATCTTATCAGATGGTGCTTGTAAATTAATTGCTGCTGCAAGCACCAGTTTGAAAAAGATAACTGAATAAAGAATTACTGTCAAGAAATTATGTGACATTTTAAAAACTGGCCAATTGGAATTCTTCCTAGATGAGACAACTTTTTTGGAATAAATCCTAAAAAAACTTTTCCAAATGAAACTTGGACGGTGGGGCTTGTACCAAAACGATAAAAATAACTTGACAATTATTACAACTAAAACAACAATATAAAAGTTATCAATAAATAATGAAAAGAAATCATCAATTGTCATGAATAAAATATTAAAGCAGCCAAATATATAAGGTTTTTAATGAAATATTATCGAGTAAAGTGATTATAAAATGCGTAATGCAATAAAAAGAAACCGTTGCATTTATTCAGTAGTCGATATTTACAAATATTTTTAAATTCAATTAAGCCAAGGAACTATCCCCAATGGATTCACCTCTATTAAGTTGAAGTCTATAAAGTTCAGCATAATAACCATCTAGCTGAATCAACTCATTGTGGGTGCCTTCTTCAATAATTGCACCTTTGTCCAGAACAATCACTTTATCAAATCGAATGGTAGAGAATATCCTATGTGTGATGATGATTGCGGTTTTATTTTGAAGATATTGATAAAAATTATTGATAATTTCACTTTCGGTTTTGGAATCTACTGCACTTAAACAATCATCGAAAACAACAATTTCAGGGTTTTTTATTAAACTTCTTGCAATCGCAATCCGTTGCTTCTGTCCACCACTTAGGGTTACGCCCCTTTCCCCTATCATGGTATCGTATTGCTTATCGAAATTCATTATTTCATTATGAATGCTTGCAAACTTTGCAGCATTCTCAATCTCTTGTTTGCTAGGACTTGAGGGCATTCCAAAACCTATATTATTGGAGACTGTATCACTGAATAAAAACACATCCTGAGGAACATAACTTATACCCTCGCGCAATTGACTTAGAAAGATGGATTGTAATGGATGATTGCCAATTTTAATATTGCCATTTTCAGGATTATAAAACCTAAGAAGTAATTGAGCTAGGGTCGATTTTCCACTTCCTGTTCTACCAATTATCAATACTTTTTGACCTTCCTTTATTGATAGAGAAAAGTTGGTAATCGCTTTTATACCTGTATGCGGATAGGTAAAAGAAACGTTTTTAAAAACGATGTCGCCCTTTAAAGACGATAATGATGCACAATTATCATCGAAGATATTGGGCTGAATTTGCAAAAATTCATTCAATCTTTTTTGGGATGCAGCTGCTCGCTGAATCATGCTTGCTGTCCACCCTAATGCTGTAACTGGAAAAGTTAGCAGGTTAACATAAATCACAAACTCCGTAATTGTTCCCGCACTCACTTCTGGTTGATGGTGGGAAACATGATACCATCCCCCAATTGCAATAGTGAGCAGCGTACTGACACCAATAAGTAATGCCATTGAGGGGAAATAAATTGCTTCCACTTTTGCAAGACCTATTGCATTATTTTTATAGAGGTTACTTTTTTCTTTAAAAAAGCGCATCATTGCGGCTTCTTGAACAAATGATTTAATAACTCGAATGCCAGAGTAACTTTCTTGAGCAGTAGTGGTAAGGCCAGACAATAGGCTTTGAATCTTCTCACTCTTTTTATGAATAATCGTATTAACTGTATAAATAGTGATGGTTAATATGGGTAACGGAGCCAGAACAAACATGGTTAGTTCGGCATTTTCTTTAATCATAAAATATACACTGAAACAAATTGTTGCACTCAAATTAATCACATACATAATAGCTGGTCCAGTGTACATCCTAACCCTACTAATGTCTTCGGAGATTCTGTTCATCAAATCGCCAGTAGTATGGGTTTTATAAAAGCCTATATCGAGTTTTTGGTAATGCTGAAACACTTCATTCTTTTGATCATATTCTATGTGACGACTCATCACTATAATGGTCTGTCGCATTAAAAACATAAAGAAGCCACCAAGCAAAGCTAGTATCAGCAAAGTGATGCCACTAAAAACAATCATATTGCTAAACGAAATATTACCTGTTTCAACCCAATAAACAAGTTGTTTAACAAGCACGTCATAATTTCTATTTCTTGGCGTATTTGTAATAGGCAATCCTTTTTTCAATTTAATAGCTTGGGTAACTTTATCAACTACGTAACCAGAAACTTGCGGACTTAATATTCTAAAGTAGTTGGAAAGAATGATAAATAGGATTCCGAATATTAGACGACTCTTATATTTCCAGAAGTATTTATTGACTGCGGCGAGATGCTTCACATTAATTATTTTGGCAAATGTAGCAGAAGAAATATTATTTTATTTGGCTATTCAATCTGATACCCTTTATTTTGCACTCGGAGAGATGGCAGAGTGGTCGATTGCGGCAGTCTTGAAAACTGTTGACTGTTACAGGTCCGGGGGTTCGAATCCCTCTCTCTCCGCAAAAAGTTCATTAAAACAGACTAAAAGGCTGTGAATCGTATGATTTACAGCCTTTTTTTGTTTTCCGACCTAGTCAATTCATTCAGCAAATCGCATGGCTAAGGGGCAATGTCATTTTACTTTTAATCATTAACCTCTCTTCTAAAGTTAGTGAATGTTTGGGATTTTTCTTTTGATCTAGTGCTTTTCTCCCTTCCAGGATTACTTCTTCCTAGTCTTACAGGTTCTAGATTCTGTTCAAGTAATGTCTGTATAATTATAAGAATCTTTTTTGGCCTCTTAGTGAGAAATATCTTTACAATTTTATGTTTTAATGCTCCCAAAATGACATTTTAATTGATTTTACATTCATGCTTTCTACCTTAGTGTTTCTTGTGGTTAAAGTACATCCCAATAGTATTTAAAATTGTTTGTGTATTCTTTCTTTTTGATAACCCAAATGAAAAGTACATTTTTGCATAAATAGGACAGAAGTACACTCAATAAAATTATTAAAATGAAATATACCATTTTTAAGGCATCTGAGAGAGGCGTGAAAGATATAGGATGGTTAATTAGTAATTTTACTTTTAGTTTTTCGTCTTACACTAATCCTATGCGTAACGGTTTTGGTCTCCTAAAGGTATTTAATGATGATATTGTGTTGCCTGGCAATGGCTTTGGGCTTCATCCTCACACAAACATGGAGATAGTGAGTGTTATGATTGCGGGTAAGATGAATCATAAAGACACCATGGGATATAGTGAAGTTGTACAAGAAGATTGCGTGCAGATTATGAGTGCAGGAAGTGGTCTTCGCCATGAAGAACATAATGTGGGCGAAGATGAAGTGAATTTTTTGCAGATTTGGATTGAGCCAAAGCTACAAAACATTAATCCTAGATATCAGCGCAGATATTTTCCTAAAGATAAAAGAGAAAACCAGTTGCAAACGATTGTTAGCAATGAAGAAGGAACAGAACACTGCTGGATAAACCAAAATGCAAAATTGAGTCTTGGATATTACACTGCAAAAACAGAGGTTACTTATCATTTTAATGAAACTAATAAATGTGTTTACATTTTTGTTATTGCGGGAAGGGTTAACATTTGTGGAACAGACATCGATAAAAGAGACAGTATTGGGGTCTGGGAAACAATTGTTATTCCATTACATGTAGAACCAGATACTTCTTTTATTGTAGTTGAAGTACCAATAAATAACTAGACTTGTATATAAAAGTAAAAATTATTCGTTACAAGTTTTGAGTAGTTACTTCTCATTCTTAGAAGGCATTAAATATTAATTTTTTTATGATTAGCATTATATGGAATTGAATTTTTGCCTTATTTTGAATCGTCACATCAGTAATATTTATCAAAATATCACTTAAATGATTGTCATAGAAAGCCGTATCTAAAGGTTGTCATTTATCATTCAAGTCCATTACCTACCATTGAAGATAGATTGGTATTAATACCTTCTTACTAAAGTTGAATCCTATACAAGAACATCATTCAGCATTTTTTGATATGACGAAAGACCAATGAAACGAATTTGTGTATGGTCTTACGACTATTTAAAAAAATACTCTGTCTGATTTGGGAGCAATGCCAGCAATGATAGAAATGCAACTAATTTAAAAGCTGATGGAGGAAGAAAACAACAATATCACGCTTCTTCATGTTTTAATAACCCTGAAATTAAATCGACATAATGTCTAATATAATCACTAAATAGCCTGAATGCTTTGTTCTATTTTGATTATGATTGTCGCAGGACGCTTTTAAATTTTACTATTTTTTTAATGAGAAATAGTTTCAAACCTTTAAATCTAATTATTGAAATTGCATCTTCCCATTAATAAATTAGAATATTTTATATTTAAATGACCATTCAGCACTATGTCATGTGTAATAAATAAATAATGTAAAAAGATGAATGAAATTTTAAAGGAATTCTAGTCTGTTATTAGAAAACGTTTTCACAACTGTTTTTATATGCGCATCAGAGGTTAGCTTTTTAAAGATTCCATTTGTCCAAATGGCCTGAAAACCCTATTTTCGGCGTTCAGAGTTCTCTCATAGTATGAATTAACATCATTAAAATCATAGATTTTTTATTAATAATTAGTTTGAAATATTTTCTTTGTTGAAAGTTAATATTTTTTTACCAAGCATTAAAAATAATGAGTGTGACTCAGATGGCGAAGCTTTGTGATGTCTCTAAACCACGATAGTTTGGATATTGTATTTCATTTAAATCAAGAAATTAATTAAATACACAAAATTTCGCCTCAGCAAAATAAAAATTTCTAAAGAATAGAAAATTTAATCACTTACGAAATTAATTTGTTAAAAATTAATTTTTTTATACTATCTAAGCAATATAAATGTTGTGTCTAACTGAAAAAGTATTGCTACTCTTTGTTTTTTTATCTTTAGTTGCGAAAACTAAATTAAAGGCACAGGATGGTTTTGTAGAGTTAGGTTCTTTAGATGCTAATTGGGCAGTTAAATCTGTATATTCTGACAAAAGTGGGAATGTATATGCGGCAGGATATTTCACTAATGATAGTGGTAAATATTATGTTGCTAAATGGGATGGTTTCGATTGGAGTGAATTGGGCGGGTTAAATGGTCTTGCTGCAAATAGTTACATATTATCAATAACAGGAGATAAATTTGGTGATATTTTCGTAGCAGGGTGTTTTACAAATTCAAACCGAATGAATTATGTTGCAAAGTGGGATGGTAAGTTTTGGCAAGAATTGGGGGGAGTAAACAGTTTATCAGCCAATTGGAATATTAAAAGCGTTATTTGTGATAGTATTGGTAATGTTTACGCCGTAGGTGGATTCTCCGATTCAAATGGTCAGCGAATTGTTACAGAGTGGATTCGAACTAAAAATAAGTGGACAGTAGTTGGGAATTCTGATTTTGCAGGACTAAATGCCAAAAGCGGGATTAATAGTGTTATTCCAAATGGGAAAAATAGCATTTATGTAGCTGGGGGCTTTACAGACAGCTCAAATAAAAATCAGGTAATTGAATGGAGAAACTTAGATAACAAGTGGCATATTTTGGGTGAAAAAGATGGATTAGCTGCAAATAATTCAATAAATCAAATTTGTAACGATACTTCTGGAAACTTATATGCTTGTGGTAGATTCACAAATGGCATTGACTCTACAAACGGAAAATATTATGTTGCTATTTGGGACGGAAAGAGATGGAGTGAACTTGGGGGCAAGAGTAGTTTGGGTGCGAATGCTTCTTTAAACGCAATTCACTTTGATGAGTTTTCAAATAGTTTATTTGTTGCGGGTGATTTTAGTATAACTAATGATAATAGAAATAATTGTTTAGTTGCAAAATGGGATGGGGTAAATTGGATACATTTGAGGGGATTTGGGGCTTCAAAAGAAAAGGGGAGTATAGAAACAATTCATGGAGATTCATTTGGAAATATTTATGTTTCTGGTTGGAATAAAAATGAAAATGGAAAATATTTTGTAGCAAAGTATTCACAGAAAACGCTTCCATTAAGAATTGTCTCTTTTTCTGCATGTTCTGTAGATCATAATCATGTTTTAATCAAGTTTGAAACAACAGATGAAAGGAATGTTGTAAATTATTCTGTTGAACGTAATTATTCAGGAAACAATTTTGAGACAATTGTATCAATAAATTCTTCTCAAAGCAGCATTAGTAGGTATGCTTATTTAGATACAATTTGGCAAAATGTTAATAAAGTTTGTTACAGAATAGTCGCACATTTCAAAGATGGTAAAAAATATTATAGTAATATTATCGAAGTTGCTACATGTCAACAAGAAACTTTTTTAGTTTATCCTACACAATCAAATAGTGGATATTTTAAATTGAAAATCCACTCAAATTTTCGCATTAAGAAAACTTTGAAAGTATTAGATGTTTCTGGGAATGTAAAGTTTAACAAGTGTCTAAATTTAGTAAATGGGGTAAATGAGATTCAACTATTTCTATCTTTTTTAAATTCTGGGTTTTATTATCTAAAAATAGAAGATGTTGATATAATCAGGAAAATTGAAATAGTTAGATAATTTTAAATATCATACATGAAAACCCTAGGAATACTTCTTTTGCATTTGTTTTGCTTTCAGGTTTCATTTAGTCAATCAGTTAGTGAAAAACAAGTTGATTTAATTAATAGTGAGATTTGGGGACGTTTTGTTGCTAATTCAAATACATTAGTAGAATACACAGATTTGGATGGCAAATTAAATTTACCTCTCCCAAGCGAGGTAGTAGATGGTATGCCAAATGCTTTAGGTTGGTGGTCACCCTTAGAAAATGCTTCTTTTTTTGGTGGAATTTTTATGGATGGGGCAATTAAGCGATGGCAACATACGAAAAAAAGTCAAGATTCTGTTAATGTAAAAAGGCTTGCAAAAGGCTTAATGTTGTTGGCGAGTGTTAGCTCTGTAGAAGGTTTTTTTGCCAGAGGAATTAGTACAGATGGGAAATCTCATTATCCAATGAGTTCTGATGATCAAGCTGGGGGATGGTTCTATGGTATATGGCGGTATTTACAAACCTCACTTCCTTCAGATTCTGAAAGGGTTCTGATATCAAACAAATTTATAAGTACAGCTAAGGCAATAGTTAAGTTAAATTGGTCAATACCTGCTGAGGCACCTTTTTATAAACGGGGCAGTTTTTCAAGTTTTGACGACAGAGCTGCTAGACTCTTATTTGTGTGCAAGGCTTGTTTTTCCCTTACTAAAGATAACTTTTGGGATAGTATTTATAGGACAAGGAGAAATGATCTTGCAGTTAGGAATTCTACTACAACTAGATTGAATATCTTACGAAATGGAATACCTTCAGGACTTGTTGACTTTTCTACATGGCATCGTAGTCCAAGTATAGGTTGTTTAAGGTTACTCTGGGAGTTGGAAACCGATAGTACAATTAAAGATATTTATCGACAAGGTTTAGAGGTTAGTGCTAATAATGCAATGTTAAGTATCACAAGTTTAGGTAATAAAATGCCATATATTGAAAGCTCTAAATTTGATATTGATTGGAGAAATTTAAATTCATTTTGGAAGAATCAAAGTTCAGATACAGTTAGTTATAAAATTGCTATCCAACAACTACTTTATATAAACGCCAATTTTCCAAGACGAAACATTGAAAATATGTTTGTTAGAGAACCATCTTTTGCTGCTTGGGTAATTTGCCAAGCACCTAATGAGTCTTTACTACGCCAAAGATCCCCAGATTTGCAACAATTAATTGACCATTTTAATTTCAAAAATCTTTATGAGATTTGGTTTTTTCCATTAGAGTCGGTTGCATGGAGGTTAAAAGATTTATAGTTTTATAAAATTTTAATATAATTTTTCTTGTAGAATGTATCAAATTATTAAAACTTAGTAATGCGTAGGTTTACATTTTTTTATATAAGCCAAAAATATTTAATTCTAAAAGTAAGTAAGAATTTTAATAGTATAGCATATTTTTTACTTAGTTTGATTTATTTAATTCGCTTTATTTTTAAATAATATTTCCTAAATTCAGATAAATTTATTAGATATTCAGAACTAAAAACTTATTTATGTTGGGTTAAGGCTATAATAAATCATTAATAGAATTAAATTTTGATGATATAATAATTTATAAATAAATTAATATAGTAAAGATGAAGTTATATTTGTTCTTCTGGTTTTTTTTATTTTTTTTGTTTTCTTGTACCAATTACAAGCATGTTGCTTACTTCGAAGATATTCCAGACACTGTACACACAAAAGTGATTATCTGTGAAAATGTCGGTATTAAAATTAAAAATACTGACATTTTATCTGTCAGTATAAATACTCTAGATGGATTAACAAATAGTATTTTAAATACATCTAGTGGTCAAGCTATAAGTAATTCTTCGGTTTCTTCTGCAGGAATAGCTGCCGCTAATGCAAATAGTACTACGTCACTAGTTTTACAGAAGCAAGATGGAACGTATAAAGTTGACTCATTAGGAAATATTGAATTTCCTCTTTTAGGAAAAATAAGCGTTGTAGGTTTGACAACTAGGGAAGTTAAAAACATTATTCAACATAAATTGTCCGACTCTTATAAGATGCCTCTTGTTGAAGTTAATTTGGCTAATTTTAAGGTTACTATTTTAGGAGAAGTATCTAGACCAGGGACTTATTATTTATCAAGTGAAAATGTAAATCTCTTTGAACTGTTAGGGCTGTCTGGAGATTTAACAATTTATGGGAAGCGTGAAAATCTACTCCTTATCAGGGATTCCTTAAATTTTAAACAAATGATAAGATTAAATTTAAATACTAAAAACATTGTATCGTCCCCATATTTCAATTTACGTCAAAATGATGTAGTTTACGTTGAACCAAGGAAGGAGAAATTGGCGAATATAGATGCAAGTCAGAATAGAAATTATACTATCATTTCATCCATACTTGCTGTAGTTATAATATTTTTAACAAGATTAAAATAAATATTAATATTTTATGATAATTGATAATAATTCTAGTCAGAATGAAAATAGTGTTGATCTTAGGAAATATGTTTATTTGTTTGCAAGTAATTGGTTTTGGTTTTTAATTTCTCTATCTTTTTTTCTCTCATTAGCATTTTTTACATACAGGTATTCTTCTAAAAGTTATAAAGTTTTTGCAAGAGTATTAGTTGCTGATGAAGATAAAGGTGGTGGTATGATGGGGAGTTCTAGTGATTTTAAGGAGCTAGGTTCTCTTTTTGGATCTAAAAGTAGTGTTGACAATGATGCTGAAATTTTGCAAACTAGAGATATAATGGAGTCTGTTGTACGCAATATGTCTTTAAACGTCGAATATTTTGAAAAAGGAAAAATTAATGCTGTTGAAATCTACAAGGATTTGCCATTTGAAATTAATAATTTGACATTAGCGGATACGTTGGAGAAACCAATAGTATTTAATGTTTCACCATTTAATGATATTAATTGTAAAATCTATACTAATAACTCAGACGCTGATACTATTACTTTTGGAAATAAGTCAACTACTAGAAAAAAAGACACTTTAGTGGTAGCTTATGACACGCCTGTTGTTTATAAAGGGGGTAAGTTTTCAATTCACAAAACAGGAAAACCTTTTGTTTACAGCGAGTACTTTTTTAAAATATCTACAATAGATCAAACAGTTGAGAAATATATCAAGCATCTAGATGTTTCAATAAAGAATAAAATTGTTACAATAATTGATCTTTCATTGACTACTAATATACCTAAAAAAGGAGAAGATGTTTTAAATAACCTCATTAAGGAGTATATTAATGTTTCCCTAAATCAGAAGAATCAAATAGCTGATAGTACACTCAATTTTATAAATGAAAGAATAGATATTGTTGAAAATGATTTGAATAAAATTGAAAAAGATATAGAAAGTTTTAAACAAAAGAATAATTTAGCTGATTTACCAGAGCAAGCTAAGATATTATTGAATAGTGCATCAGATTTATTAAAAGATAGAACTAAATTAGATTTAGAGTATGAAGTGATTGATAAAATGGAAACATATCTTGGAAATCCTCAAAGTTTGAGACGTCTAGTACCAACTATGGTTTCTGCAGACCCAACTTTTTTGTCATTAGCAGAAAAGTATAATCAACTGCAGATGCAATATGATAAATTACTTCTAACAAATACTGATAACAATATTGTATTGCTTAATATGAATATGCAAATACAGAATTTGAGAAGAGACTTAATAAAAAATTTAGATAATCAAAAAAAATCTATAGTATTAGCAAAAGATAAAGATGAATTCCTGAACAAAGATTACTACAATAAAATTAAAAAAGTTCCATCACAAGAACGAGAATATTTAGATTTATCTAGGACTCAAAATGTTAAACAGCAATTATATCTTTATTTGCTAACTAAGAAAGAAGAAACCGCAGTTTCCAAGGCTGCAAACATTGCGAGTGCTAGAATAATTGATAGGCCAAAATCTGAGCTGAAACAATCTTCTCCTAAGTTAGGAATATTACTTGGTATTGCAGTTTTTTGTTCCCTTCTTATACCAATTTTGGTGATTTATATATTGGAAATAGTTAGTTTTAGAATAAAGTCAAAAGAAGAAATTGAAAGTATGACAAAAGTTCCTATACTGAATGAAATATTGCATAGTGATAATGTAAATATGTCGGTATTTAAAGATGGGGGAAGAGGAATTTTTGCTGAACAGTTTAGGTCAATGAGAACCAATATTCAATTTATTGCAGGAGAGAGAAATTGTTTATCTATTTTGTTGACATCAAGTATGAGTGGTGAAGGTAAATCTTTTATAGCCTTGAATATAGCCAATGCTTATGCTGCTTCAAATAAAAGAGTTTTATTGATGGAACTTGATTTAAGAAAACCTAAATTATCTTCCGCTTTAGGCATCGAAAATATGACTGGCTTTACCAACTACATTTCAAGTAATCAATACCACTTGTCTGATATTATTGTAAAAAGTAGTCATATGGATAATTTATTTATCATTCAATCTGGGGTTATTCCTCCTAATCCAGCTGAATTATTAATGAGTGATAAAACTAAAAATTTATTTTCTGAATTGAAATCAATGTTTGATATTATAATAATGGATATGCCTCCAATTGGGTTAGTTTCTGACGCCCAAATAGTTTCTGACTTTGCAGATGTTTCGTTATATGTAGTTAGGGATCGTTTTACTTTCAAAAACCAAATTAATATTATTAATGAATTAAGTATTGGAAAAAAATTAAATAATCTATACATTGTTGTAAATGACATTAAGGGGAAGTCTGGTAAACATGGTTATGGTTATGGTTATGGTTATGGTTATGGTTATGGTTATGGTTATGGTTATGGGCATGAGGTTAGTAAAACTAAAAAAATTTAGGTTTTATGGATAAGATTCTTGATGTATGGATTTTTTTTATTTTACATTATTTCCTTTAGATTTTTTTTTATTATTCAATTTGTCTTTTAATGGATGCAGCTAAGCGGGTAGCTTTTAATACAGGAATTACATATATAAGAATGTTACTAACTGTTGGTATTTCTTTATTTTCTACTCGGGTTGTTCTAAATGCGCTTGGAAGTGAAGATTATGGTATATTCAATTTAATTGCAGGTTTAATTGCAATGCTATCATTTTTGAATGTTGCAATGACTACATCCACACAAAGATATTTATCGTACCATCAAGGAAAAAATGATTTTGAATTTCAAAGAAATGTTTTTAAAAACAGCTTCTTTATACATATCGTTATAGGGTTGATTGTTGTTTGTACTCTTGAATTTTTAGGATTATTTTTATTTAGTGGCTTTCTAAATATTCCTTCAAATAAAATTCAAGTTGCTAAGTTTCTTTTTCATATAATGTCATTTACTGTATTATTTACCATTTTATCAGTACCAATGACTGCTCTACTTAATTCGCATGAGAATCTTATAGTAATTGCAATTGTTGGACTATTTGAAGTACTTCTAAAATTTTGTATCGCTCTTTTACTATTGGTTGTAGCAAATAATAAATTGCGTGTTTATGGAATGTTAACTGCTGGTATTAGTTTGTGTATATTTACGACTTATTTTATTTATTGTAAAAGTAAATACAAGGAATTTACTTTTGATAATTTACTTAATTATGACAAAAAATTAGTAAAAGAACTAACCTCTTTTGCCGGTTGGAATTTATTTGGAACTCTTTGTGCATTGGGTAGAACAGAAGGGTTGGCTATTTTGTTGAATATTTTTTTTGGAGCTGTCATAAATGCTTCCTATGGAATTGCAAATCAGGTAGCTTCTCAAGTTAATTTCTTTTCTGTAACATTATTGCAAGCAATTAACCCACAGATTATGAAAGCTGAGGGAAGTGGTGATAGAGCTAAGATGTTAAGATTATGTATGACTGCAAGTAAATTTAGTTTTTATCTTCTTGCCCTCTTTGCAGTACCTTTTATATTTGAAATGAAGGGTATACTTGTTTTTTGGCTAAAAGGTGTTCCAGTTTATACAGATATTTTTTGTGAATTAATTTTAATAGCTCTTTTATGTAATCAATTAACAATTGGAATTCAATCAGGCTTACAAGCAATTGGAAAAATAAAAACCTATCAAATTGTTGTTGGAGGTTTAATTTTTTTAAATGTTCCATTATCATATTTTTTCTTAAAGATTGGATGTAAAGCTTATTCTGTTTTGATTAGCTATATAATTATAGAGTTATCAGCATGTATGTTTCGATTGTTTTTTTTAAAAAAAATCGGAAATCTTTCAATATTAATATTTGTTAAGAATGTGTTCCTGAGAGAAATAATCCCATTGATAACAATAATTGTATGTAGTTTTTTCTTTTCTCAATTTTTTCATTTTAGATTTAGTTTTATCGTTAACTTCTTAATATCTTCCACTGTTTTTTTTACCGCAATTTACTTAGTAGGTTTAAACATTGATGAAAAGAGAATAATAGAAAGTTTTATAATGAAATTAAAAAAAAATAATTACTAATGGCGAACAAAAAAATAGGTATACTAACACTTCAATTTTCAAATAATTATGGTGGCTTTTTGCAAACTTATGCACTTTATAGTGCTTTGTTAAATTTGGGATATATTCCTATAATTTTGGATAGGAGAATTTATGATAAATGCAATTTTTTTAAAAAAGCGTATTTCAAAGTTGCAAATTATTACATATACAGAAACTTTTATCGGTTTAGAGAAATGTATTTCAAAAACATTACTAAACCCATTTATAATGATACGTTATTAACACATGAATCATCTGATTTTTTTGCTATAATTGTTGGGAGTGATCAAGTATGGCGGTTAAAGTTTACAAAGGAAATCGGGTTTGGATATAATTTTTTTTTAGATTTTGTTAAAAATAAGAATATTAGGAAAATATCTTATGCCGCGAGTTTTGGTACAAATAAATTTGACGCATCTGAGAGTGAATTGGATAAAATAAGAATACTATTAGAAACTTTTTCAGCAATTTCTGTACGAGAAGCTTCTGGATCAGTTATTTGTAGAGATTATTTTAACAGAGAAGCTTTACATGTAGTTGATCCCACTCTTTTACATCCTGCAAAATTTTATGAATCAATAATAGATCAATCTGAAATTGTGAATATTAATAAGACTGACTTCAATGTGCGTTATTTTTTAGACTTTTCCGAATCAAAAATAAGATTAATTAATATTTTTTGTCAAATTTCAAATTTTGAATTAGTAAATATATATAGATCTTCAAATTTTGATTTTTCATTGAAAAGAGATATTATACCAAATAAATGTCACATTTTCCCTTCGTTCTCTAACTGGTTATGGAATATTAAAAACGCTCATTTTATTCTTACTGACTCATTTCATGGTGTTGTTTTCTGTCTTATATTTAATAAAGAATTTGTATGTATTGCAAATAAAAGTAGAGGAACTGATAGATTGATATCTCTTTTTGAAATGGTTGGCATAGAAAATCGTTTTTTTGATGAGAATGATGAAATAGATTTCTCAATTTTGTTTAATAATAAAATTGATTATAATATTGTTAATAATAATATTGAGTTTTACAAGAATAAGTCTTATGAATTTCTTAAGAAAAGTTTGATTTAATAAAAAAATGAGTAGAATTTTAATTTTAATTTTTATAATTCTTTTTTATTGTGCATCCTATTTGATTAATGTATCAAAACGAAAAGAGACAAAATATTTAATTCTATCTTTTTTTATACTATGCACTCCAATGCAATATGAATTCAGTCTAACTGCAATGAATAAAAATGATATGCAAGGAATTTGGGGAAGAGTTATTAATATTTCTTTACCAACATTACTTACTTTATATTTTCTTTTTAAAGTAAAGATTAGATATGTTTTTTATTCTTTATCATTGAATAAATGGATTATATATATATATGGGCTAATTATCGTTTCTTTTATTAATCCACATAATGTGGATACATTGGCTACATTTTGTTTTGTTGTGTTTCTAACTAGTAATTTACTTTTTATTATTCTAATTTCTGCTAATTTATCACAATACGATTTTATTAATGGCTTTTACCATTCATTTTCTTTTTTAGCCATTTTACAGTTTATTCTTGCTATTTGTTTTCCAGTTTTGCGAATAAATTTTGTAACTGAATTATTTCATGGTGAAATTGCATCTGAGTGGGCTACAAGAATGGGTACTCGAGTAGGTGCCGTTGGAATCTTTGTGCATCCTGGTAGTTTAGCGTTATTTGCGATTATGTCTATATCTTTCTTTTTGGCAACGTTTTTCAATAATTATAAACGTGATAAATCTTTGTATCTTATTCTATTAAACATTATTATAACTGTATTAACTTATTCTAGAACCTCCTATTTAACACTTGTTTTAGTTATTTGTTTACTTATTTATTTCTATAAATTTAGGTACAAAACAATTTTTTCATTAACTAATTTAGTTACCTTTTTAGTTCCTACTTTAGGTTTATTATATTATGTTGTTTTTTTATCTCCATTTAGTGAAAACTTTCTTAAGAGTGATTCATCTGATATGTATGAAGCTAGGACAATACATTTTATTATGTCTTTCATGATATTCAAATCTTCTCCAATTATAGGAGTTGGCATTAATACTCATTTAAATTATTTTGATAAAATGTATTCTATACAAAAGTTACTTCCGCACATGGATGATTTTTATTCAACAAATCCAATTCATAATATACATCTTATTACTATTGCAGAAACTGGGTTATTAGGAATTTCACTTTGGATCTGTTTTCTCTTTGGGGGTATTGCAGATGCAAAAAAACAAATTTCATTAATAAATGAAAAAAACACAATATTTTCATTTACACTTATTGGATTTGTTTTCTCATATATATTTTATGGGTTGACAGGGTGGGCCCCTTTTCAGAAAGGTATTCTTCCAATATTTTTGTTAGTCATTTTTTCATTTTACACATTTGAACATAAATCCAAGAAAATATGAGTAATACTTCCTCAATTTTATTTGTAACACAAATTTCTTTGTTTCCTACCTATGGTGGTGAAAAGATTAGATCATTAGGGTTAATTAATTTATTTTCAGATATGGGAATGTCTGTTAACGCAATTATAGGAAATTCGCTTTCTGAATATCCAACTAATTTATCTCCTAATATTATATTCCATGAGTTTGATTTTCTTAGGAAGAAAAATTACTTTAGCAAAGCAAGTGATTATTTCATTATTGATAAGAAATTAAAAGAATTAATAGTTTCAATCATTCAAGTTAAGAAGATTTCTCTTGTTTTCTTAGATTACGGTTTTTTAGGGCAGTATATCTTATTTTTTAAATCTTTAGGGATACCTGTATTATATGGAACACACAATTCCCAAGCAAATCTTATAAAACAAGTTGATGGTCACACTTTTAGAGGTAAATTAAATTTTACTCTTGCTTCTTTTCATGAGAAATTTTATTTCAATAAATCGGACTATATTATTTCTGTATCTCAAATTGATTTGAATTATCATTCTAAGATCTCAGTTGCTTCAAAAAATATTCTTTTGCCAAACTTTGTATCTGAAAAAGAATATTTTCCTTCTGAGTCAAAGAGTAATTATGTTATTTTTTCAGCAAACTTTAATACCATACAAAGTCTTAATGGACTAATTTGGTTTCTTAATGAAGTTTGGGACGAAGAATTAAGTTTGATAACAGAATTATATTTAGCAGGAAACTATTCAAAGGAAGCATTAGATATTCCTCAGTTGAAAGATGTGTATTTAAAAAATGTTAAAGCCCTAGGTAGTGTATCTGATTTGAAGAGCATTATTGCTAAGGCAAAGGTTTCCGTTGTTCCATTGATAGAAGGAAGTGGAACAAGATTAAAATGTGTCGAAGCGATGGCTTTAAAAACACAAATTGTTAGTACTGATGTAGGTGCGGAAGGTATTGAGCATAAAGGAAGCATACTAATTGCAAATACTTCATCATTGTTTAAAAAATCTATTATTGATGTTTTAAACAATAATTTTGATATGACTGATATAGCTCATAAAATATTTTTTGATAAATATTCTTCAAGATCTAACTTAAATATACTTTCGGATGTTGTTCAAAATAAGTTAAAAATTAAGATATGTTAAACAAAAATCACAATGAATTTCCTTTAATTTCTATTATTACTGTATCTTATAATTCTGCTTCTACAATTGAACAAACAATATTAAGTGTTATAAATCAGACTTATAAAAATTTTGAATATATTATAATTGATGGTGGTTCTACTGATGGTACCTTAGACATTATTGAAAGATATAAAGATAATATATCAATTTTTATAAGTGAAAGAGATAATGGTATATACGATGCAATGAACAAGGGAATAAACTTATCGTCAGGCATTTTTATTGGGTTGTTAAATAGTGATGACTGGTATGAGTTAGATGCTCTAGAATTAGTAGTATCCGAATTTATAAAGGACGATTCGTTTAAAGTTTTTCATGGAGATAGGTATGACGTTGATATTGATGGGGCTAAACACTTATATAGATATAAAAATTCAGAATTGAAATTACGTTATTTAACTATGACTTTTAGTCATCCTTCTATGTTCATTCATAAAAGTTTGTATGAAGAACTTCAATATAATACCATTTTAAAATCTACATCTGATTATCAATTGGTTTATACTTTATATTTGAAATATAAATATAAATTCAAATATATTCCACATGCTTATGTAAACTTTAGACTAAATTATGGTGTTTCTGGTAAAATGAGTTTAAAGAATGATATAAATGAAGGGTTCCAAGCTCGAAGGAATGTCGGACTAAATTTCTTTGAACTTCAGTTGTTTGTTTTGTTAAAATATTTGCATTTTGCAGTTAAAAAAGTTTTTAAAATAAAATATTTTAATATTTAATGAGTAATATAAATAATAATGGATTGTTTCAGGATTGGAAATCTAATAATAAAAATCCAAAAGCAAGATTTATTCTTTTTTTATTTAGATTAAGTCATTTAGCAACAAAAAATAAGATAGTTTTTCTAGTTTTTATTCCCTATTTAATTTTTTATAGAATTTTGGTTGAATGGTTATTATGTTGTGAGCTTCCTTACAAAACTATAGTTGGAAGTGGTCTAAGAATTTATCATGGGCAGTGTTTGGTTATTAATGATGGGACTGTAATAGGTAATAATTGTATATTACGTCATTCAACAACAATTGGCAATAAGCAGTTAATTGATGGTAACTATTCTGCTAGTCCTATTATTGGTAATAATGTTGATATAGGGTCTAATGTATGTATTATTGGACCTATAAAAATTGGTAATAACGTAAAAATAGGCGCTGGTTCTGTAGTTGTAAAGGATGTTCCATCTGATTCAATTGTTGTTGGAAATCCTGCTAGGATAATTGGTGGTTAAGCAATTCTTCATTTCTTATTTGAATCTAATCCTCTCTAATTTTTTTAATAGCTACAGATTTGTTTGAAAATATGTTCTGAATATTATGTAATCAAAACTCACTAACTCTATTTTTTACTCTTTTTTTATTAATTCTGGAAATTTATTTAAGTGTAAATGGTGAATAAAAACAATATAAAATCAATCCTTTTTTTACTTCATCTTCCTCCTCCAGTACATGGTTCTTCTATAATTGGTAAGACTATATATGATAGTGAATTTATAAACACTAAATTTAAATGTTCATATATTAACTTACTGGCATCCAAGGATGTTGCTAGTACTGGAAAATTAAGTTTTTTTAAGTTAATGGGTTTTGTAAAAACATTTTTTATATTACTTCATAAGTTAAAAAATGTAAAACCTTTATTGTGTTATTATGCCATAACAGCAACTGGAGCTGCCTTTTTTAAGGATGTTTTACTTATTTTTATTTTAAAATTATTTAAAGTAAAACTAGTTTACCACATGCATAACAAAGGAGTACGTAACTATAAAGATAACTTTTTTTATAGAATCTGTTATAAATATGTATTTTATAAATCAGAAGTGATTTTGTTATCATCTATTTTATATTCTGACATTGACATGTTTGTACCCAAAAATAGGATACATATTTGTCCTAATGGAATATCTGAAATAATTAAAATTGAAAACACTAATGAGAATTCAAATCGTAATCAGTTTTCAATTCTATTTTTATCAAATCTAATTGAAACAAAAGGTGTTTATATACTTATTGAGGCCTGTTATTTATTAAAAAATAAAGGTTATGAATTTAATTGCATATTTATAGGTGGTGAGGGGGATATTAATAAGGAATTGTTTGAAAAGAAGACAACTGAGTTAGATTTAAATGAAATTGTAAAATATGAAGGAAAAAAATATGGTCTCGACAAAGTACAATACTTTAAAAGTGCATCAGTTTTTGTTTTTCCAACCTATTATCAAAATGAAACATTTGGTTTAGTAAATTTGGAAGCAATGCAATATAGTCTTCCAATCATTTCTACCTACGAAGGAGGGATTCCAGATATTGTTGAAGATGGAATCACTGGATTTTTAGTACCACAGAGAAATGTTCAACAGCTTGCGGATAAAATTGAAATACTTATTAACAATCGTCATCTCGCCACAGAAATGGGTAAAGCAGGTAGAAAAAAATATGAAAATAAATTCACCATAGATATTTTTGAGAATAGATTAGTATCTATTCTTGAAAATATTTAAATTAATAAATTTAATAATTTACAATAATTTAATAATTTTTTCATCTGAATCATTTTTATTTTAATTTTAGTTTATTTCCTAAATTCAATAAATCATTTATTGTAATAAGTTTTTTTATATTTTCAACAGTAAATAGTCATTATTCAATTGCTAATAAGATATTTATTATTTCACCAAATGGAAATGACAAAAACATTTGTGGTCCATTCAAAACTTTTACTGGGGCACTTTTTCAAATTAAAAAATTAAAAATTTCGAAAAATAATGAAAATGTAACCATAATTATAAAGGATGGATATTATGGTTTGGATTCTCCAATATTAATTACTAAAGAGTTTACCTGTTTGGGTTTTAAAGTCAATTTTAAAGCTGAAAATATAGGGCATGTTGTTCTTTCTGGTGACAATAAAAAATCTATTATTTTTAAGCTTGAAAATAATATAATTAAAGTAAATAATCTTCGAAGCGATTCTTTACAAGAAATTCCTCAACTTTTTCTGAATGGTCATCGTGTTAAATTATGTGAAACTGATTTTGATAAAAACTACAAGTTGAAATATTTTAGGCAAAAAGTTCTAAGTCTTAATTCTTTTGGAAAATCTGGTCCAGCAATTCAAGAACTAAAAATTAATTCTTCACATTCAAATTATGTTTTTACAAATTTTCAATTAGGAAAGCCTCAATATATTTTATTGTATCATAATTGGAATGTAACGATAAAAAAAATTGATTCCCTTAATATAAAAGATAGCTCTTTTTTTATAAGTGGAAACCCAATTTTAAATTGGAATCCAATTGATAAAAATACATGTTACCAAATCTTAAATGCAGAGGATTTATTGTCACACAAAAATTGTGGAGACTATCTCGTAGATCAAAATGGAAATTTAATATTTAAGCCTAAATTTATTAATGATATTCATACGCTTGACAACCTAATTGCTCCATCAATAGATCAACTTTTAGTGATTAGGGGAGATAAGGAAAATAGAATTTCTGACTTTACTTTTGAAGGAATTGACTTTGAGTATACTAAATTAAAATCCATAAATCATGAACCCTGTCAAGCTGCTGCAAATGAAAACGCTTCTATTAAAATCGATTTTGCAAATAATATTATTTTTAAAAACTGTTCAATAAAACATACTGGAAATTATGGTATTTGGTTTGACTCAGCTTGCAATTTTTGTAATGTAAATCATTGTGAATTTGGTGATTTAGGAGCAGGAGGAATTAAAATCGGAGATGTAGGAATTAATTCTGATAATATTACAACTAAAAATATCATTATTAACAATAATATTATTGAGGGATGTGGAAAATTGATTCCTGAAGCTGTTGGAATATTGATTACACAAAGTTCTTCAAATCAAATTACTCATAATGATATTTCTGATTTATACTACTCTGGAATATCAGTAGGTTGGGTATGGGGCTATGGTACTTCTTTCTCATATAATAATCTTATTGCTTTTAATAATATTCATCATATAGGATGGGGGAGATTGAGTGACATGGCTGGAATTTATACTTTGGGTATTTCTAATGATACACGTATTTTGAATAACTGTATTCATGATGTAGCCTGTAATGTTTATGGGGCTAATGGAATTTATACCGACGAGGGGACTTCAAATGTACTTATTATGAGTAATGTTGTTTATAATGCTCAAAGTGCAAGCTTTTACCAACACTATGGAAAAAATAATATAGTTAGAAATAACATATTCTTAAATGCAACTCAAAATCAATTGATTTGTGCTAGAGTTGAGAAGCACCAGGCCTTTGAATTAAAAAATAATATAATAATTTGGGAAAAAGGTAATTTATTTTCTGGTCCCTGGAATCAAATAGATGCTATTATAGATAGTAATATCTACTATAAATCAACTGGAAACGAATTTCCATTCTTATCAGATGATTTCTCAAAATGGAAAGCATTGGGACATGATTTTCATTCTTTCGTTTCAAATCCTTTTATTCATTTTATTCCAAATAAAAGAATTTCTTTTTCCAATAAAAAGTTACTTGATATTGTAAATTTTTCTTCTATAGATTTGAGGCAAATTGGGCTTTCTGGAAATTTAAAATGGAAGTCTAAACCACAAATAGATAAAGAAAGAACTAAGGAGTTTGAAAAATTAATTGAATAACATATTTTATTATTTCTATGATATGTTCAATTAATGAAATTATTTGTTATTACCACTATCTTTTTCTAATAATAATTTCCTAGTGAAAATTACTCTCTTTTGTTTTATTATTTTTGTCATATTATTCATTTTGATAAACGATATTTTATCAAACGCTAAATTGATTCAAAAGTTTTAAATTTTAACGTCTTGTAATAAGTAATCTTAACGATAATGTAAATGCATATTTTTTCTTGAAAAGTTCAGTAATTTTTTTATTTAGAATAACAAGTTTCTTTCCTTACACGAATCCAGAAAGTCTTAACGTAAAGTATTTAGTTTTTTAATTTATGTTTATGAAAATTTATATGAATGCTATCTGAAGGTAAAATATTTAGCTTTAAGCTTAATTTAGGTGATTATAATGATTTTTTAAATGAAATTATTATAATGGCTAAAAAAAATATCTCTTCTTACGTTTGTGTTGCAAATGTTCACATGTTTATTGAAGCTTATAGAGATGAAAATTTTCTAAAGATTATTGATAATGCTGATTTAGTTACTCCCGATGGAATGCCTTTAGTGGTAGCTTCAAGAAAGATTTTGGGTAAATCCTCTGATAGGGTTGCAGGAATGGATTTGTTACCTGATTTATTAAATGAAGCTAACAAAAATAAATTTTCTATTTTTTTATATGGTGGAACTAATGAAATGCTAAACTTAGCAAAGGAATTCATACTTAATAAATATCCAAACATTCAAAATTTAAGTTGTTACTCTCCCCCATTTAGGCCATTGACTTTTGTTGAAGAGAAATCTATGGTAGAGTTAATTAATAAAGAAAATCCAAACCTAGTTTTTGCAGTACTTGGATGTCCAAAACAAGAAAAATGGATGTCATCCATGAAAGGTAAAATTAATTGTTGCATGGTAGGTATAGGGGGCGCATTGCCAGTAATGCTAGGGATGCAAAGGCGTGCACCACAGTGGATGCAGAAATATAGTCTTGAATGGCTTTTTAGGTTTATTCAAGATCCAAAAAGACTTTTCAAAAGATATTTTGTTACTAACTCAATCTTTCTTTATTTGATTACTATTGAACTTATAAAATTAAAAATTTTAAAAGTAAAATCATCGCATTAAACTTAACTGTCCGATTGTAGATTATTATATTTCTCTGAGTATCTATAGTTTCATTTTAGTTTTAAAGGCTTGTTTTTTATAAGAATGTTAACCGAGAAATAGATTACAATTTATACATAACTCAATAAAAAAAGGGTACTAATAATCTTCCAAGTTTATTAGTACCCTTTTTTATTGCTTTTCTTTTCTTTATTTCAAAGTTTCTTCTAGCCATTTAAAGAATTCTCTTTGCCACACAATTGCATTCTGTGGGCATAATACCCAATGGTTTTCTTCGGGTAAATAGAGTAATTTACTCTTAAGGCCTTTTAGTTGTGCTGCCTGAAACGCTTGCTGGGCTTGTTCTAATGGCACTCTGTAATCCTTGCCACCTTGAATAATCATTATTGGCGTATTCCAATTCTGTACAAAATTACTTGGACTTTGACTAAAATATCTTTGAGCAGCTATATTGCTTTTATCCCAATATTTACCACCACTTTCCCAATTAGTAAAAAATATTTCATCAGTAGTGCCATACATACTCTTGAAATCAAAAATTCCGTCATGAGCGATAAAAGTTTTAAAACGTCCTTGGTGCATTCCTTCTAGTTCATATACTGAATACCCCCCAAAGCTTGCTCCCACACAACCTCTCCTGTTAATGTCCACATACTTTTCTTTGCTAATTGCATCTATCGCACTTAGGTAGTCTCTCATTACCTGCCCACCCCAATCTTTACTAACTTCTTCATTCCATTTTGAACCAAAGCCTGGCATTCCCCTTCTGCATGGTGCTACCACAATATATCCTTGTGAGGCTATTAATTGCATATTCCATCTGTAAGAATAAAACTGAGTAAGTGCCACTTGCGGTCCTCCTTGGCAATATAAAAGTGTTGGGTATTTCTTAGAAGAATCGAATGCCGGTGGATATATTACCCATACTAACATTTTCTTAGCGTCTGTAGTAGTAACATATTTGCGTTCCACTTTGCATTTTGCCAAGGTATTATAAACGTCATCATTTGTATGCGTTAATTGTTGCATTGATCCTGAAGCCAGAACGTACGAAAATAATTCTGTTGCATGGTTCATGTCAGTTCTAGATAATATTAAAGTATCCTTTTTCTGTGCAACCACCCCAGTTATGTCAAATTCTCCTTTGGTAATTTGTTTTATTACTGGCTTTAATAGCGTGTTATTGGAGTAGGTTACAGAAAATATTTGTATTGTTCCATTCAGTGGTGCCCAAAAGAACAAACTCTTTCCATCTTCGGCCCATTTAAAACCTTCAACATGAATTTCGTCGTGATCTTTGGTTAGGTTGATACTATTTTTCCCGTCGTAAACAATCAAATCCTGCTTGTCCGATTCATATCCATCCCGCTTCATTTGCAACCACGCAAGTACTCCTTTACTATTATAAGCAGGGTCAACATCATACCCTTTATTATTTTCTGTTAAGTTCTTGGTAGTTCCGTTTGTAATATCATACTCATACAAATCAGTATTAGTACTAACTGCATAATCTTTTCCAAACTTCTTTTTAGTAACATATAGAATGTGCTTACTGTCGGGATTCCAGATAAAATCTTCTCCGCCACCAGAAGGTTTTTGAGGGCAATCGTATGGTTCATTTGCCATGATGTCTTTCGATTCTCCTAAATGCCCATTTACTATTGGCGTGAAGAATACGTGTCCAAATTTTCCATCTTCCCAAGTGTCCCAATGACGATAATTAAGCGATTCATACACGTAAGCATTTGCTTTAGGTAAATCTGGATAAAGGTTACTAGAGTGCACTTTTTTCACTTGAACTTCCTCCGTTGTTAAAAGATATTTGCCATCTGGAGAAATTTTCTCATTCACCAGTAAACTATCAACCGCATCTCCTAGTTCAATAGATTGGCCTCCACTAATTGGAACTTTATAATATTTACTACTAGAATTATTGCCTTGTAAGTCTGGTTTAGTAACAACATATACCACATAATTTTTATCTTTTGTGATACCTATTCCACCAACTCTTCCAAGCTTCCACAGAAGATCGGGAGTCATTATGTTTTGAGCCGAAGCAAATAGGGTAGTACCGATGGTAAGAAGTAGTAAAATCTTTTTCATACTTTAAATTAATACATTTTTTAGCGTAAAAACAGCAATCGGCAAAGTTGCAGGATTATTACTTATCTATAATACGTTTCAGATAATAATACTGCCATTCCTGTAAAAATTAATTGTTTAATGATTTGTGCCAACCTATTTGAAACCTAGAAATCACCTGATAAATAATATTTATTTTTTATGACATTTTTCTTTCTAATAAAAACATACTCACCTTCACTTTTTAAAACTTACCACTCAGTTATTTCTTAAATAATTACGTATTTCTTCCTCTAAGAAAAAAACTTTGAATAACTCAATAAAGTTTCTTTTTTAAATGTGGTTAATACCTAATTCTTCGGATGATTATTAATTTTATAACAATACTTTTTCAAACCTCTTTTTTTCCTTTTTTTTCTTCAACTCAAAGACTCAAAAACGCTAAGATGCGCAAAGGAAAATAGTAAAAGAAAATTAAACTGGTCTTTGTGCTTCTTTCAGTCTTAGCATCTTTGTGTTTAATAAAATAAGGTAGACTCTTTTTATTTAAGTTATATAATCATAAAAATAATCTCCTTCATTTCTCACTATGCGAAAAGTTTTGTTTCTGATGATTCAAACTTTTTCTCATTAATGCCCCATCCTTTTGCCTACGATAAAAGTTTCAAACTCATTAAAAGGCAATTTTTACTGTAGAGTAATGGCGCATTACTGTACAGTAAATTGATTTTACTGTACAGTAAAATGATTTTCCTCTAGAGTAATGAAGTTTTACTGTACAGTAAAATGGTTTTCCTCACCAGTAAAATGATTTTCCTGTACAGTAAAATGATTTTACTGTACAGGAAAAAGGTATTCCTGTACAGTAAAGTCAAGTTCATCTAAGGGAAATAGTTCGTTTTTAGTACTAAAATTGCTTTAAAGTGTTGATGGAAACTTTTCTCTTTATAAAAAGGGGTGGTCATTGTAGGTTAAAACTGAATCTTTTTTGGCAAGGATCATTAGCTGGAAGGATGGAGCAAAATTATATGGACATTTTGCCTACCATTCAATTTACGCCTAAATTAAATGGAACTGATGGCACTAGCGTTACTTTTTAGATGAATATTGAAAAACGCAACTTTTATCAACCTGTAATTAATTAGTGAAAACATTTAAAGCACCTGCACATAACGGAAAGTGATAGAGGTATGCTAGGGGAGGGGAATGTGCATTGGGATGATTTATTTAAGGGATTAGCTGAAATTGATTATCAAAGTCCATTGGTACTGGAAAACTTTTCGTCGGAAATAACGGCTTTAGTAGGCCCTACTTCTTTGTTGCGACCATCAAAATATAATTCAGCAGGCTTAGCAAAAGGAAGCCTTGCCTTTATGAGGGCAATGGTGGAAAAATGGTATTAGTGGTGAATGATGATTATTGAATCCTTACATGGTTAATTAATCATCATTGGAAAGGGAATTATATTGCCCCATTATAATCTGTATTGAAAACCTTAAATGTAATTTGATTCATCGATCTTGTAAATTGTATTATCGATGAATCAAATTACAATTTTCTTATTTTAATTTTTCAAAGTTGTATATGGTTATAGATGTTTCTTGCTTCTTTTTATCATATATAACTGTCTAAGCATTAAAACCATTTAACACTTTAATGACCTGTAATATTTCAGATTCTGTATGACAGAAAGAACAAGGAATACTTAAAGTAGTGCTATGAATTTCATCGGCTATAGGGAACTCCATCCCCACAAACAAATGGGCCAAAGCTTTTTGCTTATGGGGGGCAACTGGGTAATGAATTAGTGTACCCACCCCATTATCTTGCAAATACTTCTGCAAATTATCTCTATCTCTGCTCCGAATATTGAACACATGGTAAACATCAAAATAATGTTCGTCTTTGGATGGAAGGATGAACTTTGACTTGTTTAAATGTTGGTGATATAATGAAGCCAATTTGTTTCTATGGCTATTCATCTGATTTAGATAAGGTAGCTTAACACTTAAAAAAGCAGCTTGCAATTCATCCATTCTGTTATTATAGCCTAGAATGTCATTGTAATATTTTTTTAATGAGCCATAATTGCGTAAATGAAGTAGTGTGTTGTAATGCGTTTCGTTGTTGCATATTATTCCACCAGCATCTCCTAATGCTCCTAAATTTTTGGTAGGATAAAAACTGAATGCGCCAAACTCACCAAAAGTACCTGCTAGTTTATTTTTGTAAGTTGCTCCATGGGCTTGTGCACAATCTTCAATAAGGTATAGTTTATACTTTTCTTTGATGGCCATTATTTCATCCATTGCACACATCTTGCCAAACAAATGAACAATTAGCAACACTTTGGTTTTTTGAGTAATGCACTGTTTAATTTTTTCTGGGTCTATATTGTAAGTGTTTATAGATGGGTCAACTAAAACAGGTTTTAGATTACAAGCCACAATAGCCAATATTGTAGCAATATAGGTATTAGAGGGAACAATTACTTCCGCATCTTCTGGTAAATTGAGTGCTTTCAATGCTAAAATAATGGCATCTAACCCATTAGAAACCCCCACACAATAGTTTACAGAATGGTACGCTGCAAATTCTTTTTCAAAAGTTTGTAAAGATGGACCCAGAATGTAATGTCCGCTTGCAATTACTTCATTGTATTTTTCTTGAAACGCTGTTTCAAATGGTTCATTTAACCTTTTTAAGTTTTCGTATTGTATCATTTACACTATTTCAGGCTCTTCATAAATATAATCTGACTTATCATAAGAAGTTGAGGAAACTCCCAACAGAATAGCACCCATACTAAAGTTATGCATCATGTGCCAGTCATTAGGTTCTATAATAAGACAATGATTATGGTCGTTTAAATAAAATTCTTCCTTTGTTTTACCATTATTAATAACAACACTAAAACTACCACTTACACAAAACAATGCTTCAACTGTTAGAATATGGGAATGCCCTCCACGTTCTGATTCGTTATTTACATTACTGATATAATACATTCGCTTTATTTCGAAAGGTAAAACTCCATCTACCGGTGTTAATCGTCCTCTTTCATCGTAAAAAGATGTAAGCTTTAACATGTACGCCATAAAACATTTTTAAAAGGTTATTGAAAATTCATGGTCTAATAAATCCAAAATATGTTCATCTAGTTTAATATCAAACTTTCTTCCGAAGAGAGCCTTAGAAGCAAGTATTCTTTCAAAATCTGAGGAAACAAAAAAGTTAGGACGCGCTGCTTGACCATCAGGCCAATTTATAAAACGAAGGTTGTCATTTACCACATTTTTTTTGAAAGGAGAACCCATAATTATTGTTTGAAAAATGAACTCATCACAGCCCCAAGTGTAGCGTAAAAACCTTTTTAATTGTTTGTTTGAATCTATTTTATGTGCTGTATAAATGGCACATTCGTAAGTAAGAGTCCAGAAAGTTTCTTTACCACAAAGTTTGGTATCAACCGGGAACTTTCTTTTAGGAAGTATTCCATTAATTGCTTTCTGAATAAGATATTGTCCTCTAAATTGATATTCTGTTAGGTGATATTTTTCAACTCGCTCAATAGCTTCTGTCCATTCATCAAAGTACCTGTAATTAATAAATTCTTTCCCTGCGTTGTCCTTAAGAAATTGAGTAATGTAGGCAGCCGACTTTATTGGGTAATCTTGACCAGAGATCAAAGAAATATAAGAATATTTATTTCCGGAGCGTTCTATAAATTTTACACTTTTAATGATGGCTTCAGTAGTCGAGTATCCCGCCCATTTGATATCAATTGGCTCCTCAATGAAAAATACATTGTTGTAAACGTCGAATTCTTCATGGCTTTTCATATCTACTTTTTTGTCAAGATGGATATAAAAATCAAAATCTCCGTTATTCATTGCGTTAACTAATCTTAATGTCTGCTTTGGTGAGGTGTACGTAAGAATTATAACAGCATTCTTTTGCTTCATCATAAATTAACTAGTATTACAGTTCTGCAATTATATACAAAAAAGTATAAAATAAGTATTAAATATTAAAAAAAAATTAAAGAAATTGAACTTCATTTGTTTTATAACATTTCCCGAATCTGTTTTGGGGTTGGTATTTTCTTTAATTCCGTTGGCTAAAAAAGAAGTGTCCTTAGTTGATTGATTTTGTTAAGCATACCAAATAGCTTGAAAATTAGATTAATCTTCGTCTAATAAATTGAAAATAGTTTCATCCTTTTCAAAATCAAATTTTCTAGCATAGAACTTTCCCGAAGCTTTTAGTTCTGTAACATCTGTACTTGTGAACGTGTATGGCCTACATTCATTATCGATGGGTATGTGTCTTAAATTATTATTTATGAGTGTAGTGGATAAAGGAGAATTACAAAGAATAGTTTGAAAAAAAATTTCATCAACACACCATGTTAATCTAAAATAATTTGCTGCCTTAGAATGATTTTTTAAATAGTTTAAAACATATTCAGCACAGGTCGGGGTAATTGTTAGCCATTGAGATCGACCATAAGGAACAAGTTTATAGGGGGGCTTTCGATTTGGCAAAAAAGTGTTTGATAGTTTAGTTAACTGATACCTTCCTGGAAAACCATAATCGCCAAAATCATATTTATTGCATCTCAATTGTCCTTCCGGCCAATCATTAAAAATGCGGTCGAACCACATAAATGATTTGCCATAATTGGCAAATAAATATTGTTGGATGGTGTCATTACTTTTTAATGGATAATCATTTCCACTCAATAAATTAATGTGGGTGTAGGTAATCTTAGTGGCAAGGATAGCTTTCATACCCTCTAAGGTAGCTTTAATAACACTATACTCTCCCCACTTAACCACAACTCTCTCTTTCACAAAAAATACGTTGGCTAGTTTTTCTAGGTGTACAAAAGGGGTAATATCTGTTTTCTTATCTAAATGAATATAAACATCTGCTTGTTCATTTACAATTCGTTTAACAAGCCTGTCCAATTGTGTTGGATGATTGTGTGCTAAAATAAGGTGAGCTATTTTCATGTTGAAATACTAAACTTTGGTAATGACAAATTTTCAAGTTATTTACAACACAAATTAAACGCATAAACTATTTGCATTAATAAATTAGTTTCTTTTGATAAAAATAGCCACATAAATTAGCGAAACAAATAGGCGATAATCTCCTAACTATTGTAGATATGTAAGATTAGGCTAGTTATAAAAGATAAAAGCGATAAATTTTTATGAAACTGTGTCAACTCTAAGAAAGCTCTAAACTTTCTCGGAGCTTTTTCCAAACACGCTGAATGTCAAAGTGAGTTCCTTGTTTTAGTCCTCTTTCTTCCATTTATTCACCTAAGTGAGTCGACGACTCACTTGATTGGGCCAAGGATTCAGTTGAGTCGTCGACTCACTCAAATTAATAAATGACGCTTTCTGATGCTAAAATTGCTAAATTGAATGATGTATTCATTTACAGTAAAGTGTTTAAGGGGTTTATAGATTATACTCAGCAGAATTTGGTTTGCTAAATGAGATAAGCTTCATTCATTTGAAATCAAGGATGTTAATCATTCCCCTATGCCCAATCATTCTATAAATGGTATAACCTAACTAAATTCATTTTTGTAAAACCTAAATATTTTACTCTTATGATATTAGGGTTCATCCTTTTGTCCTAGCGATTTTGATAAAAGCTATTGCCAATCCTAAATATTTTTCAAACAAAAATCATAAAATCTAATGTGTCAAAGTAGAATTATAAAGACATATTTCCATTAATGATGCAATGCTCTTTAGTTAAGGAAGGCTTCCTTTTGTGTGTATAACATTTTTTTTCAAAGAGTTTATGGAGACAATAAAATTTGGCAGAGAAAGTATTTTGCCACTAACTACACAAATAAACACAAATAGAATAGAATATATTTATAAGTGTTCATTAGCGAAATTGGTGGCAAAATATTCATATTTCATTTCTGTTGAAAAAATGTTACACACACCTTCGTTTTAAGCGAAACTTTCCTTCGTATTTAGAATTTCCCTTAAATAACGACCTCGGATAATAAAATCTAAATGTATTTATATGCTAAAAAGTAAAAGGTATATTTTAATAAAAAAGGCACAGCTTTGTTTTAAAGCCATGCCCTTACATGTTGACTAACAGTAACCAACTAAACAAAAAAACTATTTACCCATCTTCTTTACATCTATTGTTGTATAGGTAGCAATGTACCGCATTATATTTTTCACAAATGCCTCTGCAAAACTGTAATAGGCATTAGGCGTATCCCTAACACCTTTATAGTTTGTTTCTATCTGCCAACCAAAAACGTTGGGTGTTTTGGAGTACCGAGCAGTATTATATCCTCCATTAAAATATTTCTGATTAGGGTATGGAAAAGGATCTTGCTTACTTGGTACCGAAGGAAAACCAGATTCCACCATCCATGTTCCAAACGCATTTGTGCCTGTAAGCATATCTTTTAAATTAAGTTTTCCCTTGCTGCCAGATATTAAGTTGTTGATGGATGCTTTTGAAGTGTAAACAGTATCGTTGCCACCAGTGAAAGACTCTTTTAACTCGCTTTCTTTTAATAAATACCCCAACTCTAGCCGCTGTTCAGGATGCCCTTGTGCATGTAAATCAATGTAAACAGACTGTCCATATTGCTTCACAGCCATTGCCAAAGCAGTATCTACCATGTTGTGCCAATGAATCCAAGTACCTCGCATCTCCTCGTGGCCACATGTGCCTAACTCAATTTCTCGATTCATATCTACTTTTAATCTTCTCAAATTGCAAAAAACAATGTAGGGATGAAAATGATAATCACGTCTAAAAACTGAGTCAATAGCCCTTGCTAAATCCTGTGTATGAGAATCGATTACAACTACTGCGTCTGGACAATCTCTATCAGGCACATCAGCCAAATTAATTAATCCTCCATGCGGCACACTAATCACCAAGGGCATATTGCCAGGCACAAACTCTACCCACTTATTTTTGTCATAATATACATTCCCTTCCTTAAAAGGCTGTGCTAATAAACTTACTGAAGCCCAGAGGCAAAACAATAAAACCAAACTAACCTTATTCATAAATGCAAATAATGAATTATCAATTATCACCTATCAATTAAAAACTTATTGTTTTTCAAAAAGAATTGTTTTGCCACTACCATCAGAAAATATTGTTTGAAGGTAGTAACTACCAGCTTTCAGCGTACTAAAGTCCATTGCAAGTTGCGTGTTCCCTGCCGGAATAGATGTACTTTTAACAATAACAGTCCGTCCAAATGCATCCACAACTCTCGCAGTAACTTTATCTGTTGTAGCAGCACTAACACTCAAAGTAGTTGTACTTCTTACTAAAGATGGTGCTAACGAAATTACAGCTGCACCTAATGGTTTGTTTACAATAGCAACTACTTTACTATAACTCTGAACGCCATTTAACTCAACAGTAGTAAGGCGATAGTAACTAATGCCAGAACTCAAAGAGTTATCTGTGAAAGAGTAGTTTTTTGTACCAGCATAGGAAACAGTCCCTAAATTTTTAAAATTCTCACCATTACTACTTTTTGCTATAATAAATTGTTTAACACTGCTAGCATTCGCAACAGACCAAGAAATGGAGGAAGCGTTTGAGTTTAGTTTAGTAGCGTCAAACTTACTGATGTTGATTGGCAGGGTTGCATTGCTGCCATCTGTAATTAATATGTTATCTAAAATATAAGAAACCTGTGGTGCATTGGTAACTAAAAAACGAAATCCAGTCATGGCAATAGATGGATTAACAATCTTTCTGCCAACTAATTCCTTAGTAGAGATTCCGGCAGAAGTGGTAATCCAAGCATCCCACCTACCTCCTAAAACACTATCTGTTTTGCCATCAGGAGAGGAATAAATATGGTATGCTGCTGTGTCGCTGCCATTATTGGCAACAAGAGTAATGTTATATTTTGAGCCGGTTATGAATGAATCAACTCCCATTGTTGCTGGAGTAGCAGGGTCACGGAGTCTAAAAATATTTGTTGCACCACCATTTGGAGAAATTGCCATCCTGAAAGTCATGTTAGTTTTGGCGCTCTCAGACCTAATTGTGTCTAAAATCTGTCCTAGTGTTACATAGAAAGAATTGGCTGCTTTAGCAGCTGAGAATTCACTCGGAGTAATATCAAAATTCATTTTAAGAAAGGAAGGTGTCAACTCTGCTAAAGGAACTGACCTAGCCAAAGAGGCTGCATTTCCGCTACCTGTTTGTTTAATTAAATCGATTGCATAGCCACCATTGCCGTCGGATACTAAAGAGTCTGTACCAATGTAAGCAGAACTAGTACCTATATAAGTAAACTGAGTGCTATCTGGTTTTGGTTTAGAATAGTTGCTACTCAAAGCCACAGCAAATGAATCAGGACCGAATAGGTCTCCAGAACTTATGAAATTAACCTTACCATCAAACGTAGGTTTATCAAAAGTTTGTCTAAAGTATACTTTCTGTGCATTGCTAGATGCGTACAAACAAAACAATGCAATTACAAGGTAGACTTTCTTCATGTTTTTTGTTTTTTTGAGTTTTGAATGAAAATTATTTAAGAAAACACTTCAATAAATAAAAGAAGTGCTGTTTGTATTCATTTTGTAATAGAATCGCTTTTGATTAATTAAAGGATGAAATTTTATTTTGAAATAAGACAGCAACTCTTTGTGGGAAAGCTTCTTGATGGTAACAAAAGTTGTTATAGGTAAACAATTATTCAATCCTTTATTTGAGGGGGAGGTTTTGACGCTTGGGATGTTATATTTGTAGATTATATAGTATTTAGAACAAAAAACACAATGAAACATACATTTCAATACATACTTCTTCTCCTAATTTTAGGTGCCGCCTTTACTTCATGTAATAAAACTACCGACACACAATCAACTACTACCCCAACTACAGACACCATAAAAACAGTTGGCGGAATTACTTCCGCTTATAAGGACACAGTTGAGGCTACTATTAACAAAGTGACCTTAAAATACAGCAGAACAAGCCAATGCTATCCTAGTAATGAAATTTTTGCATTTACGGCTTATGCAACCTCTTTGCCAACAGGAGCTACTTTGAATTGGGATTTTGGAGATGGTCACACCATTAATGGTGCAGGTAATGGAGCAACTGTAGGAAATATTTATGCTTCTCCAGGAAAGTATACAGTCACTCTAACAATAAAAGACGTTAATAAAGTTAGCCTAAGTGTAACCACCGTTAACGTTGCAGCACATGGTCAACAAGTATCACCACATGCTTCGTTTTATGCACAGATATTCGATATTAACTATCCAAACAATTATAATTTTAATGCCAATGGCTCATCGGTAACCAATGGTCATATCAGTAATTATTACTGGATTTGGGGAGATAGCACAACAACTAGTGCTGCCACAGCAGACAATACTCCACATAACTTTCCACAGGTAGCAAAAGATGTTTCTTATCCTGTTCAGCTTATTGTTACCTCAAGTGAAGGATGTAAGGATACTGCGTATGTTCCAGTATCAATTGCTGCGATTTATAATAATATTTCTGGTGACTTCGACACCGTTCAAAATAATCCTTGCACAGCAGAATATTTCACTTTCACTTCAAATGCCAAGAATATTCCTCAAGGTGCAGTGTTTACTTGGGACTTTTCAGATGCTACAGGCACTAGTGTAGGCAACCCCATTCAGCACACATTTACTTACCAAAATACATTCGATGTGAAGATGTATGTGAGCATGAATGGTAAAATTATTTACACCACCCACAAATCAGTTTGGGCAAATGGGCAAAATGTTCAGCCTACCGCTTTGTTTTTCAAGAATGTTTCTTATGAAGATTCAACTTATGTGAAATGGGCTATGTATAGCGCTGGCATTAGTCCGCCACATGGCTACATCGCTACTAATGCTTGGTATATGGATGATGTTTTGATAAATACTAATACAAACGATACTTACGAAATTTATGAGTTTAATAAAAAACTAACTACCTCGCAGCATACCATAAAGCACATTGTAACAAGCAATGTAGGCTGTAAAGACACGGCGACCTCTTCGTTTGTTGTTCCAATTATTGGTAAATACACCTACTAAATTAGCTAGTAAAATATAGGTTACAAAAAACAAGAAGGTAAATGAGGCAACCATTAAAACATACTTATTCTCAGCTATTATTTTTTATTGTGGTGATGATTGTTTTTTTATCTTGCAATAAAGACACTAATAGTTCATCAAATTCGCAAAACAAAGTAGTAACAAAAACAACTACCTCCACTTCTGGAGACACCATTACATACACCATTGGTAGTTTAATTATTACAGAAACCAGAACATCACCATGTGCACCATCAACCGAGATATTTACCTTTAAAGCTAATGTATCTGGCATAACAGAAGCTTCTACCATTAACTGGTATTTTGGCGATGGACACCAAGACACCGGACTAATTGTTCAACATGGGTATAATAATACTGCTTCTTTTGTTGTTCAGGTTGATGTTAAAAACAGCGGTGGTGTAGTAATTAATTCAGCTACTTTTCCATTAAAAGCATGGGGACAAACGCTAACACCTGTAGCTATTTTTTCTACAAAAAATGATATTTCAGATAATCCAAACTATGTCACTTTCAATAGTGCATCGAGTGTGAATCATGGCTCAATTGTAAGCTATCATTGGGATTGGGGAGACGGAACGGTTTCTGATATTGCTGTTGCTTTAACAAGGCATCAGTTCCCCAAAATAACTAAGGATGTCACTTATCTAGTTAAACTTACAATTACAACAGATGCAGGCTGCACGGCTGACACAACTGTTTCCGTTTGGGTTCCAGCAGACTATACAACTGTTATTACTGGAAACTTTGCTGCTGAGGCACAAAATGCTTGTACAAATGAAACGTTCAATTTTACTGCTCAAGCTACTAGTGTGCCAGGAGGTTCGGTATATTACTGGCATTGGTCTGATGGCACGCATGATGATTCTGGCTATACAGCCCAACACGCTTTTGCCTACATGAACGATTACGATGTAATTATGTCTGTAAAACTAAATGGACGCACAATTTATACAACTCATAAATCGGTGAATGCAAAAGGCCCTAATCCTAAGCCAGTTGCCTCATTCTATTACACTTGGGTAAAAGAATATGCAACTGATGTATTGGTGTCTTTTAATAGTCAATCAACCGTGAAACATGGAGCTATTGATGGATATTACTGGGATTTTGCAAATGGAAAAGCAGATAATAGCAACAACAGTTTTACAGAAATAAGATATACAAAGGGCAATCCTGGAACAAGTAATTCTGATTACAAGGTTAGGCTAATTGTTACAGCAAATGGTTGTGCAGACACTGCCTATAAAACTGTTAGCATACCAGCTCAATAATAATTTATTTGCTAAAAATTAAATGATAAAATGAAAGTAGGGGATAAGGTTTAGGTCGCATGTGTTTTTCCAATAAATCAGTTTGTAAGCGGAATTTATAACAATCCTATCAAACAACAACTTTACCTAATTGTGAGCCTGTTACAAACTAGTCCGACAACATTACACAGAATATCCTACAAAAGTGTTTTGGTAGGGGCAGATGTTTGTGTATGTTGAAATTTAGTGACTGATCAGTCATTACAGGAATGATGAATTAGCACAAACACATCTCCATAAAAATAGAGAATTGGAAGGGCTACCATAGGTTTCGTTCAACAGGTTTTTCATTTCATTTCCTTCGGGCGCAACGAAAACCTAGTTGTTGGCAGAAATGCAACATTAAAGTTTTTCAATTTTTTCTTTTGTTAAGGCAGTACTACCAATAATTACGTTAACCGATACCCCCATTATCCTTCAAGTTTTTTGCTACTTTATTGAGGGCTTTTTCTTCTGCTTTTTTTTCAGCAAACTCAATCCTACCCATTTCATCACGTTCCTTTATTGAGGCTCTTTCATAGTCTTCCAACTCTTGCTTTGTCCAATTTCGTCTGTCTGCTTCTGTATAGGCTTCTTTTAATCCTTCGTCCTTTGCTCTCACAATAACTAACCAGTAGCACCACAACTCATAATCCTGACAGGTCTTTGAGACCTGTCAGGATTATCACTACTCGCTGCTACCGCACGCTTTTGTCTGGATTTACCTCAATCAAATAGTTATTACAAAACGTGGTCACCAAAATACTGGCAGCTATCTTAGCGAATCCACACGCAAAATGCGTGCGGTAGCCCTAGTAGATTGAAGCGATTGACGCGGACTAGCAGGGGCGATAGGTAGAGTAGGGGCATTACATTTATAGTAGTGCAACAAACTACCCCGATAATATTGGATTGCTAGAAATGGACTTTCTGAAGATGGCTCTAACAAAACGCTCTACGAAACTTGCAGTTTCGTAGGCATACTCCGTTGCTTTTAGCAACAAAATAAGCCTTTGAGGCTACAAGCCTCGAAGAGCGGGGGCTACAAGCCTCAAAGAGCGGGGATTTATTCAGTTGCTTTTTGCCCACAATAAGGGCAAAAAACAAATAATTTTTCCAATTGACTAAAGCATTTTGGACATGTAATTACTTTCTCAACAACTGATTTTATTGGAATACTCGTTTTAACTGTAAATATCTCAGGAATCTCTTTTAAGAAGCTTGATTCATTTCCCTTTTCAGTTATTAAAAAAAGTTTGTCTTTAGCTCTAGTAATGGCTACATAAAAAAGTCTCCTTTCCTCTTCCATCAACAAATCATGGTTTGCTTTTTTTATGACTTGAAAAATTCTATCTTCCAACCAAATGTCAGGAAAACCACCATTACCCTGTGTCAGTCCAATAATAAAAACAACTTTTGCCTCAAGTCCTTTAGCGCCATGAATAGTTTTTGCTTGAACTTTTACATTCTCATTTTTGAACCTATAGAAAAAAGGAGAATACATTTTGCTTCTTCTGTAAAGAAATAGAATATCATCATTCGTAAGTCCTTCTTCTAGTAGTTCTTGCACCTTATTAAAACAAAATTGGATATTTTCATCCTCACTATTTCCTGAATATATAACTATCTTATGTTCAGATCTTTTGGAAGAAAATATTTCTTTCTCTACCTTGAATTTATTGTGCTTAATCACTTCATTGCTTGCGCCAACGATATTTTGTGTACTACGATAATTCAAACTTAGTTTGATAACTTTTGAATTAGCAAAATGACTTTCAAAATCAACAATGTAGCTAACGTTAGACCCCCTGAATCCATAAATACTTTGCCAGTCATCCCCTACACAGAATAGTTGCGTTTGTTCTTTGAGCAATAGTTTAATCAATTCAACCTGTAAATTATTTACATCTTGAAACTCATCAACCAAAATGTATTGGTATTTGCTTTTGTATTTGTTTGCAATGTCCTCATGATTTTGAAATAAGGATGTAGTCCTAGAAATTAAATCATTGAAATCTAAGTATGATTTATCGGTACAATAGTGTATGTATTTCTGAACTATGGGAATAGCAAGCTCATAAAAATTTCTAACCCTTTCGTGTTGGTCTTTTCTTGCATTTTCTAGAACTAATTTTAAGTCGATATTCTCAACTTTAATCATGTCTGTAATCCGCATTATTTGTGCAACAAAATCTTTTACATCTTCATGATAGCCATTAAATTCTTCTTTGTAGGTTAATGAAACTGTTTTTAGATAATTTGCTGGCAACCTATTTTTGACTATCTTATCTAAAGTATGATTGAATAAGGCAGAGTCTCTGGTCATGCTCTCAAATGTTTTGACTAACAGCAAATTCCCTTTTACAAATTGCTCTTCCTTATCTTTCGTTGAATAACTTTTATCGCTTACATGCTCTATATAAAGATTGGCTTCGGGTATATAAAAGTCAGGACGAAAAGAAAAATCTTTTATGTTCAGTAAAGGCTCATACTCATATTTTATACTATGCCTATAAAACCAATCGGCAATAAACTGTTCAGATTTTGAACGAACTTTAGTACCATCTAATGTTGTAAAATATTTTCCATCTTTCGGTATTATATTTTTGTCATTCTTTTTTAAATGGATTTTGTCAATTATATAATCTAAAATGTATCGTTTTAGTTGAAGTAAAAAAATTGTATCCTCACATTGCTCAATTAATAGTTTGTGTACTACTTCAAATACAGTTTCAGGGGCAACGTTCTTAGAAAGTTCATCTTCCTCATCCCTCTTTTCATTTCCAATAATCCTGAATTTATTATCAAATTCATTCACCCCATAGCTACGTAAAATGCCATAACAAAAGCTATGAAAAGTTCTTATGGTTAGCCCATCAATCCATTTATACTTTTTTTGGTTATAAATTCTTTCCTTGTCTTTGTCAGCTTTACTTAATTGCTTATCAAAAAGCATGGTTTCATATTGTCCTGTGGTATCGGCTGAAATAATCAGTCGGTCAATCATTTCATTCGTTGTATTCTTTGTAAAAGTGATTGCAAGTATACTTGAAGGACTAATTTCTTTTTTTTCTATAAGATAAATAAGCTTTTGCAGCAGGGTTTTAGTTTTTCCAGAGCCAGCACCAGCCAAAACCAAGATACGGGCATCTTCGCTTATAACCGCCTCTTGCTGCCCATCATTTAAATTGCTTAAATCTGTTTTCGGTTGATTCATTACAATGTTTTTTATTCCTATTTTCTGCCAAAGTCAGCAGGGTTTTCACCCCATGCCTTTGTTTCCCATTTTAAAACTTTATTCTGGTATTCATTTTCATTAAGCCACTTTAAAGCCCTATCTATTAGTTCAAAAAGTTTTTTATTTTTATCACTTTTCTCTAGATTAGTTCTAGCTTCTTTATCGCGAACCCAATTAATAGCATTTCTACTGTCTGAATAAATGGGATAATTAAGGTCTTTTTGTTTGCAGTAGGCAAGAGCGTGAACAATGCCTAAAAATTCGACTATATTGTTTGTGCCATCTTCACAAGGTCCGTAATGAAAAAGTTTTTCTTTAGTGCCGGTATGTACACCTTGATACTCAACTATACCTGTTGCAGTGTTCCATGCTCCATCTACGGATATGCTATCTAAAATTGGTTCACCAATTAACTTCTTTTGTTCTTCTGTTAGTTCAGACTCAAAAAAACTCTTTCCTATAAAGTCCTCGCTCAGACTAAAAAAGGCTTCCTCGGCTAATGCCAATGTTTTAAAAGATTTGTATTCAGCTTTGGGATATTCAAATATTTGTGCTTTACATTCTTCCCAAGTTTTAAAAATTCCAACTTCCCTTCCTACCCAAACTACATAATATTTTTGTTTTTTCATAAAGCTTAAGATAAAAAATTATTATTAGTTATCTAAAAATACGTTCTGTTTTCCCAGCTAGTCCAAGCCACTCGCTAAAATCTATAAGGGCTAGCGCATCGCCTGTGGCGTGTGCATTCGCTAAGGTCTTTTAAACTAAGCCTTGGTTCGTGTCTTCACGAAACATCTTTTAAATCGAACCAGTTTGTAACTGGTATTCGCTCCGCTAAAATTTCAGGAAAAGAAGGTTCTCTCGGACAGATTTTCAACGGACACCTCTCTTACCTAACGCAAAGATGAGGGATTGTTTTGACAAAATAATGCAACGGCATGAAAAATAATTTCAATACCCCCAATTTCTAAAGCAATCAACTAAAAAGGCAAGTAGAGAAACCATCAATGTTGTGCTAATTGCTTTATG
>CANFLL010000022.1 GCA_947447825.1 Chitinophagaceae bacterium | reverse complement strand
GTGATTAGTAACAAAGTCTTGTTGTTGAATCTGATTCATTTCTTGGGCTTGAGTGACATCAATCCTAGTTTTTGAAAAGCGACTATCTGCTTTTAATTGGTGATAAAAGTTAACCTTGGCATATGTTGGTCCAAATAATATAACCTGTTGACATTCTGAGATTTGTTCGCTCATCTTTTTATAAAAATCAGTTTGAATTATCTGCTCTTTAGTAAATTGACTATAGTTGTCATTTTCTAAATTGAATGTATGCTGTTTGTCTTTTTCATTATCTGATTCAACAATGATTGTTGTAATCAAACCTGCGGTAAACTCCATTATGTAAGCAATTGAATGATTCATCCAGATGCCAATCTTTTTTGTAATAACCATTGTTTGTAATTTAATTTAAGCTGAATTGTTAAGATGTAAAGGTGAGTGCCTTAGTTGGCTAGCCTATTATACAATTGAATGAAAAAGTTATCCAATTTACTGTTTGGTTGCTTAGGAATAACCTTGTCAAAATAAATTGAATAATTTTCACTTTCAATAAGTATCTTTTTAATTAATCACTTTAAAAGTTCTTAGGAAGAAATCTAGCCAAAATAAATTGAACAACTTGAGATATTGTGAATTAGATAATTGCCTGTAGGTTTAACTTTACAGGCATTTACCATAGACTGATTGCTTTACCGTAAACGTTTTTGGCTTACAGTTGCAAAACTGTAACTGAAAGCCAATTGAAATTGTATTTTATTGAAAAATGACTAATTGAATAGCTGCATATAAATTAATCCGACAGCAGCTATGGTCATCAATAAGAGGGTAGTGAAACCAAGTAAGTTTGATATTTTTCCATTGGTATAGTCTCCCATTACCATTTTGTTATTTGCAATATGTAGGATTATAGCAATCAGAATAGGAGCGGTTAAACCATATAAAACAGCTGAATAAATTAGGGCCTTTATTGGCGAGATGCCAATGTAATTTAGAAGTAACCCTATTGTTAAAGAAAAAATAATGATAATATAGAATGGTTTTGCTTGCCTGAATTTCTTATTTAATCCTTCTTCCCAACCGAATGTTTCTGTGAATATATAAGATAATGATCCACTCAAAACTGGTATTGCTAAAAGTCCTGTTCCTACTACTCCTATTGAGAATAGGGCGTATGCTGCATTTCCAGCCAGCGGTTTCAATGCTTTTGCGGCTTGTTCCACCGTGTCTATTTGGTGTATCCCCGAATTGAAAAGCACTGTCCCTGTGGTAAGAATGATAAAGAACATAACAATGTTGGAGAATAGCATTCCAAAGTCAATATCCTGTTTCATTGCTCTCATTACCTTCTTATTAAGTATTAGATGAGTTTTCTTTAGTCTCATTTCTTCTACTTCCATCGTTGCCTGCCAAAAGAAAAGATAAGGTGATATTGTTGTTCCAAGAATTGCAACAATTAAGTTTATAAAGGGTTTGTCGAATTTAATTGTAGGTACAATAGCTTTTTTTAGCACAATACTCCAGTTTTGTTTATATAAAAAGGGAACAATTATGTAAACCAACAGAAATGTACATAGGTATTTCAAAATACCAGCTAGTTTGTAATATGGCAAGAATACAATTGATAAAATGAGAAGTGTTGTGAATCCCACACAAAAATATGCTGCATTAATTGATGGAAATAATAGATTGCTCACAGCTCCCATGCCTGCTATATCTGCACTAATATTCAATATAATGGCTGGGAAGCTAAATAATAGCATGAGGTAAAGGATAAATTTTGAATAATTTTCTTTTATAACTCCAGTTAATCCTTGAGAAGTAACTAAGCCAATCCTAGCACACATTTCTTGAATGGACGCCATTAATGGGAATGTTATAAGTGCAGTCCATAATGTAGCTAATCCGTATGCAGCCCCTGCTTGAGAGTATGTTGCAATGCCAGATGGGTCATCATCGCTTGCTCCTGTAATCAATCCTGGTCCAAGTATCTTCCAAAACTTTATAATCTTGATAACTATGTTTTTTTTCATTTTGATTTGGCATAATAAATTGAGAATATAGTTATTATATGTGAAGTTTGAAAAAAGGCCAGTCAATGCCAGCGAATATTTTAATTCAAAAAATTTAGCCTTCATCTTACCTACTTCTGATTATTAATAGGAAAAGCATCAATTATGTAGATTTCGGAGTAGTTAAAATTCATGTTTTTTATTATTAACTGCTTTGTAAAAGCTAGGTGTTTGACCAGTGATTTGTTTGAATTGATTTGACAAATGAGCTGAGTTTTTATATTTCAATTTTAAGGAAATTTCAAACAAATTCAAGTCGTCATAGGATATTAGTGTTTTAATGTTTTCAATTTTATGGGCTATAATATAATGTTCAATTGTTAAGCCCACTGTTTCGGAAAATATGCAGGCTAGGTAATTGTAGTCGTACTGAAGTCGTTCTTGCAAAAAATCAGAGAAGTTTAAAAGGGATGGTTCATTTAAATAGTGATACATCTCTACAATTATTCCTTTTATTTTTTCTACAATTATTTCTTTTTTATTAAATATCAATTTTAAACCCACACATTCAAAGGCAATTTTTACTTGTTCAATTTGGTTTTCAGTAATGTCTTTTTTTAATTCTACCTCTCCCAATTCAATTTTATTGTATTCTAGTCCAAGTCTGGTTAGCTCATTAGCAACAAAAATTTTGCAGCGAATGCTAACCATATATTTAATGTGAATCTTCATTATGCTCATTTGTAGTAAAATAACCATTTAAATAACTAAAGCTTCTAATTATTATTGCATTATTAGTTGTGGAGAAAAAGTTCTTGATGATAAAGGGTGCAAATTTTACGAACGTTCTAAGTTTTCACGAAATGTTTTGATTAATATCCGAAAAATCTGTATGAATACCTGCTAAAGATTACCACTCTTTAATTGTAGAAATTTTCTAAATCTCTACAATTAAAGAGTGGTAATCTTTATACGCTTTCTTTCTCAATTTCATCTTTTACTTCCTGGAATTTAATTTTTCCTGTAGTGATTAATATTTCAGCTTCTTTACAGAAGTTTGAACATTGTTCGTTCATTCCTTCCAAGAGAGAATTGATTTTGCCTTTCAAAGCATCTGCATACTCTTCACCAGTACTGGCAATCAACTTTCTTGTTTTACTCCCTTTTTTTGGGGCAAACAGTATACCAACTAATGCACCTGTGGCAAAGCCTGCCATTACTCCTAAAAGAACCTTACTTGATTTCATAATCTTACTTTTTTACTTTTTCAACTTTAATTTATCATTTATTCGTCTATCTGTTTTTATTATTGGACGATAAAGGGAATTCGGTTAAAATAAATTGGTCATAATGCAACATAATTATTGTGTGTTGACTTTATATATAGTTTATGTACTTTAATGACCTAGAATTATCTCCAGAAAAACCCCTTCTAAATAATTTTATTTCCTTGTATGAATCTAAGAAGGATTGATATTATTGCAATTACAAGTAAAATATGGATAATCGCACCCACTCCGTATGCAAAAAAGCCAATTGCCCAAATTATAACCATTACTACTGCAATTGTATAAAGGAGATTATTCATTTTTCTAATTTTATTACGTCTTTTTTCAGCTTTTTTATAGAATTGAAAGCTAATATTTTAAAGTGTAAAGGTGATGTCTCTAGACAAAGAAGTTGTTACAGCTTTGCTTGAAACAATTATATAATTCAGTGATTACACTAATTGATGTACTTCTTTGCTATGTATCTTAGGCGTTTTTGTCAACATATCCTGTCTCAAATGTTTTTCAATTGTTAATCTAGCCATTAGATAACTCACGGTGGACTCCGCACCTTGATTGAGATTTACATAATTTTCTTCCAACCCATCATAACATCCACCAGTACAAGGATTATAAATTATCTGATGGAGGTGGTTTGCTCCAAGAAACCAATTAAAGGCAGTTTCCATCTTCTGTTTGTAAATGACATCTTTAAATACCTCAAAAAATTTGCTTAATGCCATAATAGTATAGGCTACATCTATAGGTTGTTCGCCTCCAATACTCTCCTTTGTAGAATTTTCAGTCTCTTTCTTTTTCATCCACCCTTTGTTTGAGATAACTCGTATTTTCCCATGTTTAAATATTTTTGTCAATAAAAAATCAAAGGTTAACTTGGCAATATCTTTATATAATCTGTTGCCAGATGCCAACCAAGCACATAACATAGCTTCTGGTAAAATGCTGTTTGCATAGGTTAAATAACTTTCAAACCATCTCCATTCTGTTACTGATTCATGTCTATACATCTGTACCAACCTATTAGCAAAGTGTCTTATAATTTCTGAATTAGCTTCTGTCCAGTTATATGTGTTGCTATAGTAAATGCCCTTAATGATAAATGCCATGGCTCTTGTAGAATGAATATTCTCAATATTGATTAAAGCTCTTTTTAGTGTAGCCTCTGCATCTTGTATAATGAATTTTGATTCTTTCGGTATTAGATAACTTATTGAAATTAGATAACCGAGAGCCCAGATTGCTCGTCCATTCGCATCTTCCAAATTTGTTGAATAGTTCTGTTCTGTAAATTGCTCTTCACTATCAACATAATTTAAAAAACTTCCTTCATTTTGTAGACAATATTTTATGAATTCAAAATATTTATTGATATATCCAAGGTCTGAAGCATCTTTCGTAAGCTCATAATGTTGACATATTGAAATCATTGCCCTTGCATTATCATCTAACGTATAACCTGAATTTATATCTGGTTGACTAATGGTTGCAAATTGTATTATCCCAAAATTGGTAGTCATCTTTTTTAGATGGTTTAGGTTTATTTTGGGCGAGTTGTAGTTTAAGCAAATTTGGTTGGTGCCAATTTTTTCAAAAAGCATTGCATGCGCAATAGCTGAGTTTTCCCAAGCTGTTGATGCCATCCTATGAAGACCGTTTGATGAAATGTTTTTTCTCAAAGTATAGTTCTTCAATAAATTCACTACCGCATTTGAAAGTTGTTCTGGGTTCTCAAAATCAACTATTATTCCTGCGTCCTCCCCTAACACTTCTCGTGCATGTGGAATAGGTGTTGAAATTACTGGGCATCCACAACTTATAGCATAAGAGAAAGTTCCACTTACTGCTTGTGTTCTGTCTTTTGATGTGAATAAATAAATGTCAGTTAATTGCAAGTATTCTAATAAGTCGTTAAGTGGCAAGAAATGGTTGATGAATTTCACGTTCTGTTCTAGGTTCATACTCGCAACTCTATTTTCAAGCAAATTGCGGTATTTTTCTCCTTCTTGCTTAATAACAGATGGGTGTGTTTTCCCTATTACCAAAAAAAGAACATCTGGAAATTGTTCAATAATATTGGGCAATGCAGCTAAGGTTGTTTCAATGCTTTTGCCTGAACTCAGTAATCCAAAAGTTGATAATATTTTTTTATCTGCTAGATTATATTTGAATTTTAATTGTTCCACATCTGATCGTGAAACCAAGTGAGTGCCATGTGGGATGACTGTTATTTTATTGGGGGTGATGTTGTAATCATTAAGTAATATCTCTTCAGAAGAATGTGTCATAACAACTACTGATTCAGCAATATTGCAAATTTGTTTCACTTGTGCTTTTAATTCGTTACTTGGCTTTGGCAATACCGTATGAAAAACAATAACTATTGGTTTCACCATAGAAGCCAGAAATGTATCAAACTCACTCCCGTTTTTTGCAAAAAAACCAAATTCATGTTGAATCATTATTATCCTAATAGCATCATTTTCATTAATTGATTTAGCTAAAATTTTGAAGGTATTAGGCACATCGGTATTAAGGGTATACTTAATTTCTTCGGTATAATCATGTTTTTCATTCTCCGATTCCAATGGGCAAATACTCACCTTGAAAGAGTGGCTAAATTTATTTTTTAATGCGCAAATCAAATCTTGTGAGTAAGTAGCAATGCCGCATTCTCTTGGAGGATAGGAAGTTATAAACAGTATTTCTGGCAAAGTATCTATGTTTGGGTTTGCCGAAGTTTGCTTAGTAGATTCGGTATTGTTGTGTCCATTTGTTGGAAATAGTTTTGCATTATTGCTTGCAATTTCTCCGTGATAACTTGTGTCTTTATTCATCGTTTTTAGTATAAAGTAGTAATTCTGATAATAAGGAAGATAGGCTCAATGAGGCGCATGCAATTTGTTCATCTGCAGCACCATAATAGATATATAGAATATCTTCTCTAACAATAGCTCCTGTTGGAAAGCATACATTGTTTACTTCACCATTAAGTTCCCATTCTGTTTCAGGTTTAAATAATGCATAAGGCAATCTTGCAATCTCCAATATTGGGTTTTCTAGGTCTAATAATGCTGCACACGCAGAATAAACATAGCCTTTCAACGTGTCATGTACACCATGATAAATTAGTAACCATCCATATTTAGTTTCAATTGGAGGGCAGCCTCCACCTAGATAACTTACTTCATGTTCATATTTTGGCGTAAGAACAATGTTTTGATGAAAATGCAAAAAATAATGTTGCCAAAACTCAGTAGTCAGCTCTTTTAATTCATTTACACAAACCAGTTGGATATCAGGTTTCACTCTGTGAAGAAAGTGTAGTTTGCCATTTATTTTCCTTGGGAAGAATATTACATTTTTATCCCAAAGCAGAATTTTTTTACCTTCTCTTTCTAATAAATGACTCGGATTGTTATACCTGACATATTTTTCATTTAGAACTTCTTTTGCAGATGCTAGTCTTATAAACTCATCGTAAGATATCTGAGGAACAATTACGCCTATTTTATGCCAGTTAATTAAATCTTCTGAAATGGCTAAAACTCCAAGTGCATTAACGCCATCATAGCCAGTATATGTTAAGTAATATATGTTGTCAATTTTAGTAATTCTAGGGTCTTCGACGCCATGAGTTTCATAGCTGCATTGAGGAAAGATAATTGGCACGTCATCACGCTCTCCAACTAACAACGGATGTGTTAATTTGCAATATCCAATACTTGAATAATTACCTTTAGCAACTGCTCTATAAAACAAATGCAAATTTCCCCCATCATCTATAACTGCGGGATTGAGTACACCTTCATTCTCAAAACCTAAACTTGTTTTTTTTAGTAGGATTCCTTCTTTTTTAAGTTCTATCATACAAATAGTTTTAAAATATTAAAAAATTGGGCTGCCGAGACCAGCAGCCCGTATTAAAAAAACAACCTACATTTCATTACACTTCAATTGTATCTATATTGTATCTATGTTATCAAGTTTTGTATCGCATACATTAACTTTTAATACTAATACAGGATAAATTTTGCTAGAAATAGTTAAGTAGTAAGTAATGTTTCCCAAATAAATTGAGCAATATTCACTTTTTTGCAGTACCTGTTTTACATTTTATCTGCATCTTATTACATTTGCCTAGTATGAAGTTTTTAATTCTACCCTTCTGTTCTTTGCTCTACCAATAGATGTTTTGTTGTCTGAAATAGGTGTGGCTTCTCCAAATCCAGTGGCTGTTAGTCTAGATTCCATGATTCCTTTGCCCATTAAATAGGTCTTAACGGATTCTGTACGTTTTTGAGACAATGTTAAATTCATTTCAGCACTTCCTTTGCTGTCTGTATAACCTTCAATAATTAAGTTAGCGGCTTCATACTTGTGAAGTATAGAAGCTAATTCATCTAATTGTACCAATGAGGCAACTTTTAGTTTGTCACTATTGTTTTCGAAAAATACTTTACTTCCGATCTCTGTAATTCTTTTAATAGATTCTCGACTAATTTCAGGACATCCTTTATTCTTTATAGTGCCTTTTATTGTAGGGCATCGATCATCTATGTCTGCAACTCCGTCTCCATCTGTGTCGGGACAACCTTTTAAACTGGTTGGACCTGCTTGGCTTGGACAACGATCTTCTTCATTCACAATCCCATCATTGTCATTGTCAAAAGGGCAACCCTTTGCATCAACCTTATATCCAAGTTTCGTATTTGGGCATTGGTCATCAATGTCGGCAACTCCATCTGCATCAGTGTCTGGGCATCCCTTCATTCCCACAGTTCCTCGGATATCCGGGCAACGATCATCTATATCTGCTATACCATCACCGTCTCTGTCTGGGCAACCTTGAAGAGCTGCTAGTCCAGCAACATCTGGGCAGCGGTCATCCTTATCGGCCACTCCATCACCATCTTTATCTGGACATCCTTTTAATGTAATAGTTCCTGCCATATCCGGGCAAGCATCTAAATAATCGGCCACTCCATCATTGTCTTTATCTAATGGACACCCATTTTTATCAACCATTACACCGGAAGGGGTGTTAGGACATTTGTCTTTATAGTCAGATATTCCGTCATTGTCAGCATCTTTTTTCTTTCCAAAATTGAAAGTGAGACCAACTGTGTGAAAAAGATAGGCATCATTACTCGTTGTATTTATTCCGTCTCTTTTACTATTGTTTGAGTATAAATAAGCTTCCTGAATATTAAAGCCTACATAAGGACTCAATCTTACATTGATACCAACACCTCCATCTGGTGCTATGTAATCAACCGATTTATCAGAAATTGCTAAGTTCTTGTCAAACAAAACTGCACCGCCTCCAATAAATATGTAGGGTCTTATAAATGATTTAGGTCCCATTATATTAAACCTGAAATCTAATAACGCTGCGGTAAACCCACTTGAAAAAGTTCCTTTATCACTCTTATTTCCCACCTTTCCTTTGGAGGCTGTTATTGAAACATCAAAATGTGTTGTTAGATACCTTGAAAGCGATACGCTTCCCAGATAATTAAGGTCATTTAAACTCAGATTAGTTTTGTAGAAATCGTTGCCTATACCTCCATTCGATTGTGATACACCTGCATTTAATCCAATACTCCACTTTTTGTCCTCTGTTTGTGCATTTGTAATCAATGTAAATGCCATGCATATACATGATAGTAGTATAATTTTTCTCATCGTTTAATAATTATTATTTAAAAGAAAGTCGCCCTAGGTTGTAGGATTGATATTGTTTAGGGTGCTTTGCTTATAACATCCTTAACAACTTAATTGCTAGTCTTCATGTAAAAAACTCGCAATATTTGTATCAATAAGTGAAATTATTACAGTATAGTTGTAAAATACCTAGTGGTAATTATGCTCACTATGTTGTCTGAAATAGGTTTAGAGTATGTCTGTTTAGGAACAATCATTCATAACCACTTTTGATTACGGTCAGAATCATTTTAAACCTTCCATCTGGTTTGATATGATTGGGGGTGTGTGCTGGGATAATAATTGAATCCCCTGTTTTCAACAAGTGCATTTTTTCGGCAATTACAAGTTCTACTTTTCCATCAATCACCTGTGCAAAAGTATCGAAAGGGCTTGTTTTTTCTGTTAAACCCTCACCTGTGTCAACAGACATAACACTGATATTGCCTGTAGACTTTTTTAGAATTGTCTTTATCACTATAGAATTAGCGATATATTCAATAATCTCAACTGTTATAAATGCTTTTTCTTTCTCCATTTCTCCAGATTCCATGACAATTAATTTATTGATTAATATAAATGACTAAAAACACAGGGCAGAATATATCCTGCCCTATTGCAAAGTCTTATTTCCCCTTATTCCTTACTGTAAAGTTTTTAAGAGACTCACCTAAACCGTCTATGTCTCTGGTGAAATCAAGTTTAAATGTTTCCCAGTCACTTTTTCCTTTTTCGTAGTTTTCCATTCTAATCGCCAATTCCTTGTTTTTTATTTCAAGAGAATCAATTCTTTTTGCTTTTTCAGAATTATAATCTACGCCCTCATTTTTGATTTTAATTTTCAACGCACTAATACGAATTTCATTGTTTTTAATTTTTACTTGACTCTCATTTCTAAAGATTTTCCATTGCTCAACGTTTGCAGCTTTCTGAGCGTCTGTTAACGAATCTTTCTGAACAGTTTTTAAATCTGTTTTAGCGTCCATTACTTTAATTTGAGCATCATCTACTTTTTCAGATGATGTTTTACAACCATAATTTACTGAAGCAATAGCTATTGATGTAATAGCTATTATTAAAACTGTCTTTTTCATTTTGAATGCTTAATTGTTAAAAAATGTGTTTCATTTAGATAGTTTTATCAAAATAAACCTCTGTTTAATTCACTAATCCATGTTCCCCATTTGGTATTATTCTTTCAGAATTTAAGCTTCTATTTGCCTTTCAATGGGGAGGATGATGTGTTGATTTTGTTTTTTTTAAGTGTCAATGATGACCTACAACCACCAATTGCAATTTGATAGTTGGACTTAACTAAAGCTCAGAAATTATTTTAAACAATTCCTCTTTCGACTTACCGAGCTTTATTTGCAGTTTGCCCAGCATTTCATCTTTGGTTCCTTCCAAAAACAATAAGTCATTGTCTGTTAATTGTGCAAATTGTTGTTTTAGTTTCCCTTTTTGTTCATTCCAATTGCCTTCTAGTTCTGTAGTATTCATTATTAAATGTTTTAATTGTGAATAATTTTTCACATTGTAAAGGTGGTTGGTAAGGGGTGATTGGTTATTACACAATCAATTTAACTATTTGCATTATTCATAGCTTTCAGTTTAGTTAGTATTTATTTAGCCTATAATATTTCTATTGTATTGATAGTTTGAACTTTATGGCATGTCCTATTTTATCACTAAGCATTTCGATTCAGAACTGTTTTGCCTAAAAGAAAAGTAATGGACATTATGTTTTTGTGTTTTCCTTCATTTCAATCAGAACAGGCATCTTTGTATAGTAGCTTTAAAAATAACGTTATACTAATTTTATCGCCATTTATATCTTGATAAACTTTAAAAAGTCACTTTCTAGCTTGCCACGAGTACAATTATGTTCAGAAAGTCACTTTCTAGGTTGCCGCACATGCGTTTATGCTCAGATTTTCGAATTCTAGCATGAAATGAATACAATTATGTCCAGACGGCCACTATCTAGGCATAATTCTGTTCGATTATTACTAGATTTCGGAAATCTGAGTACAATTGTCTCCATTTGCTATTAGAATTTCAAAATATAGACCCAAAACAGGATACATTTTCCCACAATGGAGATTTTAAGTTCACGAATCAAAGTCACTTCATCGTAAAATATCTTAAAGTCGTAACATAAAGTTGAGTATATATAGGTTCGCTTGATTTAAATGTTTTGTAGGGAAAACCCTAAAAAGATAGGTTCTGGTGATATATAGCGAATAACTTTTATGAACCCTAAAATTCGATTTTGCATGTAAAAATTCAAATATTAACCCTCATTTTTGTGAGTGCTTATAAATGAAATTGATACAGTGACTAATGCTCTAATTACCTTAAACTGATGTATATGAAGCTATGATCTAATTTTTCTTGACTATATAGCTAGAAAAATAAAACCTCCGTTTTTCTCGTTTAAAAAGAACTTTTAAATCCTTTTAAACAAATCTTCCACATCATTTTTTTTGCATAATGCTGTTCCTTCATTCATAGTTGCTGCCGATCCGCAAGCAATTCCGAGTTTTAGTGTATCCGTCCAATCATAATTTCTAGTAATGCCTAGCACTAGTCCTGCCACCATACTGTCACCCGCACCAACGGTACTTTTTAATTTTAAAGTAGGGGCTGGGAGGCTAATTGTCTCATTGGCAGATACTAATATCGCCCCATTGGCTCCCATCGAAACAACCACTACTTCACTACCTTGGTCATTTATAATGTTTTTTGCAGCACAGATAATCTCCTCTTTTTTCAATTCTTCTAATTCATTTAGATTGCTAAGTTCTGTTAGATTGGGTTTTATTAAGTACACACCTACTTTAACCGCATGTTTCAATGCCTCTCCGGAGGTGTCAATAATTAGCTTTGCTCCTTTTTTATGAACAATGGCTGCAACTTTGCCAAAATAATCCATAGGAACTCCTGTTGGTAAACTTCCACTTGCTACAACATATTCAAAGCCTACATTTTCTTCTAAAAATCTTAGTGGTTGCTGCCATTCTTCTTCAGTTAATGTAGGACTAGTCATTCCAAACCTATATTGAGCATTAGTTAACTTATCAACTACAATCATATTCTCGCGAGTGTCTCCATTAATTCTAAAAGCTCTACATTCCACACCCGTAGCATTCATCATGTCATACAGCTTATTTCCAGTATACCCTCCATACATATATAAGGACAATGAATTACATCCTAAATGTTCCAATGCACGAGATACGTTAATTCCGCCTCCGCCAGGTTCTAACGTAGGAATGCTACACTGCAATTTCTTTTCTGCTACCAATTCTTTAACTGTAATTCCTTTATCCAAAGACGGATTAAGTGTAATTGTTATTATTTTTTGCATGACTTAACTGTATTTTGTTGCTAAAAGAAAGTAGTTGTTATCATAAAATAATTACTGAAACAGCATACTATATTGTCCGTAAAACTAGATTATCAAGTGTTCAAATTCGCTTTAAATGATAATTATGCAACTTTTAAACATCATATTATAATTCCCCTTTTTTTATAGCTTTAAACTTTGCATTGATAAAAAATAGGAAATGATTATTGATAATGTGTTAAGCACTGCAAAGGCAATGGTGGCAGACCATAAAGGAATATTGGCAATTGATGAAAGCCCAATAAGTTGCAATAAACGTTTTGCCGAGGTTGGGATACCTCAAACAGAGTGCTTTAGAAAAGATTATAGGGAGTTAATTATAACCACACCGCACCTCAGCAACTATATAAGTAGTGTAATTCTTTGTGATGAAACAACAAAAGAGGAGCGGCAGGATGGCACCTCTTTCATAAAATATATTATTGATTCAGGTATAATACCAGGCGTGAAGGTGGATAGAGGCGAAAGAGAATTGGCAGGGTATAACGGGGAAAAAATTACAGAAGGTATTGATGGTCTTCGAGAAAGGTTGGCTATATATGCTCAAAAAGGTATTCGTTTTGCTAAATGGCGTGCTGAAATAATTATTGGTAATAGTATTCCAACTAGTGGTTGCATTGATGCAAACGCACATTTGTTGGCTCGGTATGCTGCTTTATGCCAAGAGGCAGGGTTAGTGCCAATTGTTGAACCAGAAGTGACCATGAATGGACACCATACTTTAGAAAGATGTAAAAAAGTAACAGCTGAAGTTCTTCATTCAGTATTTAATCAATTGTACAGACAAAAGGTTGTTTTGGAAGGAATAATCCTAAAACCAAATATGGTTATATCTGGTTTAGAATGTTCTGTTCAAGCCTCAATTAATGAAGTTGCTGATGCAACTATAAATTGTTTGCTTCAATCGGTTCCGGCAGCTGTTGCAGGTATTGCATTTTTATCTGGTGGTCAATCCTGTCAATTAGCTTCTGCTAATTTGAATGCTATGAATAAAAAGTATAAATCTAAACTGCCTTGGCCTTTAACCTTTTCTTATGCGAGAGCAATTCAACAGCCAGCTATCGAAATTTGGCAAGGAAAAAAGTTGAATATAGAAGAAGCACAAGCCGAACTTCTTCATCGTGCTCAATGCAACTATTCTGCAAGGCGAGGTGAGTATGATAAACATTCCGATAAATATTAGTAAGTAATAAGTCAAAAGGGAACAACATTGACTTGAAAATTGCTCATTTTGTTTTGACTAAAATGCTGGTTCAAATAGGTCGTTATTTAATTTCCGACAATAAAAAGCAAAATGTGTAATTAAGGAAGTAATTAGTTTTAGAAACAATCTTAGTCAACTGAATTGTTCTTAACCTTTAGCCAACTTACCATATAAAATTTCATGCTTTTAATTAACAACTTTCAAACTATTAACTTTCGACCTTTAACGTTCAACTTTCAACTTTGCTTCCTTTCTTTTTCGCTTCTGCATATTCAGTTGGCAGCATATTGAATTTGGCTTTAAATGCCCTTGTAAAATAGTTTGCTGTAGAAAAACCGACTGTGTAAGCAATTTGTGCCATTTTCATATCAGTATTTTCTAGCAATGCTGCTGCTTTGTTCAGCTTCACAGAGCGTATAAATTCCACGGGAGTTTCGCCAGTGAGGTCTAATAGTTTATTATACAATGTTCCCCTACTCATAAAAACATGCTTGCTAAGTTCTTCAACAGACAGTTTATCATTGTCAATGTTTTCTTCGATGTATTGAGTAATCTTCAAAAGTAATTTTTCATTTTCCGACTGCATAACCACAGGGGCAGTTTCCACATTAACCCTTCTGCTATAGGTTTCTTTTAGGCTTTGATTTAGCTGAATAAGGTTATTAATCTTAAAACGTAGTATCTCGGCATTAAATGGTTTAGTAAGGTAATCGCTTGCTCCTGTTTTCAATCCTTTCAATTGGTCATCATGCCCAGTCAGTGCCGTTAATAATATAATAGGTATATGACAAGTCCTTTTATCTGCCTTTATCTTATTGCTCAACTCTATGCCGTCCATATAAGGCATACTAATATCACTAACAATCACATGAGGGTGGCTCGATAGCACTTTGTTCCATCCGTCCTTGCCATCAGCGGCCTCAATAACTTTATAGAAAGGCTTCAAACTATCTTTTAAATACGAACGAAAATCATCATTATCCTCCACTATTAATAAGGTATGTTGATCTCCTATAGTAGCTTCTTCTTTTTCTGATTCGTTTATTGTTACTACTTCTAAATTTACCGTTTCATTCGCTTCTGATTGATCTTCTTGGGTGGTAATGACAGGTTTGTTTATTGGAGCTAATGGTAGGCTAACATTAAAAATACTTCCCTTGCCATACGTGCTTTCAACACTTATTAAGCCTTCATGTAGTCGCACAAATTCTTTAGTAATAGAAAGCCCGATGCCTGTTCCTTGGTTCATAATGCTTGCATGACTTTTTGCCTGAAAGAATTGGTCAAATATTTTGTCTTGCTCTTCTTGGGTCATTCCTATTCCAGTGTCGGCAACGCTCAATACAATTTCATTTTTGCTAACAACCTTGTGTACTTCTAAAGTTATTTGCCCATCTTGCCCAGTAAATTTGAAGGCATTACTTAATAAATTAAATAAAATGCGTTCAATTTTGTCCTTATCAAATGCTGTATAATAGCTATCAATATGGCTTAGGAAAATGAATTTTATATGTCTGCGATCTGCAAAGTCTCTGAATGATTCTGCTACTTCTTTAACGAAAGCAATAAAATCATCTTCTGTTGTGTTCAAAATAACTTCTTTCTCTTCCAGCTTTCTAAAATCCAGCAATTGGTTAACAAGGTTTAGTAACCGCCTCGCATTTCTTTTAACCATTGATAGTTGGTCTATTTTTTCTTGGTTCTTCTCTTGGTTTAGCAGCGTTTCTACAGGGCCAACAATCAACGAAATCGGCGTTCTAAACTCGTGACTTAAGTTTGTGAGGAACTTAATTTTCACTTGGTCAAATGCACGTTGACGTTCAGCTTCTCGTCTTTCATCTTCCAAAAGTTGTTTAACTTTTTGGCGTTCTTGTTCGTCTGCAAACTTTTTGTGTAGTTTTTTTATGGCACGAGACCTCGCAGCCCATAGCACGCCACCTATGAAAGCAAAATATAAAAAGTAAGCAAAAGGAGTAAGCCAAAAAGGAGGTTTAATATAGATAGTAATTATTGCTGCCTCAGTTGTCCAAGAACTGTTCGGATTAAACGCTTTTACTTTCAAAGTATATTTTCCTGGGTCAAGATTGGTAAACACCGCCGATCTTGCATCGCCAATAATATTCCATGATTTATCAAAACCTTCTAGTTTATATTGGTATTGGCATTCGTTGGAAATGGTGTAATCAAGTGCAGCAAATTCAATAGAAAAACTTTGCTTATAATTCAGATGAATTTCTTTTGCCACTGAAATGTCTTCCTGAATTGCCGCATTTTGACCAGGTTGCACACGTTGATAATCTACTTTTAAGTCTGTAAAAACCACCGTAGGCACGTTCTTATCATAGTTTAAAGCAGAAGGCATAAAATAATTGAAACCTTCCAGTCCACCGAAGTACAACTTACCATTAGTTGTCTTTAAGCCCGATCCTAGGTTAAATGAATTTCCTTGCAATCCATTATTAGTCGTAAAGTTTTTAAACGCTTTTTTAGTAGGGTCATAAAAACTAATTCCTTTATTAGTACTAATCCAAATTTTGCCACCATTATCTTCAAGGATTCTGTAAATCATGGTGTTTGCCAATCCTTGTGTTTCGGCAAGGTTTGTAAAGTTGTTGTTTTTATAGTCAATTCGGCAAAGTCCATTACCCCTTGTTCCTACCCAGACAATGCCGTTATTTAGTGGCAAGAGTGTTTGTGCATCATCCAAAGGCAAACCCGTATTAATGGGTGTATATATTTTAAAATATTTTGATGCTTGATTAAATACTGCAAGGCCATTGCCTAACGTTCCTATCCAAACATTACCCAAACTGTCAGTTTCTATAGATCGGATATAACTACTTATTAATGGCTTAGATTCTGGCAAATAGCTAATAAAGGGCTGGAATTTTCCTGTGTTCGCACTATATAAATCTACTCCTTTCCCGTTTGTTCCAATCCATATATTCCCAGTCTTATCCTTTTTTATACAAAAAATATCATCGCTAGACAAACCTGAATTGCCATCCTCTTTCGTGTAGTGTTTTATTGCACCGCTTTTTGTGTTCAGCACATAAATGCCACGCATATACGTACCAATCCATAATTCATTGCCTACAGGTTCTAGTGCCATAACACTGAGTGGCTTTGAACTACTGGCATCTATTGAAATGTGTTGAAATAGACCAGAATTGGGATTGTATAAATTTAAGCCTCCTCCATCTGTGCCGATATATAAATTGCCCGACTCTGCCTCAGCAAATGAGGTTACTTTAGGTGCACTTAAACCCATTGGGTCTAATTGGCTACTTTGAATAAGATTAAAAAAAGTAAGGTTTCTGTCATATTTATTTATACCACTCTGGTAAGTGCCAATCCAGTAGATGCCATTTTTATCAATATAAATACACCTAACAGATTTTCCTTTAAGACCATATCTATATCGCACATCCTCATTAACCCTTTGAACAGATGCAGTTTTAGGGTCAAATATGTTTAGCCCATTTTCTGTTCCTAACCAGATCTTACCATTACTTTCTTGTGCAATGCTATAAATACGGTTACTACTCAGGGTATTGGGTTGGTTGTCGATGCTTTTAAAGCTTTTAAAGCTGTTTCCATCAGGCAACAAAATATTCAATCCTCCATCGCTAGTGCCTACTAGTAAATTACCTTGTTTGTCTTCTGCAATAGATTTTATGGAGTTATCACTAATTGATGAATCAGAATTTGTTTTAGCGAATAATCGAAAATTATCTGTTGCTGGTTGATAAAGTTGAAGCCCCAAATCGGTGCCAGCCCATTTTCGATGACGACTATCCTGAAAAACACAGGTAATGGTATTTGAAATAAGGTGACCATTTGTCCCATTCTTAGAAGTGTAACATTTCGAAATGCCAGTGGAAGGATTAAATTCGAAAAGCCCCGAATAACTACCTATCCACAAACCGCCAGCCCCATCCGAACAAATTGAACGAGCAGCACTGCCTTTTGTAACCTCATAATTGTGGAAAGCATCTTGTTTTCTGTCATATAATGATAACCCTCTGTTACTGCCAATCCATAAATTGCCTGAGGGGTCTTCATAAAGTGCTAAAATCTGATTGGCTTTAATGCTTGAAGTGTCTGCGGCATTATGCCTGTAAACAGAAAAACTAATTCCATCAAATCTATTCAGTCCATCTTCTGTGGCATACCACATATAACCTAGCCTGTCCTTGATGATAGCATTAATAGTGTTTGAGGATACGCCATCCTTACTGCTGAAATTAATAAAATTCCAGTCGCTTTTTTGGGCTTGGGCAAGCCATGGGAGTGAAATTAAAAAAAACAGGAGTATTTTATTTTTCATTGGTATGCAATTATATGTTAGTAAGCTAATCTTAATCGTGAATCTAATTAGGCAGCAACGTCAATTTTTTCTGACTTATACGCTGCGAAAATAATGTCTTAGTGAAATCAGATATATGAAATAGTAAAAGTTAAACAAAAAAGTCAATAATAAACCCGTTGTCAGCTCTCATTGAGTCGATGTTGGCTGTCTTTTGCCAAATGTCAGCTCTCATTGCTTCAATGTTGGCTGTCTTTTACCAAATGTCAACTCTCATTGAGTCGATGTTGGCTGTCTTTTACCAAATGTCAGCTCTCATTGAGTCGATGTTGGCTGTCTTTTACCAAATGTCAGCTCTCATTGCTTCAATGTTGGCTGTCTTTTACCAAATGTCAACTCTCATTGCGTCAATGTTGGTTGTATTTTACCAAATGTCAGCTATCAAAGAGTCAATATCAACTTACCTTGAGTTTTGTGACAATACTTTCAATACTAATCGATATTCTTTTTTTCTTGATGAATCAATCGCTTTTTTCATGTTGAGCATTTAATTATGCTATAATACCACTATTTTAATGATAAAATAGCCATCTAAACATTTATGCTATTAATTTAATCAAGAGTGACCAATTGCAGGGTGTCAACATAAATACTTTCGTTCCATCAAATACTTTAATTAAGAAGATGCCATTTGATGATTTTTTTATTTACACGATTGTATAGGCTATATGAATCTGCAAGATTCCATCATAAATATTTTTCTCAAACAGTATGCTTACTATGCATACAATTATCATCACAATTAAAATTAAAAAAAATGAACAAACGATTCAACATTGCCAGTCAAAAACAGTTGCTTAGTGTTAATCCACTTAGAGGTATTTGTTTTAAAAGAAAAATGAAAAAATCCATTCCATTAATCCTGTCTATTATTATGGTTGGTGCATTCAATCTTACTGTTGTACATGCTCAGTTGTTACAACAGAAGTTTGAAAAAGCTGCGGGTTCCATTTTTACAAATAGTACAAATGGCAATGTGGTTTATACTGGCAGTAGTACTGATGCTTATTTTAATAATGGAAACCCATCCAAATCTCAATTCGATTTTGCAGCAGTTTCCTCAAACCCAGAAGATGGTGCATTAACGTTGACAAGTAATGCGGGTGGTTTTAGCTGGAACAAAACGACAACTGGAGTAATTGGAGAGGTTTGTAGGGTAACCAATTTTGCAGCAACTGCTCCAAAAAGTTTAGTAGTTAAGGCCACATTAAATTTTTCGGCCATAACAAATGGTTCTAATAAGGCCGTTACCTTTTCAGTAGGATCTGGTTTTCATGGTGCCGATTATACCAAGAATTATGGGCTTGGCTATCCTGTTCAAAAATCCACCAACGTTAATTCGCAGTTTGTTATTCAGACAAATAGTAATAATGGCAAATGGGGTGTGACCAATAATTCAGCTAACTACATTAATAATGATGTACCTATTACTTGGGTGATTAATAATAGTGGGGCTGCATTGAAATATACCGCACCTGATGGAAAGATATACACTCTTGCAAATGGAACTTTCGATTTGTGGTTAGATGCTGCAAGAGATATAGCAGGTGGTGCAGCAACAACAAGTGGTGTTGCGTTGAACAATTTTGCTATTGAAATGGCTGGTGGTATGGACTCATTTACGTTGTCAGATTTATTGATAGACGAGCTACCTAAATAGCCGTTCGTTCAATTTTCTAAACATTTATGCTACTAATTCATTCAACTGTGACTATACACTGGGGGGCAGTTTTGATAGTTTTGCCCCCGATTAATGCTATATATTTTTTGCCATGAGAAAATTTAGTTTAAACAAACAAGTGTATTGCTGCCAGAGTGAAAGAAGTTTCTTCTCTTTTATATTTCTTTAAAATAAGTATGCTCTTATGAGTGTGCCATAATCATCACAATTTAAAACGGTTACTGTATGAACAAATTTTTAACGCAAGCCAGTACAATCCCGCTCTCTCTTAGTGATAGGAAAGAGAACTCGGATTGCCTACCCAAAAAACAACGTTTTGTTTGTTTTCTTTTGGCATTTTTAATCAGTGCTTTAAGTTTTTCGGATGCTAATGCACAATTGATGCAACAGCAGTTTACTACAGCACTTTCTCCTGCACAGGTTTTTACAAATCCTACTACGGGGTCTACTGTTAGTGTTGTACCTACAAGTGCAACAAGTAACACTTACTTTAACAATGGAAATGGAACAACAACTAATGCTCAATTTGATTTTGCTGCTGTTGGTGTGAATGCCACTGCTAGTGCTCAAACACTAACAAGCAATGCAGGCAATTTAACTTGGGCAAAAACAACTACCGGCATTACTGGTGAACTTGTTAGAGTTACAAACCTTGCTGCAACAGCCCCAACAAGTTTAATTGTTAGGGCTACTCTGAATTTTACTTCAGTAAGTAGTGGCACTGCGGCAGCAGTTACCTTTTTGGTGGGTTCTGGATTTCATACTTCTAGTTATACAACTTCTTTTGGATTGGGTTCACCAGTTCAGACAGCTTCAACTGTCAACTCTCAATTTGTAATCCAAACAAATAGTACAAACGCTAAATGGGGTGTATCTAACAATACATCACAATCTTTAAATACTGCTATCCCTATTACTTGGGTAATAAACAATAGTGGGGTTACGCTTAACTACACCGCTCCTGATGGAAATAGTTATTCGGTGGCTACAGGTACTTACGATTTATGGTTAAATACTACACGAGATGTTACAGCAGCTGCTGCAACAACAGCAGGTGTTGCCCTACAAAACTTTGCTATTCAGCATGGTGGGGGCATCCAAACTTTCTCTTTAACCAATCTATTAATTGACCCAATTCCTACTGCACCTACTTTTACCAATCCAAATACATTTGCCGGAACTAATGGTGCACCTACAGGTTTTAATGCCAATTGGGGTGCTGTTTCTGGTACAACAGGTGTAACAACCAGTTATCGATTTGATGTTTCATCTAGTTCTACTTTTTCTTCTTTTGTTTCTGGATATAATAATTTAACTGTTTCTGCTGGTAGTACAAATCAAGCAGTGTCTGGTTTAACTTCCGGTACTACTTATTACTATCGTGTGAGAACTGCTAATGCAGCAACAGTTGCCACAAATATTAGCGGAAACTCTTCTGTTGTTCCTACTTATGGTGGGATAACTTCTGTAACGAATGGTTGTACTGGAAATACGGTCATTTTGAATGGGTTAGTACCAAGTACTACCAATGTAATAACTTATAAAATAAATGCAGGTTCTACCTCTTTTGTCTCAGTTGTTACGGATGCTTCAGGGAATGCTACGTTTACACTTCCAACCTCTACAGCAGGTTACTCTTTGGCTATCCTAGGCATTTCTATCGGTTCTACGGGTATGATCTTAGGAAGCAACAATACCACAACACTTCCTGCACAAACGGGAATAACCCTAAGTGTGACTAATTCTCCTGCAGTTAGTTTGGGCACTACAAGTACTAACTTGGCTTATTCCTCTTTTAATAGTCCTGATGGATATTCTATTACTTACGGTGCAGGTGCTATTACAGCAGGATTTAGTAATGTTTCATCCACATCCAATGCTTTTGCAAATTCTGGCAATTTGGCTATTGCCATTCCTAATGGAGTTGCCGCCGGAAACTATACAGGTACTTTAACTGGGTCATTAGCTTCTTCTGGTTGCACTGCAACTGCTGCATTTTCGCTTACAGTGTTTACTTCTTACACTTGGACAGGTGGTGCTGGAGACAATAACTGGTCTACGGCTGGCAACTGGAGTCCATCCAGATCTACCCCTGCTTCTACAGATGTTTTGATTTTTAATGGATCAACAGTGGCAAGTCCTTCGTTAACTACATTACCAAGTACACAATCATTTGCTCAATTGTTAATTCAAAATGGAGCCAATGTTACGTTAGCGAGTGGTGCATCGGCAGCCTTAACTATTACTAATAGTCTTTCTGTAGATGCAACCTCTACACTTACAGAATCTACTAATACGAGTATCACTTTAAGTTCTGGTGCAACAACAACCCTTAATGGGGTATTTAATGTTAATGCTGGAACATACACCACAACTGGTGTTACAACAGTAAGTGGTAGCACTGCTATCCTCAGAAATGGTGGTGGTACAATTAGTACAGGTGGTGTAGCTGCTAATTTATTGTTTGTTAGTGGAGCAACTTATAATCATAATATTAATGCCGGTTCAATACCTACGGGTACTTGGGCTTCAAGTGGTGCTTCAACAGTATTAATTACTGGGGTTACTACAACTGTTCCAACCAATTTAAATCAGACTTTCTATAACATCACATGGACATGTGCTAGTCAAACAGGAGCAGTTACTCTTGGAGCTTCTGGGGCATCTCCAACAATGAATGCTAGTGGAACTTTAACAGTTAATAATACTGGTTCAAGTACACTGCAAATTATTTCTTCTTCACCAGGTCAAACAATTGCCAACTATGTTCAACATGGTGGGTCTGTTTTTGGTGTTAGCGGGCAAGGATCAGCAGGTGCTAGAACTGTTACCGTAACAGGAAGTTTCACAATTGATAATACAGTTTCAACTTCTACTTATACACTTTCAAATGCACCAAACGTTACTTCTACTGCACAATTGTTTGTTGCTGGTAATTTTAGTGTTGCTTCTGGTGCATCAATTACTACTTCTACTTTAAATAGTTCAACTGGTGAAATCAGATTCAATGGTACTGGTGGTGCGCAAACTGTTAATGTTGGTTCTTCTGCAGTATTAAACGTTGTAGGTGTAACGGTTAGCAACACGGCAGGAGTCTCTTTATCTAGTAGCTTAACAGTTCCTGGAACGCTAACATTAACTAGTGGTACTTTATCAGTTGGTGCTAATACCTTAACTGTAAAAGGTGCAGTTTCTGTGGGATCTGGTTTGATCGATGCCACTACAAATGCAAGTTCAGCGGTGGCTTATAATGGGTCTGCTGCTCAAAGCATTGCTGCTTCTACTTTCACAAGTGCAACAGTTAGTAACCTAACAATCAATAATAGTACAGGTGTAACTTTAAATACACCACTTTCATTGACTGGCACTTTAACCCTAACATCAGGTGTTTTATCAACAACTTCAACTAATATTTTAACAGCTAGTAGTTCAGCTACCGTGCCTGTGGGAAGTTCATCTTCTTATATAAACGGACCATTTGCTTGGAGTCTTCCAGCAAATTATAGTACTGCTGGTGCTAAGAACTTCCCTGTTGGAGCTAGTGGATATTATGGGGTTGTATTAACTAATCCTACTGTTGGTGCATCTGCTTCTGTAATCTCAGTAACAGCGTTTAATACTAGCTCAGGTGGGTCTGTTACAGCACCTTTGGCTTTGAATGCAACTGAATATTGGAGTTTGACAGCAACTGGTAATTTTAATGGAGCAGCTTCTGTAAAACTTTCCAGTGCTTCATCTTCTGCAAAACAAGATAATGCAGTAGCTTATTCAACTACCCAAACTGGTGCATACACATCATTAGGTGCAACAGTTGCTTATCCTGCTTTAACAAGTACAAGTGCTGTACCTGCGGGAGCTACTTTATTCTTTGCATTGCAAAATCCTGGTGCTTTAAGTTACACTTGGACAGGTACTGCAAGCGATAATAACTGGGCAACGGCTACTAACTGGAATCCAACAAGAACAACCCCTGCGGCTTCTGATGTGTTAGTATTTGATGGTTCAACTATAACTTTTACTTCATTACCAACTGAATCAGACGATGACATTACCATTAAAAATGGTGCTAGTGTAACATTTGCTAGTGGTTCTTCTGCAACGTTGACATTTACAGGTAACTTAACTGTGGATGCCACATCAACCCTAACGCAATCAACAAACGCTAATATATTATCTACAACAGGAGTTGTTACAAGTAGTGGTACTATCACCATTAATGCAGGAACATTTACCGTGGGCGATCAATCTCCTGCTACTATTAGTGGTACACTTAATGTGAACACAGGTGGCACATTAGCTATTGCTGGAACAGGAACTATCACAGTAAGCGGTTCTTCTGCTAATTTGTCAAATAATGGTGGTACACTTTCTGGTATTAGTGCTTCATCCTTATTCTTTACAAATAGTGGAACATATACCCATAATGTAAATGCTGGTACCATCCCAACTGCTTCTTGGACTTCAAGCGGAGCTTCAACGGTTAAGGTTACAGGTACCACTTCTACGTTTCCTACTGGTTTTGGACAAACATTCTATAATCTTACTTGGCAGAATGCCGGTCAAAGTGTTGGTTCAACTCTTGGAGCTACTCCAGTAATTAATGGAACGTTTACAGTTAATAATACTGGGTCTAGCTTTTTACAAATGATGTTTTCTTCAGCAGGGCAAACTGTGGCAAACTATGTTCAACACGGGGGGACTGTTTATGGGGTTAATGGTCAAGGCTCTGCAGGTATAAGGGCAGTTACTGTTACAGGTAATTTCTCTATTGATAATTCAATAGGAACTTCTTCTTATATTCTATCCAATAATCCTGGTGTTGCCTCTACAGCACAGTTGATTGTAAAAGGAAATTTTAGTGCAGCTGCTGGAACAATAACAAGTTCAACAGCCAATAGCTCTACTGGTACAATCATTTTAAGTGGAACAAGTGGAGTACAAACAATAACTGCTGGTACTTCTGTATTATCTGTTGTAGGAATTAATGTTAGCAATAGTTCTGGAGCAACTGTATTAAGCAACCTTTCAATTCCTGGTACGCTTACACTTACAAGTGGAACATTGTCTGTTGGTGCTAATACATTAACATTAAAAGGTTCGATAACTGCTGGTAGCGGTTTGATTGATGCCACAACAAACAGTAGTTCAGTTGTAGTTTTTAATGGTTCTGTTGCACAAACAATTGCGGCTTCTACTTTTACCAACAATACATTCAGTAACTTAACTATTAATAACAGTGCAGGTGTAACCTTGAATACGCCAATTACTTTAACGGGTACTCTTTCCCTTACTTCTGGTGCATTAACAACTACTTCTACAAACATTTTAACAGCAGGTAGTGCTGCAACTTTACCTGTAGGAAGTATCACTTCATACATCAATGGGCCATTGGCTTTAAGTCTTCCTTCAAATTATAATACTGCTGGTGCAAAGAATTTCCCAATTGGTGCTGGTGGTAATTTCTATGGTTTAGTACTTACTAGTCCCACTGTTGGAGCTTCTTCATCAGTTATTACTGTTACGGCTAATAATTCTGATTGTGGAGGAGATCCTGGTTCATTAACTGCTTTGAATAAAAGTGAATTTTGGAGTTTAATTGCAACAGGTAGTTTTAATGGTGCTGGCTCGGTAAAGCTTACTAGTGCTTTGGCTGCTGCTAAACAAGACAACTCAGTGGCTTATTCAACAACACAATCAGGTACATACGCAGATCTTGGTGGCACTGTTTCATATCCAACATTGACAAGTACAAGTGCAGTTCCTGCTGGTTCAGCCATATATTTTGCATTAGTTAATCCAGGATCATTAAAATATTCTTGGAATGGAAGTGCAAGCGATAACAACTGGGCAACTGCTTCAAACTGGACACCTAGTAGAACTTCACCTCAATCTTCTGATATTCTAACATTCGATGGCTCTACAGTAGCATTTACTGCTGTACCTGCTGAATCTGACGATCAGATTATATTGAAGAATGGAGCTAATGTAACTTTAGCAAATAGTTCTGCTGCAATTATTGCAATCAGTACAAGTTTGTCAGTTGATGCTACATCTTCTTTGACTCAATCTACCAATACAAGTATTAATGCAACTGGCGCAACAGTAACAGTAAATGGTATCTACAATATTAATGCTGGTATATTCACTGTAGGTATTTCAAATACTATTAGTGGTAGTGATGCTTTATTAGCTAATAATGCTGGTACTATTTCTGGTGCTTCTGCTGCCAATTTGTTCTTTACAAATGGTGCAACTTATAAACATGGCATTACAGGAGGAACAATTCCAACAGCCAATTGGACATCTAGTGGTGCTTCTACAGTAAATATTACAGGAGCTACTAATTCATCTCCTGCTGGTTTAGGGCAATCTTTCAATAACCTAACATGGAATTGTACTAATCAAAGCTCTCTTATTCAATTCAGTGCTGCTCCTACTGCTATTACAGGAACGTTGACAGTTTCAAGCACCGGTACTGATTCTCTTACATTATTAGCTTCTGGTACTTTTGGGCTAACCGTTGGTAATTATGTTCAAAATGGTGGAACAGTACAAATAGTGTATCAACAAGGTAGCACTAATAATGCAGGTATAAGGTCATTAACAGTTAATGGTGACTTTACTTTGAACAATAGTTCAACTTTCTACATTAATCGTTCTGCAGCAATTGCGGGAGCTATTGGTCAGTTATATGTTGGTGGTGATTTAACTGCTTCTGCAACCTCTACAATTAAGGCATCTACAGGAATAGCCACACCAACTGCATCAATAATATTGAATGGTACGAGTGCTCAAAATATAAACTTTGGAGCAACTGGTGTTCTTTCTGCAAGTTCAGTTGGGATAAATCTTACCGTTAACAATGCTGCTGGTGTAGCATTAGGAAGTAATGTTACTGCGGCTTCTATCACGTTGACAAGTGGTAAGGTCACAACGACGTCTTCTAATTTACTTTCAATTACCAATACAGCAACAACAGCAATTAGTGGTGGTAGCACAACCGCCTTTATTAATGGTCCAGTAAAATGGTCATTACCTGCTAATTTGGCTGCTGGGTCAACTTATGTTTTCCCTGTTGGTAATGCTTCTACGTTTCTTCCATTTAGTTTAGTAAATCCAACAACTGGAACAGGTGCAGTAACTGCACAAGTAGTAGCTGTTGTAGGAACTACAGGTGGAACGGTTGATAATTCTACCGTTATTTCTTTAGGGTCAACTGAATACTGGCAATTAGTAACCACTGGTAATTTTACTAATGCAGGTATCAGTGCAACACAACAATCTGCAATCAGTCCACTTAATACTGTTGCTGGTAGTGCAACCCTTACTGGTGCTTATGCAAGTCTTTCTGGTACAGTAGGTACAAATGGAGTTACAGCTTCTAGCAATATTGGAACAAACAGATTTTTCACATTTGCGAAATTGAATATTGTTCCTAATCCTCCAACAAGTGCAACAGCGGTTGATGATAATGCACAAGCGGCTATTAGCTATTCCGCTCCTACAGCTAATGCTGGTACTGCTGTAATTGATTACACCATTACAGCTATTCCTGCAAGTGGTAGCAGTATTGTAAGAACTGGAATTACAGCTAATCCATATACATTTACTGGTTTAACAAATGGGGTAGCTTACACATTCTCAGTGGCTGCTCGTAATGCTGCGGGAACTGGATCTACTATCGTTTCTAATTCTATTACCCCTTCTTCAACAACTACTTGGAATGGTACTAGTTGGAGTGCAACTACACCTGATGCTAGTCAGAGTGGTGTAATTGCGGCTAACCTAAATAGTGGTAGTGTAAATGGCACATTCTCTGCATGTGCTGGTTTAACAGTTAATGCAGGTGTTACATATACACTAAATGCGCCACTTACCATTTATGGTGCTTTGGTAAATAACGGCACCATCACTGGTTCTGGAACGATAACTTTTGCAGGTACTACTGCTCAGTCTATTAGTGGAACAGGTAATGTAAGCAATGTCACCATTAATAATAGCAATGGGGTAACTATTCAAAGTGGTTCAAATAATTTTGGAGTTGCTGGTGTTCTTACTCTTCAAAGTGGATTGTTAACTACCAACGGTAATCTTACTTTTAAATCGACAAGCATTGCAAATACAGGAACGTTTGCACCTTATAAAACAGGAGGTAATAATGGTTCAATTTCTGGAACTGTAACTGTTGAACGTTATATTCCTGCTGGTTTCCGTGCTTATCGTGATATGGCTTCTCAATTGTCTGGTGTGGGTACTATCTATAATAACTGGCAAGAAGGTGGAAACTTTACAAGTGGTAAGGGAATCTTTATTACTGGTGCAAGTGCTACTGATGCAAATAAAGCAGATTATACTAACCAACCAATGCCTAATGCAAGTGGGTTAGATTATAGTTTAAATGGTATTAATTCTGCCTTCACTTATAGCTTTCCAACCTTCACTGCAATTGCTAATACAAAGGTTACACTTGATCCATTTGTAGGATACAGAGTTTTAGTGAGAGGTGACAGAAGCTTTAATTTAGCGACTACGCCAATATCAAATATCTATAATTACGGTTTGCTAATGGTTAATCCTACTGTACTTCGTTCTGTTGGTGGTAAATTGATAACTGGTACTGTTACTTATAATATGACCAATGCTTCTGGTACTACTTCTGATGGTTCAAGTATTTCTTCAAGTGCTGCTGCTTTGAGTGGAAGTTCTACATCAGCATTCAGTGTAGTTGCAAATCCGTATGTGAGTCCTGTATTGTGGGGAGATGGAACACCATCAAGTGCTTCTAATACCAGTACTGTGTTCGGAAATTCAACAGGTATCAACGGTAGTTTCTGGTATTTAGACCCTACTTATTCTGCAACAGGTACTTACTTAGCTTACAATGCATTATCTGGATTCTCTGCAACTGGTTCTAGCAATACACACGTTCCTACTGGTTACATTCAACCAGGTCAGGCTGTGTTTGTACAAAATTTCAGCAGCACAAGTCCAGTTGTTAAGTTCACTGAAGCAACTAAAGCAGTAAGCTCTACAAAAACTGCTGTTTTTGGAACAACTGCACCATTGAGTAAGATTTATGTAAGTATTCATAAATTTAATACTACTGCTAATAGTTATAGCCGTGTTGATGGTGTTGCTATCGCATTTAACCCAAGCTTTGGTAATGCAGCTTATGGTCCTCAGGATGCTATCAAGTTTGGTAATGCAAACGATAATCTATACATCTCAGACAAGGGTAAAAACTTAAGCATTGATGGTAGATTGCCAGCTACTGCTTCCGATGTGTTGCCAATTGTAATTACTAAACCTGCGGCAAACAACTATCAATTAATTGTTGATGCAAGTAGCTATTCATCAAATGGTTATTCTCCAGTGTTGCAGGATAATTATAAGGGTACTGTAAAATCGCTTGCTGCTGGAATTGATACCATCACTTTTACTGTTGACAGTGCAATTGCAGCTTCATATTCTAGCAGGTTTAGCATTGCATTTAAGCCAACTACTTTAGCTGTAAACAGTGTTGTTGCAAGCGCAAGCCTAAACAACAAGATTGCTACTATTAGCTGGAACACAGTAGGCGAGAAAGGAGTTTCAAGATTTGAAATAGAAAAATCTACTGATGCGATAAGTTTCACTAAAATTGGTCAAGCTATTGCTAAAAATACAGCATCTGCTTCTTATAGTGCAACGGATAAAAACGTAACAGCCACTTCTTACTATCGTGTTAAAGCAATCAGTGAAGTTGGAACAGTTAGCTATAGTAATGTTGCTAAAGTGTCCATTACGAATTACGAATTACCAATTACTTTTTATCCGAACCCACTTAAAGGAGGTAAAGTATTGAACATTGCCTTTGATAATGTAGCTGCTGGTAAATACACGGTAACTATTTCTAATGTGCTAGGGCAAAAGGTTCAAGAAGCTGCTATTAGCCACGTAGGTGGAAATGGTAGTCATGCAATAACTGTAAATGGTTCATTGGTATCTGGAACTTATGGTGTGACTATCAGAGAAACTGTTAGTGGACAATTGGTTCATCAATCAAAATTATCTGTTAACTAATATTGTTGTGAGTGGCGGTTAGAAGCTAAGGGTTGATGACAGGCAAGCGTTGTCAACCCTACTCTAACTAATCATTGTTCTTCTTTTAGTGGTTCTAAACTTAATTGTTTTCTTTCAGCACTTGAAAGAACTCCTTTAGGTCCTGAAAGAAGTCATTCAGCTCTTGAAAGAACTCGTTCAGCTGGTGAAAGATATTGGTTAAAGTCACTTTTTTGCTAATAGTTAAAATGGGGCATCATTAAAATCACGTTTAATAATAAATAAAATGATAACAATAAAAAAAACACTGGGTTTGATGGCATTTACACTTATGTTCAGCTTTGGGTTAAGTACAGTTGTAAATGCCCAAAGTCCGGCTGATGATCCTGGTATCAATGGTCCAGGGTCTCCAAACAATGGGCCAACAGGTGATGGTAGTCCTGTAGTGCCTTTTGATGGGGGAATGAGTTTGATGTTGGCAGCTAGTGGAATTGCTTTTGCCACTAAGAAACTTAAAATGGGTTGGCTCGCTAGTTAATTTCTTTCTCATCTTTATTTACTGATACCACTGCAGAATCGTTATTGTTTTTGCAGTGGTTTTCAAGTAATAAGCGGGTTCGTCTTTTAATTATGTAAGATTAAACCTCCATCAAAATAATATCATAAACAAATATTTTAACAATAACGGAAAATTTAAAAGTATGAAAATGAAAAAAATGTTACTCAGTAGGTTCGGGTTTTTGAATGATTCAGTTGCATCTAAAAAGGTGGGTGTAAATGCAAAACAAAAGCAGCTAATTTGTGCAATGGCTGTTTCACTTTGTATAGGTACAGGTAGTATTGCCAATGCTCAGTTAATGCAACAGCAGTTTAATAGTGCCGATACTTTTTCTCTTGTTGGGGCTGGGACAGTACCAGATAATGTTTATTTTAATCAAGCTAATCCAACGAATGCTCAGTTTAATTATGCTCAACAAACTGCTGCAGAAACATTAGTTAGTAATGGTACAAAACTGACTTGGACAAAAACAGCTTACAGTAATTATGGTGTAATAGCTAGAACTACTCCCCTTTCAACTGTAGACCCTACCAGCCTAATTGTTAAGATAGATTTAAGTTTAGACACGCTTACTTTGGGTTCTGGATCGGCATTAACATTTTATGTGGGAAGTAATTTTCCAACAAGTGGAACGGCTGCCCCAGCAGCATCAAATGTTAATTCTCAATTCAATATTACTACTTATGCAGGCATCAGCGGTGTAGGAGGTGGTTGGAATGCATTGCCTGTTGGACAATCACAAAATAGTTACCCTTTCCCATTAAACACTGCTAAAACTATTACTTGGGTAATTAATAACGGAGGTTCTCCACTTCCTTATCAAGCTCCCGATAATTCATTTCAAACTGTTGGTGCCAATAGTTTTGATGTTTGGGTAGGTACAAAAAAGTGCATTAGTAATCTTGCTTCATCAACATCTGGAGTTCCATTGCAAAACCTAGCTATCAGATTTGCAGGTGGATTTGAGACTTTTTCATTTACCAATCTATTGATCGATCCAATTCCTGCTGTTCCAGTTAGTAATCCAGCTTCTAATGTAGATAGTTCATCGTTTAAAGCTAGCTGGCAAGCAGTTGCTGGTGCCACAGGATATAGACTAGATGTTGCTACTGATACTGCTTTCACTTCGTATGTAAAAGGATATCATAGTTACGATGTTTTAAAAGGAACTTCTGTTAACGTTACAGGTTTAACAAATGGTACAACTTATTATTTCAGGGCTAGAGCATATAACAAATACACTGTTGGTACAAATACTAGTGGTAACTCGGACTTTCAAACTGTTGTAGCTTCTACTCCTCTTCCTATTTCTTTCAGTTCAATAAGTGCAAACAAGAAAAGTACCTCTCAAGTAGAAGTTCATTGGAATGTTGCTACAGCTAGTAACATCAGCAGTTATCAAATAGAAAAAAGCTTTGATGGAGTAAGCTTCACTGCTATTGGAGCAGTTAGTTCTCTTTCAAACAGCTATGTAGATGCTTCGGCTCTAACCGCAACAAGTTATTACAGGGTTAAAGCTATCGCAAAAGATGGTGTTATCTCTTACAGTCAAGTGGTAACTGTTGCTGGAAGCAAAATTGGGTTATCTATCAAGGGTTATCCAAATCCAGTGCGTGATGGTAAATACAGTTTACAATTGGCTAGTGTAGAAAAAGGAACTTACAGTATTGATATTTATGATTTATTAGGAAGAAAAGTTTTCAGTAAGTCTTATCAATCAACTGGTAGCGATGTTCAATCAGTTAATCTGAATGTTTTTTTACTAAAAGCAGGTTCTTACATCGTTAAATTGAACGGTAGCACTTCAAAGTTGGCTACTACGCTTGTTGTAACTAACTAATTGATAATTGATAGTTGACAAGTTTCTTTGGGCTCATGGGATTGAGTCAAAATAAATTGAGCAATCTGAAGATAAGTGCAGTGTGTTTTTTGACTTAATACATATCACTTATCACTTACAACTTCCTTATCTATAAAAGTTTTTTGTAAGGATAGTCTTTTGATTAAAATCATTAGTTCTATCCTTACAAATCTTTTTTATTACACTCTTTTAATGACAAAATAATACCTCTCTTACACCTTAAAATAGAATTCAAAACTTTTAACATAGAACTTATTACCTACAATGTGCTAAAAAATGATTCGACAATTTTTCTGTTTACTTTTTCTGCTTTCTTCATTTCTGTGTAATGGATATGCTCAAATTAATGTCTCAACTAATTTTAAGACTGGTGCATTTTCGTTGGTAACTGAAAATCAGGTGGATCACATTGTAGTAGATGCTAAGGATGATTCATTACTTGTAATGGTGAGTCATCTATTTGCTGAAGATGTGCAAAGGGTTTCTGGTCAAAAACCAACTATAGTAAATACAGTTTTGAGTGCAAAAAATATTGTATTGGTTGGTACCATCAACCATTCAGATTTTATTCAACAACTAATTAAAGAAAATAAATTAAATATAGATAGCTTAAAGACTGCATGGGAAGGCTATCAGATTCAGGTTGTGAAAAATCCATTTCCTGATGTGGAATGTGCTTTAGTAATTGTAGGTAGCGATAGGAGAGGGGCTGCTTATGGTTTATTGGAAATGTCTAAACAAATTGGCGTATCACCTTGGTATTGGTGGGCTGATGTTCCTATTAAAACAAAAAAAGAAATTTATATTACCTTATCAAAACCTTTTTTTGATGCTCCTAAAGTAAAGTACAGAGGATTTTTTATTAATGATGAAGCTCCCTGTTTGAGCAAGTGGTCAAAAGGTAAGTTTGGTGGCTTCAACCATTCTTTCTATGTGAATGTTTTCGAACTGTTGCTCCGGTTAAAAGCAAATTATTTGTGGCCTGCCATGTGGGGTAGTGCGTTTAATACCGACGACAAATTGAATCCAATTTTGGCTAACCAATGGGGGATTGTTATGGGTACTTCTCATCATGAACCAATGTTGAGATCTCAAAAGGAATGGCAAGTTTTTGGAAATGGGCCTTGGGATTACATTAAAAATGAGGATACCCTAAAGCAATTTTGGAAGAAAGGGATTGTGAATATGGGTAACAATGAAAGTATTGTTACCATTGGAATGCGTGGTGATGGTGATGTGCCAATGTCGGAAGGAACTGCGGTGAGTTTGTTGGAAAGAATAGTTCGAGACCAACGTCATATTCTGGAAGAAGTTACCAATAAGCCTGCTTCCGAAACACCACAGATATGGGCTCTGTATAAAGAAGTACAAGATTATTATGATAAAGGTATGCGTGTACCCGATGATGTAACGCTTTTGTTGAGCGATGACAACTGGGGCAATATTCGCAAACTTCCTGCCTTTGGTGAAAAAAAACGTGCAGGAGGTTATGGCATTTATTATCATTTTGATTATGTAGGTGATCCCAGGAACTACAAATGGATTAATACCAATAACATTTCTAGAGTATGGGAACAGATGCACTTGGCTTGGTTGCATGATGCAAAACAGGTTTGGATAGTGAATGTGGGAGATATTAAACCCATGGAACTCCCCATCTCCTTTTTTATGGATTATGCTTGGAATCCTGCTGCCATCAATGAATATGATTTGAACGGATACTATTTAAGCTGGGCGTCGCAGCAATTTGGTATGGAAAAAGCCAATGAAATTGCGGAACTGGTTCGTAAATATGCGCTTTTAGGATCAAGGCGAAAACCTGAATTGCTAGATTCAAAAACCTATAGCATTACTAATTATGATGAATTTTCAACCGTTGTTAAAGAATGGAATGACTTATTGCAAAAAGCTGATTTAGTTGGTAAAAGTCTTGCTCCTAAATATCGAGACGCTTATTTTCAGTTGGTACTCCATCCAATTAAGTCGGTTGCAAACCTCCACGAAATGTATCAAGCAGTGGCATTGAACTGGTACCATGCCAAAAAGAATGATCCTCTGGCAAATATCGATGCCGCAAAAGCATTGGAATATTTTAAGAAAGATTCTTTAATCTCTATCGAGTATAACAAAGGAGTTGCTAATGGTAAATGGAATCATATCATGGATCAGGTGCATATTGGCTATACTTCTTGGAATGATCCTGCGCATAACATTATGCCTTTGTTGAAGCAAGTTTCGGAAGAAGTAATCAGCGAAAGTCCTTCTGCAAAAGAAGATAAGTCAAAAAATACTGTTGCTTTAATCGTTGATTCTAGCGAAAGGGGTAATGTGTTTGTAGAAAAGGATGGATACGTTGCTTTCAATGCGGAACATTTTAGTAAGGCCATTCCCGAAGGTAAATGGAAAGTTATTCCAAATATTGGTGTTGCTGCGGCAGGTGTTACCATCTTTCCTGATTCGTCAGATGATGCTAAACTAGGAAAAAAAGATGCTAAACTTCAGTACGATTTCTATTCTTATAAGCATGGTTCGGTTAAAATTGAAACGTATTTCTCCCCAACTTTAAATTATCATAATCTTCCAAAGGGATTACAATATGGTATTTCTATTGATGATGAAAAACCGACTATTGTATCAATCAATAATGTTAAAGATAATTCAGAGTGGAAAGGTTGGGTTGCCAACAATTATATCTTAACTCAGTCTGTTCATCATCGGTTGAAAAAAGGAAAACATACGTTAAATTTTTGGCAAGTTGATGCAGGAGTGGTTTTACAAAAGTTAGTAATAGACTTTGGCGGTGTAAAGCAGAGTTACCTTGGACCGCCAGAAACCCTAGTAGTTAGTAAATAATAAGAATAACCGTGAAAGATACTTGGATATTACTTACACGCATCTCGTGTTCTTTGAGAAATCCTGTTGTGCTTCGTGGTAAAGCTCCTTTTTTACAAATTTCAAATTAATAGAATAATGAAGTCAGTATTGTTTTTTTGTGCTAGTATCTTATTTGTTCAGGTTGTGTTCGGAGAGGTTCGTTTGCCTCGCTTGATTAGGGACAGTATGGTTTTGCAAAGAGATACTAAACTGAAGATTTGGGGATGGGCATACCCAAAAGAAAAAGTAGAAGTTGTTTTTCAAGGTAAGTCATACTCTACAAAAACAAATTTTAATGGAGAATGGGTGGTTACTTTACCTGCAATGCCTGCTGGCGGACCTTTTTCAATGGCTATTAACGCTACAAATCATCTAGAAATAAAAGATATTTTAGTAGGAGATGTTTGGCTTTGTTCTGGTCAATCAAATATGGAACACCAAGTTGCTTTGCATGAAGAATATTACAGAAATGAACTATCCAATGTTGATAATCCCCTCATTAGGCAATTCTTAGTGCCGAAGATAACCGACTTGCAAAATCCTCATACTGATTTACAAGATGGTAGTTGGGTATCTGCCGACAAAAAAGGGGTGTTAGGTTTTTCAGCAGTGGCCTATTTCTTTGCTAAAGCACTTTACGAAAAAACAAAAGTTCCCATTGGAATTATCAATGCTAGTTGGGGAGGAACGCCTATTGAAGCTTGGATAGCGGAGGCCGGATTAAAAGATTTTTCTTCCTTACAATCCACTATCGATAAAAATAAGGATACAGCTTATGTAAACGGAATCAATAGAGCTGCCTCTTTATTCAATGATAGCAAACCCAAAACCATAGATGCTGGCATGAATAAGGCAATTCCTTGGTATAGTAATTCGTATAAACCAGAACATTGGCGCAACATGACCGTGCCTGGCTATTGGGAAGATCAGGGACAAAAGAATTTACACGGAATTGTTTGGTACAGAAAAGAGATTGATATTCCTGCTTCGATGGTGGGCAAGCCAGCAAAGATTGCTTTAGGAAGAATTGTAGATGCAGATGGCGTTTATTTGAATGGAAGACAAATTGGGATTACTTATTATCAATATCCACAGAGGAGGTATTACATTTCTTCAAGTCTTTTGCATGTTGGCAAAAATATATTGGTAGTTAAGGTAACTAATTATGGTGGTAAAGGAGGATTTGTACCCGATAAACCCTACTACATTGCCACAAACGAAGATACAATTCGATTAAATGGCGATTGGCAGTTTAAAGTAGGTGCTGTATTTGCAAACCAAAACCAAAAGAATGCAATAAATGCTATTGCATTGCAGAATCAACCTACCGCACTCTATAATTCCATGATTGCGCCATTGGCTAATTATGCTATCAAAGGAACGGTATGGTATCAAGGGGAATCTAATGTGGGCAATGCTTACCAGTACGAGAAGTTTCTTCCATCATTGATTGCCAACTGGCGAGATTTATTCCAACAAAAAAGTCTTCCTTTTCTTTTTGTTCAGTTGCCAAACTTTGGTGATGTACAGTATGCCCCCTATGAAAGTGCTTGGGCAGTTTTGAGAAATGTTCAGCTTAAAGCCTTATCTATTCCCAATACGGCCATGGCTGTAACGATAGATTTAGGTGAATGGAACGATATTCATCCTGACAGAAAAAAAGAAGTAGGCGAGCGGTTAGCACTAGTAGCTCGCAAGTTAGTTTATGCAGAAAATGACTTGGTGAGCTCAGGGCCTATTTTTCAATCGTATAAAATAGAAGATGATAAAGTGAGCATTTCCTTTAGCAATGTAGGTAGTGGATTGACTATAAATGGTAGTGGAGAATTAGCTGAGTTTGCCATTGCAGGTGCAGATAAAGTATTTGTATGGGCAAAGGCTAAAATTGAAGGCGATAAAGTAATTGTTTGGAATGAGGCAATTGCTAATCCTAAACAAGTGCGTTATGCTTGGTCTGATAATCCCGATAATCCAAATCTTGTTAATAAAGAAGGGCTGCCCGCTTCTCCCTTTACTACTGAAAAATAGAGTATACATGTAGATGAATTGAAATAAACGCCCTGTTTATTATTTTAATTATTGAGGGTAATTTTTTCGCAAAGTTCCCAATGCTTTTTGCAAATAAGTCGCAAAGGGGGACGTAATTAAGGTAAAAAGTTGTCCTTTAAGTAGGTAAAGATGGAAGTATAAAAGGGGCGTTTATTTCTCTCTGCCTACTTAGCACGTTTAGAAATTTACACTTTTTGTTTAGGGAAGGCCGTTCAACAAAACAGGTATATTTGTAGAAATAGAAGATAATGACAAATGAAGAATTGAATGAAAAATTTGCAGCTTTAGCCATTGCACAAGCTAAAACCGAGGCGCAAATGGCTATCACCGAGGCACAGATGGCAAGAACAGATGCACAAATAGCGAGGAATGAAGCAAAGCTTACAAATATGGGTATCCACATTGGTGGCATAGCAAATAGTCACGGACAAAGTACTGAGGAATACTTTTATAATTCTTTATTTGATAATCCAAGACTTGGAAACATTACATTTAATGAGATAAGCAAAAATCTACATAACAAAATACCCAACCTAGAAGATGAATTTGACATTACCATGTTTAATGGTAATAATGTTGCATTGATTGAGTGCAAATACAGAGCAAAGGAGGAAGATGTGGTGAAATTGATTGAAAAGAAAGTAGGCAACTTCAGACTATTGTATCCTTGTTATGCAAGCCATACTATCTATTTGGGAATTGCTGGTTTCTCTTTTGATGCTAGGCTTGAAAAGTTTGCCAAAGAAAATGGCGTAGCTATATTAAAACAAAAGGGAGATGTGGTAGAAATAGAAGCCGATAATTTGAAAGCTTATTGACAACATCATAATAGAAGATTGTTGTTTATTTAGCACTATCAAGGTGATGTGATATTAGTTTCCGTTTTGCGTTCTTACATTCAAGCTTTTGTATCCGATATTCAACGTTTTTCCAAGTCTATTACCTATTTAAATGTCCCCGCAAACTCTGCATGTATTCTTTATTACTTCCCATTTTTTGATGTTTCTACTAAGGTCATGTTGTAAAAATTGAATTGAAGTTAAAAACTAATTTAGTATTAAATGTCCATATCTTACAAACATTACTTCCAATCATGTATGTGATATTAATTAAATTACTTAAATCTTACTCCACTACTTAATCCTATTTTGCAAATCGATGTAAGCGTCATCAATCATTTTTTGTATTCTAGGATACTGTTTAGTATGCTTTAGGTTTACTAAATAACAATTACAATATTGTCTTACTATTTTGTTTATGTATTTGTCCTGTAATTTCATATTACCAGGATACTTACCCTCTATCACAGTTGCACTGTCCTTTAGTTTTTCACAAACAGGAATCTTTTTTATAGGATTTTTTCTAATAAATATTTCTTTAATGTACGTGTAGCTATCCTTACTAATAAGGATATACAACAAGTCTGGAGGGCCAAATGGATAATCTTGCGCACCTACTCCTAGTATTGCATAAGCATTTGTAGTAGGATCTGAGGGTAATTTATAAGAGATAAAGTTTGTAAAATTCCAGTCTAGGCAAAAGGTGGCATTTATTATCTTCTCTAGTTTTTGAGGTGATAAGTTCTCCAAAGAAGTAATGTTATCCTTCTTAAAGTAGCTATAAAACAAATTATTAGAAGTAAAGAAAAGTGGCATTGAGTCATCAAAATCTTTCCAATTTACTAGTCCATCCAGCATATCGTAACTTGTTAAAGGTTCATCATTTAAATTTGTATTATTAATTGCCCAGTAATTTTTGTGCATTTTTTTAAAAATTGGAACACCTTTAAATGCAAACTTTAATTCCCTGTCCAAATAATTCACTGAATCTTTCTGTCGTTTATCAAAAGCGTCATCCCACCCTTTCATGGGAGGTGTTTTGAAATATTTTCTCATTCTATCCCTCGAAACAATGAACGAACTTTCATACTTACTTAAGGTTCTTTTTGTAGAAGCAGTATCAATTTTTCTTGTAGGAATCGAATCTATATTTTTAAGTACGTGATTTTCTTTTAGGTTCTTTGCATTTAAATGTAAAGTAGAAAGAATTGAGATTGTTGTAAATGCTACCAATGTTTTGTAAATCATATTTTCCTATTTAATTGACTAATCCCTTCACAAATATATTCCCCGCATGCTTAATTGTTATAACATTGTTTCACCCACTCTCTCCCAAATGTTGCGTAGCATCACTTAAATGTCATTAGTTTCCCTAGTCTCTAACTGGATTCTATTCAATAAAGTTAAAAAAAAGAGGTTCTCGAAAATTAATTTCCAAAGGATACTCTTTTTTCTACTTCAAAAAGATGCAGTTTTATTTTGCATAACACCTAAATAAAATTGCCTAGTAATCAGCATAGAAATTGCAATTAATGAATGATACTATCATCCCCATTTGCTACTGAAACGTAAACTAAGCCCTCATTTCTAGAAACGATATTTACAACTAATTTGTGCTTTATTTCAATTTAATCTCTCAAAAAAAGTTATTGCTGAAATAAATAGCTTATCTAGCAGGTATTATAAAAACAAAATGGTAGCATTCATTCATTCACCTTTCAAATCGGCATAAGCAAATGAAATATAACAGTACCAAATGGGCAAACCCGAAGAGCACCGCCCAAGCCGAAAAGCGGTCATAAATGCGAGTAGGCAGTTATTTAAATGATTTGAAGATGCAAAAAAATGCAGACATAAAAATTTCAGCAGCAGATGATACGGCTATTAAAGCCGCTATAGTTGTGATACAAACCAAATTAACCCCTTACTTAATGGCTCTTACAGACAAAGAACGTAGGGGTGGTTTTAGAATGGGTGATAAATCGATTGCTTTTGTTGAGAAAGGTGGTTCTTATGGTAATCAGTTTGCAGCCGAAATGCCTGCATCGATAAAGCTGGCTGATTTGGCTACAGATGTAACGGCAGTTAGTTTATTGAATAGTTATGCAAAGCCGCTAACTACGTTGTTAAGGGGTGTTGAAGACACCGTTTTGATTGCCGGTACTGATGCCATGGAGGCATCTGTTCATGTGTATTCTGCCATCAAGTTGGCATCTGTAAATGGTGTTCCTGGTGCACAGGCGGCATACAATGACATGAAAGAAAGATTTCCTGGCGCGCACAAAAAAGTAGTAACTCCAGTTACGCCTGTTACGCCACCAGTTACCACTTAGTGAATTGGTAAATAAATAAATCGCCCAGTGTGTAATTCATACTGGGCGATTCTTTTTTAAAGCAACATTTAGCCTACAGAAGAGGGTTTAATACAAGCAGAATGTGGGCCAATACAAACGGTTTGTATTGGGTAGACATTCTGTTTGTATTTTGAATACAAAACGTTTGTATTAATCCACATTTCACTTGTATTAAGAGTACAAGGATTTTGTATCTTGAATACAAACTGTTTGTATGCTGAATACAAGTTAATTGTATGGCTGATACATTCTGATTGTGATGATTGACATTTTGCTTGTATTAGATGGCATTTTATTTGTTTCGATTGATATTTGAAGTAGGTGGATTGATTAAAGGAGTGTATAATTGGGTAAACTGATTGTTGGTAATGGTATTTGGATTGAATTGATTGACAATAAATAATAGTTGAAAAGCAATAAGGGAGAGGGGGTATTAGAATTGATTTCTGTTTATGAAGTCCCTTTAGTTACTGATGGAATAGAAATGATAGGCGAATTTGAAAGTAAAATATTGCCTTGAACAGATATGGGGGCACAAAAGTTTGGGTAACTCTTTTTAAAAGTGGAAGCGGGTATTTGTAATTCATTTAGGCTATCTTGCATGAATTATATTTAATCTGAATTATCAATACTTCAAATAAAAATAATCAAGTAATGAAGAGGACTTTAATAAATAAGACATCTGCTTCACTTCAAAAGTTAATTGATGAAAGATTGAAGATGACAGTTGAAGAACAACAGTCAAATAGGATAAACCATTGGTTAGAAATACAGGAACGAATAAAAACCTTGGATGCAAAATGGGCTGCCGAAAACATTACTCTTTCCGAAGATGAGATTGCTGTTATGGTCAGCAAAAATAGGAGGGAAGAATATGAAGCGTCACTACGTTATTGATACATCAGTTTTAATTACATACACCTCTTATGGAAAACTTTACCGTCTTTCAAATATGGTTATGTCATATAATATGAAAGTTTTTATGAATGTACATTTATTAAATGAGTTTGGCAAGAACCTTAAAAAGGTTTCAAATAAAAGAAATATAGATGTAAACGAAGAAATAAAAAGTTTACTAGACTTTGCCACTTTAGTTGAAACAATCCCCCTTTTCTCTAATAGTCCTGATCCAAAAGACAACTTCCTTTTCGACCTTGCATTGCAAACAAATAGTGAGGTAATCATTACAAAAGAAACAGCACTTTTAAACTTTATCGAAAGCCCGATAGCCATCCATGATATCAAATGGTTTAAAGAAAAGTTTCCTGTTGAGTTGTAATTTTTGGCTATTGTTGGGTCAGTAGTTTGCACGGCTTCTAAATTATGTAAACAAAGCACATAATAATGAAGGTTTATCATCACTTTATGCTACAATAAAACTACATTTTTAGGATTCATAACATTCAAAGTTTTGTTGAACATAAATATAAAAAGCTTAAAGACATAGAGTACTCTTTTTAAAAGCGGAAGCGGGTAATTGTAATTCATTTAGGCTATCTTGCATGAATTAAAATGAGTTTTATGATACAAGTACTAGAAAAAAGAGTTGATACTGTTGCTAATTCGAGTGACGGAAAATTTGATCTGGAGGCAAAAATGAAGATGTCACCCGATGAACAATATGCGTATATGCAACTTCACAGGAAAGAGATTCTTGCTAGGGTGAAAGCATTAGACGATAGTTTGCTGAAATTAGATTTCTTAGAAATGAGTGACGAAGAAATTGCTGGTATGGTCAGCAAAGATAGGAGGGAGCGTTTTGAAGCATCAATTCGTTATTGATACGTCCGTATATCTATCCTATGCTAGATTTAAAAAACTTTACAGGCTTTCATATTGTGTTATTGATTATGGTTTGCAGGTTTTCATTGATAATATCCTTTTAAACGAATTGAAGAAGAATCTTCCAAAAATGTTATATCATTTTGAATTCGATTCACAAGTAGCTATGGATGAAATATTAGATTTTACTACGTATGTTGAAACAATCCCCCTCTTTTCTAATAGTCCTGATCCAAAAGATAACTTTCTCTTCGACCTTGCACTGCAAACAAATAGTGAGGTAATCATTACAAAAGAAACAGCACTTTTAAACTTTATCGAAAGCCCGATAGCCATCCATGATATCAAATGGTTTAAAGAAAAGTTTCCTGTTGAGTTGTAATTTTTGGCTATTGTTAGGTCAGTAGTTTACACAGCTTCTGAATTATGTAAACAAAGCACATAATAATGAAGGTTTATCATCACTTTATGCTACAATAAAACTACATTTTTAGGATTAATAACATTCAAAAGCAGGTTGACTGTAGCAAAAAATGGGATTGTTAGAACAATAGAAAAACCAACGTTTTCTTTAGGTTAAACAAGCTGGATGAATTTGTTTGTACTTGCGTATTAAACTTATTTTACACAAATTGCAAAATGAAACACCTTACGGTAGCACACCACAAATTACATTTATACATTTGTGCTATGAATTTTGCTAATTGTATCCACTAACCACCCCTTTCCCAAATACTTTTGTTAACTTGTCAGTTTGATTCATCTTCATTAATTGCTAAACTTAGTTAACGCTGATTATTTCTATCTGAGAAGTAGTTTTTTATTTAAATAAGTTCCACGTTTAATATTATTGACTTGCAAAATCTACATTTCACATCTACTAAGAATAAGCCAATTCTAAAATATAGTTTTCTTCTTTTTCTCTTCTTATTATTAGGTATTAGCTCGTATGCCTCAAAAACATATATCAATGTGGCAAAAAGTACGTTCTCTACAGCGTCTTATAATGATACAACCAGAGTCCTTAAATTTTTAAATATCACTTCAGGCGGAAAAGCAACATTGCCAGTTAAGGGAGATTTGAGTAACTATAAAGCCTTGGTGCTAGACATCAATAATTCTTCAGTAACCATTAGTGTTAAATTTACTTTCATTGGAGCAAATGGAGTTAGTCAATCAAAAGTTTTTTATCAGAATGCGGTTACTTCAAATCAACAATTTATCATTAGTCTCACTGATACTGCTATTCTTTCTGCCGTAAATAAAATTACCTCTATAGCCATCGGTGCTAAACCAGGTGGCACTTTTGTTCAGTTTAATGGTGTTTATTTTCAGGACATAGATACTGGGGGAATAATAAATTCCTCGGATACACTAACCGTAGATACCACCCAAAAGTTTCAAACTGTTACTGGTTTTGGGGGCATGGCAATGAATTCGGATTGGAGTACCTATTTGTCTAATGCGCAAGTAGATTTAGCTTTCGGAAACGGGAATACGCAGTTGGGGCTAAACATTATGCGCGTAAGAATTGATCCGGCTGGGGCTACTAAATGGGCTGTAATGGTTGCAGCCATGAAGCGTGCAAAACAATATGGAGCCATCATTTTAGCTACTCCTTGGTCGCCACCTGCTTCGCTAAAAACCAATGGGTCAACAGTAGGGGGAGCAATGAAAGATTCCTCTTTTGCAGCGTATGCCGCTTTCTTGAAATCTTTTGTGGTTTATATGGCATCTAAAGGAGTTACTGTTGATGCCATTTCTGTACAAAACGAACCCGATTGGGCAACTACTTACGAAAGCTGTGTTTGGACACCCTCTCAAATGTTCAACTTTGTTAAAAATTATGGGGATAGTTTAGGCACTAAGTGTATTGCTGCAGAATCCTTTAATTATAAACGAAGTTTCACTGATTCAATTTTAAATGATAGCATCGCTGTTAATAAATTGGGTTATGTAGGGGGGCATATTTATGGAGATGGTTTATATTCTTATGATTTAGCAAGACAAAAAGGTAAACAAGTTTGGATGACGGAGCACCTGATAGGTAGCGATTCTTTGCGATTGCCATACTGGCAAGAACAATTGGTGTTTGCAAAAGAATTAAATGATTGCATGTTGGCAAATTTTAATGCGTATCTCTGGTGGCATATAAGGCGGTTTTATGGTATGATTGGCGATGGACAAAATGGATCAGTGAATGGAGTTGCGAATAAACGGGGTTATGTATTTTCTCAATTCTCAAAAAATATTACAGGACTAACAAGAGTCAAAACATCAATAACAGATAAGTATGCGGACGATTTACAGGTGTCAAGTTATATGAAAGATGGTAAACTGGTAGTGATGGTACTTAATTTATCTAAGAAATCATTTAAAAATATTACGTTCAATCTGCCTTTAACGCCCAATAGTGCTACAGGATTTACCACTACTTCTACTGATAATTTGTTAGTGCATGCTGTTTCAATTGTTGCTGGGCAAATGGTGTCAACTAGTATCGACTCATTTAGTGTAAACACTTTTACCTTCACTTTTACGCCTGATGTATTGCCCATTGCTGGTATTTCATTGCGTGCGCTATTGAATCATATCGGAGTAAATGTTCAGTGGAATACAATAGGAGAGGGGACTAGTAAAAAGTTTGTGGTAGAGAAATCATTAGATGGAGTTTACTTTTTTGCTATCGATTCAATACTTAATAACAGTAGCCAAACGGTATTTAATTATCTAGATTATCATATTCCAGAAAGTAAAGCCTATTATCGCATTAAAGTACTGAACAATGATGGTTCATGGGGTTATAGTCCAGTAGTTACCGTTAATAATGTAAAGTCTTCTGGAGAATATAAAATATTCCCAAATCCAATTACTGGCGGGGAGTTTAATCTTGGTTTAAATGAAGTACCCAGAGGAAAGTATCAATTAAGTCTCTACAATACTTCCGGGAAATTAGTTTTTGTTAAAAGTATTGAGCATTTGGGCGGTACATCTAATTATGAAATTGACTTTGAAAAAAATACTATGAATGCTGGAAATTATAAGGCAATTATTAGAAATAATACTGAAAAGGGTAATATTGTATTTAGATCAAATTTAGTATTACAGTAGATCGTGACTAGATATGAGTTATACTTTGCTTTTAACTAGTACTTACAACCTTCTGCCACTTAAAATAATTAGCTATGGAAAAAACTTGGAGATGGTTTGGATATAAAGACAAGATTACACTGGGGATGCTTAAACAAATTGGCGTGGAGGGTATTGTCACTTCTTTATATCATGTACCTAATGGAGAAGTATGGCAACCGGAAGAGATTCAAAATCTAAAGAATTTTATTGAGCAAAAAGGACTTCGATGGTCGGTGGTGGAGAGTTTGCCTGTTTCAGAAAGCATAAAATATGGTGGTGCTGACAGAGACAAACTCATTGCTAACTATAAACTTAGTTTACAACATTTAGCAGAAGCTGGAGTAACTACTGTTTGCTATAACTTCATGCCAGTTCTAGATTGGATTAGAACAGAGCTTGAACATCCTTTACCAGATGGAACTTTTACTCTTTATTTTGATAAAATACGTTTCGGATATTTTGATTGTTACATTCTGAAACGTGAAGATGCAAAGGCTGACTATAGTGAGGAAGAATTAGACAAAATAAATGCCCTTGCCGCAATCATTACCCAAAAAGAAATAGATGATTTAATCTATACTATCATCATTAAAACACAAGGTTTTGTTAGTGGAAACTTTAGTGACGATACACCAAATCCTGTTGCGCTGTTCAAACAATTATTAGCATTATATAAAGGAATAGATAAAGATAAGTTGAGGGATAATTTTAAATACTTCCTTCAAGAAGTAATTCCTACGGCTGAAAAATATGGTATTAAGATGTGTGTACATCCTGATGATCCTCCATTTAAAGTACTAGGCTTACCTCGAATTGTGACTTGTGAAGAGGATATCGATTGGATATTGAATGCAGTTGATAGCATACATAATGGATTAACTTTTTGTGCTGGTTCATTAAGTACGGGGTTGCATAATGATGTTCCAGCTCTTGCTCAAAGGTTTGCGACAAGAACACATTTTGTCCATTTAAGAAGTACGGAAGTCTTGAGTAATGGTAACTTTTTAGAAGCTTCCCATCTAGAAGGAAGAGGACATTTGTTTGAAGTTATCAAGATATTTGAAAAACTCAATCCGGGGTTGCCAATGAGGGTAGATCATGGAAAGCTAATTCTGGAAGACGTTAACAAGGATTATAATCCTGGCTACTCATTTTTGGGAAGAATGTTCGCATTAGGACAAGTATCTGGGCTTTTAGCAGCAGTGAAAAACCAAGCTAGTATATGATTATTTCAGTAGTATTATTTTTATTGAACTTATGATAGCAAAAAACAGTGGTTGTTTAATTCCTCAAACAACCACCGTTTTGATTTTAAACTAATCCTTTTGCACTCAAATATCTTTCTGCATCCAATGCAGCCATACAACCACTTCCTGCTGCAGTAACTGCTTGACGATAATTTTTATCTTGCACATCTCCAGACGCAAATACGCCTTCAAGGTTTGTTTTTGATGTGCCTGGTATTGTTTGAATGTAGCCTGTTTCATCCATGTCTATGAAACCTTTAAAAATGTCACTGTTAGGTTTGTGGCCTATTGCCACAAAGAATCCACTGATAGCTACCTCTTGTGTTGTGTTATCAATTAAGTTCTTAATGCGCACGCCTTCCACCTTGTGGTCGCCAAGTATTTCATCAGTTTCACTACTCCAATAGATAGTAATGTTATTGGTGTTTTTTACTCTTTCTTGCATTACTTTACTGGCACGCATGGTGTCTCTTCTAATAATCATGTGCACATGTGTACAAAGTTTTGATAAATACAATGCTTCTTCAGCGGCCGTATCGCCTGCTCCCACTATCGCTACTTCTTTGCCTCTAAAAAAGAAGCCATCACATACTGCACAAGCACTTACACCAAATCCATTTAAGCGTTGTTCGCTTTCAATGCCAAGCCATTTGGCGGATGCTCCGGTAGATATAATTACAGCATCTGCTTCAATCCAGTTTTCTTCATCTATCTCAACTCTATAAGGTTGAACGCTAAAATCAACTTTAGTAGCCAATCCGTAACGTATATCTGCACCCATTCTGGCGGCTTGCTTTTCAAAGTTTACCATCATTTCTGGCCCTTGAATTCCTTCCGGATAACCAGGGTAGTTTTCTACTTCGGTAGTTATGGTTAGTTGACCACCTGGCTGTATTCCCTGATACAAAACGGGTTTCATGTTTGCCCTTGCAGCATATATTGCTGCTGTATATCCTGCTGGTCCACTTCCTATTATCAGTAGGTGAACTTTCTCTGTTACTTTATCGCTCATTTTATTTATTTATTGGACGGCAAATTTATTGTTTGTTTGTCCTTCTCGTTCATTAAAGTATTCCACAAAATTCAATTGCCTTTTGGTCTCTAAAACAAAATAAGCAAGGGCGTTTAAAACCCTTGCTTATTTAAGTTCCAATGTTCTATTAAACAATTATGCAAAATTTTATTTAATAGATTTTATGATGCCAAGTCTAATTCCATAATCAACTCTATATTCTTTTATAGGGTATTTGTCAACATAAGTTGGTAGATGTTGATATCGGATTTGCGGACCAATATAGAAGGTTGATTTGTTGTGAGTATATGTGAAGTTAGCGTTCAGACTACTATTAATATTCCATTTTCTGAAGAGTGATTCTCCGTTGGCATAATACTTATAATCTGTAGAGATAATAAAAACGTTCTTATTTAAAGAATAGGTTGGTTGCATTGAAGCCCCAATACTAAGCCCAAATCGTTTTGTGTTCAAAACATTCCATTCCACACCAATAGGAATTGAAATCTGATAGAGCCTATTCGTTAATCTTATTTGTTCAAATCCATTGCCATTGCCGTATTTGGAAATAACATTGATGGAATCAAATTTATTGTTTTGAAAAACATCGATAGTAGCTAATCCATTTGAACTATAAGCATCAATAAAATATTCTCTTATGTTAAATTGAAGACCTGTCTTAAACGTGAACTCATTCGATATTTTATACCTTAATCCAAAGCCAATCTCTTTTCCAATTCCAGCTTTCTGGCTAACTTGATTGTTCACAGAGCCAGTACTCGATTTATTTACATATTCATCTTCAGCTAATTTTCTAAAGCTTATTGATGGAGTTGCATAAATTTCATACGCTAATCTGTCCGAAATTTTCTCTTGAGTTATTTTGGCTTTCTTTTTTTCAAAACCATGCAGTTTAAGGTTGTTTAAACTAGAAAAGTCAGGTGTTGAAAGTGCATCAATAGAAGCTAATTCGCCTGCAATAAAAGATCCGTTTCTTATTTTTGCAGACTGTACATTGGTTATTTCCTCTTTTTTATCATTTACCGAAGTAGTCAAAGAGGATGTAATAGCAGATAAAGCGTTTATGTTATTGTTAGAAAAGTTATTTGCTTTATGAAAAGTTGTTATGTAATTCTTTTGTATATTTCTAGCAACAACATTTGTAGGTCTTGCTGCTAATGTAACACCTTCTTGTTTCAAGGATGATTTTACTATGCTTTTGTTTGTAACAGCTTTGTTTTTTACATTGGCTTTAATTGTTTCTAATAAGTTTTCAGGTGGATAGTTAAAAAAAGTGGCGATTCCAAGTGTTAATACAATTCCAATGGAGATGAATGTTAAAGCGGGCCAAGACTTTTTAGGTTGTATTTGTTTAGCAATGTTATTCCAAACATAATCTGAAGGGTACATTTTCTGTGTTTCTACTTCAGATTGCAAAAACTTTTCAAAGTCATCAAAATTCATTTCATCTTTCATCTTTAATTGCTTTCCTATTTTTGTGCTGTTGAAAACAAAAGTGGTTCGGTTGATGGGTTTTCAATAACCTCTCTTTTAATTAGCATTTTTTCTAACATAGACTTAGCTCTTGTGTATTGGCTACGACTAGTGCTTTCACCCACTTCCAAAAGTTCGCCTATTTCTTTGTGACTGTATCCTTCTATTGCATAAAGATTCAAAACTGTTCTGTATCCAAGTGGTAACTGTCTAATGCAATCCATCACTTGTCTGCCTTGCATAATCGATGAAAAAGACTCTTCCTTTGCTGAAACATCTCCAGCATAATCAATATCTATGTAGGAATTGAACTTTTTGTATTTCTTTAAAAAATTAATACATGTATGAACAATGACTCTTCTAACCCAACCCTCAAATGCGCCTTTTCCTACATAAGTATGTAATTGCGAGAATACCCTTATAAAGCCCTCTTGCAGCATGTCCTCAGCATCTTCTCTGCTTGAAGAAAAGCGATAACAAACGCTTAGCATTTTAGGGCTAAAATGGTTGTAAAGCTCTCTCTGACTAAGAGGATTGTGTTGCAAGCATCCTTTTATAATTGCTTGTTCATTCATTTGAGATAAATTTAATCCCACTAAAATAGACAAAAAAAGTATTCTAGTGCTGCTTTTGCGCTAAAAAAGTCTATAATTTCATTAAAAATTAATAATAAGAGGCTTTTAATAGATATTTCCTAATGGAGATGTGAATATTTGGGCTAAGTATATTCTGTTTATTAACATTTGGAAAAAATAAAATTATATTTTTTAATGACTATCCGCTATTTGGTAATTCTAATTAATTTAGTATTTTTGACTAAATAAATAAGCAATGAAACTAGCGAACTTCTTTAATGATTATTCGGATGAACAGAGTTGTAAAGCTTTCTTCAAGT
>CANFLL010000021.1 GCA_947447825.1 Chitinophagaceae bacterium | reverse complement strand
AATATTTGATCTAAAGAATGCTAATCGTGCTGCAAGAATAAGTGTAAAACTAGTTTCTAAAGCTGGTGTAGGTACCATTGCCGCAGGTGTTACTAAAGCAAAAGCTGATGTAGTATTGATTGCAGGTTATGATGGTGGAACTGGAGCATCGCCTCAATCGTCTATCAAACATGCAGGTTTACCATGGGAACTTGGTTTAGCCGAAACCCATCAAACATTGGTTAAAAACAAATTACGCAGTAGAGTAGTTGTTCAAGCTGATGGTCAGATGAAGACAGGTAGAGACATTGCCATTGCAGCTCTTTTAGGTGCTGAAGAATGGGGTGTTGCTACTGCCGCATTGGTTGTAGAAGGTTGTATTATGATGCGTAAGTGTCACCTGAATACTTGTCCAGTTGGAGTTGCAACACAAGACCCAGAGTTGAGGAAACGTTTTAAGGGAGATCCTGACCATGTGGTAAACTTCTTTAAGTTTATGGTAGAAGAGTTAAGGGAAATAATGGCTGATCTTGGGTTTAAAACCGTAAACGAAATGATTGGACAAACCGACTACCTTAAAACAAGGGACAACATTGATCACTGGAAATATAGTAAACTAGACCTTTCTCCAATTCTTTTTAAAGAGCCAGCTAATGAGTTTGTAGGTCTATATAATACTGAAGCACAAGACCACATGATGTCTGATATTTTAGATTGGCGTTTACTAAAAGCTGCTCAACCAGCTTTGGATACTCAAGAAAAAATCTCTGCTACATTCCCTATCAAGAACACAGACAGAACTGCCGGAACAGTTGTTTCTAATGAGATAACTAAACGTTACCGTTCTTTAGGATTAGCACCAGATACTGTTAACTTTAAGTTTGTAGGTACTGCTGGTCAAAGTTTTGGAGCTTTCAACACAAAGGGCGTTACCCTAGAACTAGAAGGAGATGCAAATGATTACTTTGGTAAAGGATTAAGCGGTGCTAAATTGATAGTTTACCCTTCTAAGAAATCTACTTTTATTCCAGAAGACAATATCATCATAGGAAACGTAGCTTTTTATGGTGCTACTGATGGTACAGCGTTTATTCGAGGAAAGGCTGGTGAACGTTTTGCAGTACGAAATTCGGGTGCTCAAGTAGTTGTTGAGGGCGTTGGAGACCATGGATGTGAATACATGACTGGTGGAAGAGTTGTTATTTTGGGGGATACAGGCAGAAACTTCGCAGCAGGTATGAGTGGGGGAATTGCATACGTTTATGACGTTAAAGGCACTTTTGCTGGTAGTTGCAACTTAGAAATGATCGATTTAGATCCAGTAGTTGAAGCAGTCGATATTGAAGAGTTGAAATCATTAATAGCAAAACACCTAGAATATACAGGAAGTACTGTTGCAAAGTTTGTGTTAGATGATTTTGATAACCAAATAAAGAACTTTATAAAAGTGTTCCCTAAAGATTATAAAAAAGTTCTTTTAAAAAAGGCAGCGGTCGCTTCTAAAAACGAAGTTGCTAAATAATTTAAAAGTCTATTGTTGAAAGTCAAAAGTTAGTTTGAATGAGTTTCATTCTTCTTACTATGACTTTCAACTTTAAAAATTCATTAATTAACAAATAAATACGCTGAGAGCGATATGGGCAAACCAACCGGATTCTTAGAGTTCACAAGAGCATTACCTGTTAAACGTTCACCTGAGGAACGTAAGAAAGATTATAAGGAATTTGAATTCCATTACTCTAAAGAGGAATTAAATCATCAATCCGCAAGATGTATGAATTGTGGTGTTCCATTTTGTCATAGTGGCTGTCCATTAGGCAATGTTATACCTGAATTTAATGATGCAGTTTATGATGGGAACTTCAAAGAAGCTTATGACATATTAGTTAGCACTAATAATTTTCCTGAATTCACTGGAAGAATCTGTCCTGCACCATGCGAAAGTGCTTGTGTTCTTGGCATCAATCAACCACCAGTAGCTATTGAGGAAATTGAAAAGCATATTGTAGAAATAGCTTTCGAAAAAGGATTTGTAAAAGCTCGTAAACCAAATTTAAGAACTGGTAAAAAAGTAGCAGTAATTGGAAGTGGTCCTTCTGGTTTAGCGGCTGCAGCTCAATTGAATTACGCTGGTCATTCGGTAGTAGTTTTTGAAAGAGATGAAAAGCCGGGTGGATTATTGCGCTATGGTATCCCTGATTTTAAGTTAGAAAAAAGTATTATCGATCGTCGTATTGCAGTATTGGAAGAAGAAGGAATTACCTTTAAGTGTCATTCTAATGTGGGTGTTAACGTTCATGTGAGTGATTTATTAAGAGAATATAATGCTATAGTTTTGGCAGGTGGCTCTACTGTTCCAAGAGATTTGCCTGTTCCTGGTCGTGAATTGAATGGTGTTTATTTCGCAATGCAATTTTTGAAGCAAAACAACAAAACTGTTGATGGGGCTGATCCTCTGGCTAATGCAACTATCGAAAGTAACATCCTACCTAATATTGTTCGTGCTACTGGAAAGAATGTTGTAGTTATTGGTGGGGGAGATACTGGTAGTGACTGTGTAGGTACAAGTAATAGGCATGGTGCAAAATCAGTTACTCAATTTGAATTGATGCCCCGTCCTGCTGAATCTCGTACTCCTTTTATGCCTTGGCCTACTTATCCAATGATACTGAAAACAACTTCTTCCCATGAGGAAGGAGCTGACCGTCATTGGGCTATTGCTACTAAAGAATTTATTGGAGACGAAAGTGGAAACTTGAAAGCATTGAAAGTAGTTGACCTTGAATGGAAAATTACTGAAGATGGTCGTCCTGCTAATTTTGTTGAGATTGCTGGTAGTGAAAGAGAGTTGCCATGCGAACTTGCCTTACTGGCAATGGGCTTTGTTGCCCCACAAAAAGATGGCTTATTAGATCAATTGGATATTGAGTTAGATGCTCGTGGTAATGTAAAGGCGACTGAAAAAGAGTACCAAACAAGTATTGCAAAAGTCTTTGCTGCTGGAGACGTACGTCGTGGACAAAGCTTGGTAGTTTGGGCAATCAGCGAAGGACGTGAATGTGCTCGTAAGGTAGATGAATTCTTAATGGGGTCGTCTGTATTAGAATCTAAAGATCATTCCATATTGGAAGCGATGTATTAATCAGTTGAAAGTAATAAGACAAAAGGTAATGCTTTGAAATAAAAGTTGCTTAATGTATTATTTTATAAAAAGAGGCAGTAAAGGAGATTTTTTTCTTTACTGCCTTTTTTGGGTTTTTAAATAATTTAACCCACCAAATGTCAATTTACTTCAAAAACTTATTTGCCTTCATCCAAACAAACACTTCATCTAGCCAAAAAGAAGGCTCTGCTTTGTTATGTAATCCGAAACCATGTCCTCCTTTTTGAAGAATATGAATTTCCGCGGGCACTTTATTCTTTTTCAAAGCAAGAAAAAACTCAATACTGTTTTCTACTTTAACAGCATTATCATCGGCGGCATGAATTAGAAAAGTAGGTGGTGTTTGAGAGGTAACCTGCAATTCATTGCTGTATAAATTTATCTTCTCCGCCGATGCATTCTTACCCAACATATTTTCTCTACTTCCTTTATGGGCAAGACTATCAGAGAAACTAATTACTGGATACCCTAATACAAGAAAACTAGGGCGTAGGTTAGTATTCTCTTCATTTGGGATCAGGCTATTGGTGAAATGTGTACCCAAAGTAGAAGCTAGATGTCCACCTGCCGAAAAACCCATAACACCTACATTATTTGTATTTATATTGAACTCAGCGGCCCTATCCCTAACAATTTTAATGGCTTGCTGTGCATCCATCAGCGCAACAGTCTCTGTATTTTCAACACAAGCTGCATCTATAGGCAATCTATATTTCAAAACAAAAGCCGCAATTCCTTTTTTATTATACTCTTTTGCCATTTCATGTCCTTCATGATCAGTTGCTAAACGAGCATAACCGCCACCTGGACAAATGATAACTGCTCCTTTTGCACTATCTCTTTTTTCTGGCAAATAAGCATACAACACAGGAGTAGTAACGCCACTAACCCTTCCAGGTGCAGGTTCTTTCTCCACGACATTACAAGGTTTTGAATTGGGAATTGCTCCCTTATACAATGGAATAACGGTTTGCGCTGTAGCCATAACAGATAGAATTGGTGTAAGAGAAAAGAAAAAACATTTCTTTAAATTCATAATAGCAATAAATTAATTTGTGGGGTAAAAGTAGTGTTTGATTTGAATTGTATGTGTTCTTTGTTTTAAACAATAGATTCTTAGTTATTTAATTATATCACTTTTATTTCGATTTTAATGTGAGATTAAATATAAGGATAAATTACTGTTTCTGGTATTTTTTACTTTATAAATAATTTAATCTTAATAAAGAAACGAGCATTTTTTGTGTATTTGAGTTGTAAAAAAAGAATAACAATAATGCTCGCTTCATTATTAATTATGGAATTTTTATTTTTAGTTCATGATTTTTTATACATTTCGAAACAAATATTGGTAACTGCCTTTCAAAATTATACATCTCCCTAGATGAGTCTACCAGCAATAAACGCTCCTCATTATCAACTATTGAGTTAGCATGATTTTTTGGATATGATACTATAAGCAATGACAATACCTTATTTGATTAGAGGAGATAAAGAATTAGTCTAGTAATAAGCTGCACATGAAAGGATTCATCAACCAGAACCTTAATTTTCGTAGTGTGTCTTTAAGACTAATACATTCCTACGCTAAAGAGAAATTCTTTTTGACAGACTTATGAAACTAGGAAAATGTGGGGGCGAGTAATTAGGTCGTCCTTTATCTAGAAAGTTTTATTGGGTAAAAGTTGTTCTTGTAAAGTACAATACTGGTTATTCCGAGCAATACCCATAATAAATATTTTCTTAGCTTTTTTATCCTTTTTTTTACTGAGAGCAATATCCTGTGGGGAATACAGCAAGCGATACGACTTGGAGCATTATCCTGTAGGGAATGCACCAAGCGGTACGACTTGGAGCAATATCCTGTGGGGAATACAGCAAGCGATACGACTTGGAGCATTATCCTGTAGGGAATGCACCAAGCTGTACGACTTGGAGCAATATCCTGTGGGTTATGCAGCAAACGATACGACTTGGAGCATTATCCTGTGGGTTATGGAGTAAGCGAAACTATTTAGTGTTATTACAACCTGCATAAGCCTCATTTAATACTCTTTTACATAGAATTGTATGGGTTACAGTTGATTTGATAAAGGTTAGTATTTATATTTATAGAAGATAAAGGGATTTGGGTGATTGAAAAGAAAGTTGATTGACTTACTCCCAGTTGTTTGGTATTCTGGACAAACAACCATAAAAGCAGAAGGTCTTTATTTTAATAATTAAACTTCGTTTTGCTTGATGTTGGTAGCAAATCCACACGTCGAAGACGATGCGGTAGCCCTAGTAGATATTAGCGAGTATGGCGTGGACTAGCAGGGGATTTTAGTTATAAACTGGCTTAACTAGTACACACAAGTCATCCTACGGAAAACTTGCGCGAGTGGGGATATTAAAGTCAAAAGACATTTGGGAGATTCCCGCCAGCGCACGCCAGATCAGCTTGTTACACGGACTCGCTGCTACCACGCCGTCTTTGACGCGTGGCTTCGCTAAGATTAAATGTTTTAAATACCCCTTCCTCAAGTCTATTCAAAAATCATCAACTCAGCCGTAGACTCTAACCTATCCATAGCCATTACTTGTTTTTGAAAAGGTGTTTATTGGTAGAGAAGGACTGCTTGGTGGGAAACCTTCCTTATAATTGTATATTTAGCTATGTTCTTGGACATTAATTATTGTTTTTTATCAACTAAACAGCACTGTATTAGATTTGTAAAAATTGTTACTGTTATGAATACAAATTCAATACGGCAGAAGCTGCACAGTTTTTTTGAAGTGGCAGACGACAAAAAAATAAAAGCAATCTATTCTATGACAGAAGCAGAAATACAGGATTCTTCGGAAGATTATTCCGCTAATTTAAAAGCAGAACTCGATAAACGTTATGATAACTATAAATTAAATCCATCTAAAATTATTACTCCACAAGAAAGTAAAAAAAGGATTCAAGACATTTTATCCAAAGCGAATTTAAATGGGCTATAGCTATATTCTTCTTGAAGCTGCACAGGAAGAATATGAGTTGTCGGTAAAGTGGTATATTATTAAAAGTGAGCAATCGGCAGTAAAATTTATTGAATCAATTGATGTAACGCTAGAATCAATTTGCGACTATCCTACCAGATGGAGGAATAAGTACAAGAACTTTTTTGAATTAGGCGTTAAAAAATATCCATTCACCATTATTTACACAATAGACAATCAAAACAAACTAATCATTGTACACTCAATATTTCAACACAAAATGAATCCCCTTAAAAAGTATAATAAAACAGTTTAAACGTTACCCCACCAACTCTAATGTTCAGCGAAGCTGGTCACTTGGGCTTTCTAGTTAAACTAGTTTATAACTGAAATACGCTTAAATAATTCCCTACTTCATGACATTCCAGCTAATCACTTCTTTGCGGCTGTTCGGTGATGTTAAACGAAGCGCATCCCGAACTACCAATAAAAGGGCTTTGTAATCCCATTACTATTAGTCAACACGCTTCTTACTCAAAACTCCCCCAAATAAATTTACAGAAAACAGGGGGCTTAATTACTGATTTTCAATGGAACGTTCATTTTCTTGCTCAAAGATGGGGGTATAATTGATAATTAAAAATTTAGTTGTATTTGATAACTTGCTTACTCAGAATACCTTGTTTTTGGCTTCGGCTTATATTCCAATTGTTCTATGAGTGCTTCCGGAGTAGGATTATTGTTAATGCCTACTGCCACCTGAAAAAGTATCAGGTAAATAACTGAGGAAACTAGAAATTCATCCCATAAAATCCAATACCCCCACACACTGTAAACAGCTGCCTTCTTGGGATTGGCAGATTCAAAAATTACCTTTACCCTATCGCCTTCAGATACCGAACGAAGCGGATAACTAGCTGCAACGGAATATTTATTTGCCCCGATTGAAAAGTTTGCCATTGGCTTTAACTCACCTGTAGCAGAATCTTTTGCTAAGTGAATAGTAGCGTTAGTTACCTCACCATCAAAATAATCAGGCTGCCGTGCAAACAACACAAAGCAACCATAAAGAATAATATAAATGATAGTAATGGATCGATACATGAGCTTAATTAGAAGAGAGTTGTATAAGTTTATCTATAAAGTATTTTGCACTAGGGCAATTAGGATGGGAGGCGGAGTCTTGAAGGGAGAAGCCTAAATCCAATAAACGAGTAACAATTCTCTTTTTGTTATAGCTCCCTTTTCTATTATATACTAAAAACTGATAGATTTCTTTGTATGGATTTAGTACTGATTCTGGAAACTCAAAATGGAAGTCAGGTTGATTGAGTAAGAGGCGCATTGTTTGTGTATTAGCTAAAAACCAAGCTTCAATTTGCTTTACTGCAATAACTACCAAATAATCATTCTGAGGATGTATTCTTTCTTTTGTGAGGGTAATGCAAGCGTCATCATCCATATCTGTCAAAATAACTATTGCTTCTGCGCCATAGTCTTTTAGCTTTCTCACACTAGGTTCAATATTGTGGGGCAATAGATTCTTACAGCCACCAGCATCAATAATATCAAAAGCAATTTCAATGTTCAACGAACTTAAATAAGCTTTAAATCCCTCGGACTTTAGTAATATGTATTCGGTTTGACCTTCGCAAATGAATCCTACTTTTCTCATAACACTCCCCCTCCAAAGAAATTGGTCAACCACGCTTCATCTGTCTTCATGCCATAATCATCTTTCTTGGTTAATTGTTTGGCTTTTGTTTCACCATTTATCTTGTTGACCAATATAATCTCTTCCGTTTTAAGGCTTCTAACTAATGTTTGGGAATGCGTATTCAACCATATATGATGCCCTACCTCCTCACATTTTATCCTAAACAATTCAATCAATTGCTCAATTGCTTGTGGGTGTAATCCATTCTCAGGCTCTTCAATACAAAGAAACTGTGTTTCATTACTTTGATAGACAGCAGCCATCAATGCAAGAATATTCTTTGTGCCATCAGATAACAAAGCAATAGGAAACGGTTTTGAATGACTTTTTTCATAAACAAAAATGTGAAAGCTGCCATCAATCCCGCTTTTCACAACATCAATACTTTTAAACTCAGGAATCAAAATACTAAGCCATTCTGTAAAGTCCTCTTTCTTGGTTTCATCTTGAAAGATTTTTCCTAGAATTTGAGCAAGGTTAGAAGCATCTATTAAGAGTTTGTTTGATGATTGATTAATTTTTTTTAATTCAGTTTTACCAACAAAGACTCTAGAAAAGTTATCAAAGAAAGTTTCAATCTCGTTATCATATTGATAACCTAGCTCTCTAAATTTTTTTATAAATGCATATTTATCATCAGGGTTATTGTTCCATTGTAAAATTGAAAATTTATCAATCACTCCTTTGTTAGGAAATAAATTATTTGAAGATAGGTAACTTATGTTTCCATCACTTTTAAAATTGATACTTAGTTTTGAATAGATATCGCTTAATTGAATAACAAAATCTTGACCCGAAACTGTACTATTATTTCTTATATCAATTGAGTTGAAGGAAAAAATTGCTGAACTTCCACCGAAAAAAGAAGCCGCTTCAAAATCGAAGCGAATCAAATAATTAATAAACTCCAACGCCTCAAAAATATTACTCTTGCCACTAGCATTAGGGCCAACAAAAGCACAGAACTGGGGAATATCCTCTAGTTGAAAATCAACCAAAGATTTAAAGTTCTGTATGTGTAGTTTCTTAATCCGCATGGGCAAAAATATATTCTTTTAAGCCGTTTTAACTTCCAACTCTTAACTCTCGACTTTCAACTTATGACTTTCGACTTTTTACTATTAATTCAAACTTCTGAAATCTACCGGCACTAGTTTACTCACCCCTGCTTCTTGCATGGTTACGCCATATATCACATCCACCGCACTCATCGTTTGTTTGTTGTGTGTAACAATGATAAACTGTGAGTTATCGCTGAATTTCTTTATCATCTGTGTAAACTTACCGACGTTCGCGTCATCTAGTGGGGCATCAACCTCATCGAGAATACAGAATGGGGCAGGTTTTATTAAGTAGATGGCAAACAACAAAGCCGTGGCAGTCAACGTTTTCTCACCACCGCTCAACTGTGTGATGGAAGAAGGACGCTTGCCTTTAGGTTTTGCAATGATTTCTATACCCGTTTCGGCTAAGTTTTCTGGGTTTACCAACACCATGTCGGCCGTATCTTCTTCTGTAAACAAAGCTTTAAACACTTTCTGGAAGTTTTCACGTACTGCATTAAAAGTATCTAAAAACTGTTGGTTAGCAGTTGCTTCCACTTCTTGAATAGTTTGCATCAGGCTATCTTTCGCCGTCACCAGATCATTCTTTTGCTCAAGGATAAAGTCGTAACGCTTCTTCATTTCGGTATAAGCTTCAATGGCAGTAGGGTTTATTTCGCCCATGTTTTCCATACGCCTTTTCAGCCTGTCGCTACTCGCTTGAAGGTCTTCTAATGGAGAATCTGTTATGCGTTGTTCTTGCAATACCTTGTCTAAATCTATCTTAAACTCTACACGCAGTCGTTCTTTCATGCCTGCCAGTTGTAGTTTAAGTTCGTTCAGCTTGTCTTTTAGCGCATTCAACACACCATCCAACATTTCCTTGCTCTTAATTTTGGTACGCAGTTCACTTTCTTTTGTTTGTAAAGCATTCCTAAGATTATAATAAGCTTGATCGGCCTCATTCAGTTTCTTTTCTTCTTCTTCCTTGCTTTTCAATAATTGAAGTAAGGCTTCTTCGCTTGCCAATAACCCCTTTTCTCCTTCTAAGATATTTCCAGCAGCTTCACCCAATTGAGATGTGTTGGAATCTATTTGGATATGCAATTCGCTTAGTTGCTTTTGCTTAAACGTAAGCTCCTGTTGCAATGCATTTATCTTGCTTTGTTGACGCGTCAACTGTAAATTGTTCTCATTATATTGTGCAGACGCAGCTTGATAATCCCTTTCTGCCAACTTATAATCACCTTCTACCAATTGCAAATCTGTAGATGTCTGTTGTAACTTTTTATTAAGGCTTTCCAAACTTTCCCTCGTGGTGGCAATGGCTTCCTGCTCATCTTCCAGCCGTTGCTGCAAGTCTTCCAAACGTTGTTGTGCAGTGGTTTGGGCAGCCAACGTATTTTCTATTTTGTTCTTGGCAGCAAATACTTGGTTGGTCAACTGATTTATCTCGTTCTCGGTTTGCTTGATTGCATTCTCTTTCAACTGTTGATTAAACACCAACACTTGTTCATGCAATGTTTTAATCTCCGTTTTTAAAGAAACTACAATGGTATCTTGCTGTGCAATTTCCTCACTTAGTTTTTCTAAGTTTTTGGCACGACCAATCTTTTTACCTTCAAATAATCCTACACTGCCGCCTGTAAGGGTGTATTGACCTTGAACATACTTTCCAGATTTTTCAAGAATGATGGCATTGGTATTTTCTTGTGCAAAAGCTTCTTCGTTTTCAGCAATAAACACATTGCCTAATAGATGTGCAGCCAAGTTTTTAAACTGTTCATCCACTTCTATCACATCCAAAGCCTTGATGGTGTGCTTTGGTTGGGTAGATGAGTTGGAAACTGCCACAATCTTATCTAATAAAAAGAAGTTTGCCTTTCCTTTTTTATTGGTATCTAGCAGTTGAATGGCTTGCATTCCTTCTGCCAAATTATTTACCACATAATAGTTTAGGTAAGGCTCCAACACTTGCTCTACGGCAGTGCGGTAGCTTTCATTAACGTAAATAATATCCGATAGTATTGGAGCAGTATGATTCCAATTAGGGTTCTTGTGTAAAAATTTAATACTCTCCGGATAACCTTCCATCGAGTCCACCAAACTTTTCAGCAACGCATATTCATTACGCTTGCTATCCAGTTTTCTTGTTTCTTCGGCTAGTTTATTTCTAAAAACTTCTAGCTCTTGCTGCGAATTAAATATATTTTGCTTGGCAGTTTCATGCGCCGTTTGCAGTTCCTGCAATTCATCACGCTTTTCGGCCTGCAATTCTTCTTTGTCCTTAAGTTCTGCCTCCAATTGTTTTAGGGTCGCACTTCTGTTTTGCTGCTCATCCTGCAACTGAACGGAAGAACGCTGTATGTTGTTGATTGAAGTATCGGCAACGGCCACACGCTTTTCAGCATCAAACTGATTACGCTGAATACTTTGGTATTCGCCCCTTAACGCATCTAATCCGCTTCTTTTCTCATCAAATATTTCTCTTTTTTCATCTATTGCTTGCTTCGAAGCTGCCACCGTAAACTGCAACTCCTGAAGTACTGTGCTTTCCGTATTAACCTGCACTTGCGTAAACTGAATACTGTCTCCCAAGTTCTTCAACTGACCTTCGGCTTTAGCCAAAAAGTCTTTCAGTCCAGTCTCTTTTTCCTTGAGGTATTTTAATTTCTGAGCTGCTAGGTTCTTTTCATTTTCCTTACCCCTTAGCGATTGTAGCAACTCATTAAATGCCGTTTGTTTACTGTGCAAAGCTCTTTCCTGCTCAATAAAACCAAGCTTTTCTTGCTCAATGGATGCTTCTTCGTTGGCAATTTCCGCCTCAAGTCTAATCTTTTTATCTACCTCGGTTTCTTGTTGCTCATTTAGTTCCTTATATGTAATGTTGAATCCTTCCAAAGCTGCTTTTGCTAGTTCTACGGCAACTTCTTTATATTCTTTCTTTAGTTCAAGGTATTTCTCCGCTTTTTTTGCTTGGTTTTCGAGTGTTTTTAATTGATTATTTATTTCAAACAATAAATCTTCTATGCGCGCCAAATCCTGCTCGGTAGCATCTAATTTACTTTTCGCTTCTTTCTTTCTTGTTTTATAAATGGTTATGCCAGCCGCTTGTTCCAGCATTCTTCTACGGCTATTTTCCTTGTCACGGATAATGTCATCTACCATTCCTAGTTCGATGATGGCATAACTATCGGTGCTGATACCCGTATCTAAAAAAAGGTTATGAATGTCTTTCAATCGACAACTAACATCGTTCAAGCGATATTCGCTATCTCCATTTTTAAAGAAACGACGGGTAACGGTAACGGTACTAAATTCGGTAGGGAGTAGGTTTCTAGTATTTTCAAAAGTAAGGCTCACTTCGGCCAAACCGCTAGCACTTCTGTTTTTAGAGCCATTAAAAACCAAGGCACTTTGGTTTTCGCTGCGCAATGCACTTATCTTTTGTTCACCAATTACCCAACGGATACTATCAATAATATTGCTCTTGCCACAGCCGTTAGGGCCAATAATGCCCGTGATACCCTCGTCGAAACTGAGCAATGTCTTATCAGCGAAGCTTTTAAAACCCTTTATTTCCAGACTCTTTAACCGCATACCAATTCTTTAAGTGTCTGCGAACATAAGGCAATAGTTACTCACCACAAAGGCGGTTATCCACAATGTGGACAAAAAGATAGAAAAGTTAATAAAGAGTTGTTTGATAGGTATTTACCACTAGTGACACTAGGTAGAAACTAAGTACACAAGGTTTATTTTGATGCTACACATCCAAGTGAACATATTACTCTTTGTTTTTCATTTTTATTCATGGCCAATGCTTTTGTTAATTCTTTGAGTTGTGTATTCACTAATCATTAAACTTCTCACCTTTTAACCTAAATCTTTACGTCAATCAGACCGTGCTTTACGTGGAGGGACGTAAAATTTTACGTCAATCAGGCCGTGCTTTACGTAGGGAGACGTAAACTTTTACGTCAATCAGGCCGTGCTTTACGTGGAGGGACGTAAAACTTTACGTCAATTAGACCGTGGTATACGTAGGGAGACGTAAAATTTCATGTCAATCAATGCGTGGTATACGTAAGGAGACGTAAAGCACGCACTGATTGACGTAAAGCTAGGGGTTAAGTAACGTAAAACACTGGGTTGTGCAACGTAAAGCACGCATTGTTTAGCCTAAAATGGGGAGCATCCCCTAAAATCACCAGTTATTAGCAACTGAAGAACTCGGAATTTCCGAAAACTGCAATGTGCCGTTTGTAGGATTCGCTTTGAACTTATACGAAACCCTTATCAAACAGAGACTTGGTTTCAGATCTTTTTAAAGAAATAGGATTGGGCATAAAAAAGCCCTTCGAGCATCTACTTGAAGGGCTTTTTTATGTTTACCAAAATACACAAACATTCATCCGAAGTAAGTAGTAATAATTATACAATTGAATCACACAATTTTAATCACTCTTGTAAGCGAAAACAGAGGCACCTTATTATATTTGCTGCTTGCCTATCTACTATTCCTATTGGTGTAATTGTATCAGATTAGGAGATTTTTTTAGATAGTTAAGTGTGTGCGTACAAATAAAATGTTTTAAATGAGTAAGTTACAAGAGGTTTTCAAGAATAAATCCAATAATGTTTTAAATGTTTATTGTACGGCTGGGTATCCTCATTTGGATAGTACGCTTACAATTATCAATACACTTCAAGCCAATGGCGCGGATATTATAGAACTCGGAATGCCTTACAGCGATCCTTTGGCTGATGGCCCTGTAATTCAAGCAAGTAGTAATGTTGCTTTGGCTAATGGAATGACGATAGCCACATTGTTTAATCAGTTGCGCCCCCATCCAAAGGGGAGCAACCAAAGTTCCCCTTCAGGGGCGGAGGGGTATGAAAAGAAAGCGGCTATCATTCTGATGGGATATATGAATCCTGTGTTGCAATACGGATTTGAAAAGTTTTGTGCTGATGCAGCTGCTGTTGGTGTTGATGGTTTGATATTGCCAGATTTGCCAGAATATGAATACGAAACAGAATATGGGGTTATCATTAAGAAGTATGGTTTAGACTTTATCTTTTTGGTTACTCCCGAAACTAGTGAAGAGCGTGTGAGAAGGCTAGATTCGTTGAGTAGTGGTTTTTTGTATGCAGTATCCTCATCTTCTACAACAGGGAATGAGAAAGATTTTAATGCTGTAGAAAAGTATTTGGAAAGATTGAAATCAATGAAGTTGAATAACCCAATATTGGTCGGCTTTGGCATTAAAGATAAATCCACTTTCTCTGCTGCTTGCAAATATGCCAATGGGGCAATTATTGGTACGGCTTACATTAAGGCATTGGAAGGTTCTACCAATGTGGAACAAACAACAAAGGCTTTTTTAGACAGTATTTTAAAATAATATTGTATGGCTTCAAAAAGAGATCTGACTAAGTTCTTGAATGATTTAACGAAAGAAGAGTTGATAAAGGAAGTTGAAAAGTTGTATCAGAAGTTTGATAATGTAAAAACCTTTTACGACATTGAAATTAGTGGAGACACTTCTGAAATAGTAAAAAAGGTAAAAGACAAGATTAAAAAGGAGTATATGCCCGATAGGGGTTTTGGAAAAGCACGTTTATCAGAAGTTAAAAAGATCATAAGTGAATTTACTAAAGTATCTATTTATCCAAGGGATTTAATTGATGTTATTTTGTATAGGGTGGAGATGGCGGTTGAGTTTACGAAAGAATATGGTGATATTGACATTCCATTTTATGATTCTGCCGTTAATGCCTTTCATAAAGCAGTAGAGTTAATACAAAAAGAAATGCTAGAAGATGAATTCAAGTTAAGATGCAATGAGGTAGTTTACTCAACCAGAAACTTTGGTTGGGGCTTTCATGATGCGCTTAAATATGCTTATGATGAATATCTTTCTAAATAATTAACAATAACAAATGAGCATAGATTCTACAATAAAAGAAAATAGAGGCAATATTGTCATTGTAAAATACAATGCAGGAAACATTCAAAGTGTGTTGTATGCGTTGGAAAGGATTGGAGTTAATGCTATTGTTACCGATAATCACGAAGAGATAATGGCGGCTGATAAGGTAATATTCCCAGGTGTGGGTGAAGCAAGTAGTGCCATGAATAGCCTCAAAGAGAATAACCTTGATGCGGTTATCAAAGAATTAAAGCAACCTGTTTTGGGGATTTGTGTTGGTATGCAATTGCTTTGCACTTTTTCTGAGGAGAACAATACTCCCTGCTTGGATATTCTTCATCAGCCGGTAAAACTCTTTCGTCCAGAAAAATATAGCAAAATAAAAGTCCCTCAAATTGGGTGGAACACGCTATACGATTTAAAGTCCCCATTGATGGAAGGCTTGGCTGAAAACAGTTACTGCTATTTTGTACATAGTTATTTTGTTCCTTTAAATGAGTACACCATCGCCACCACCAATTATGTGCAGCCCTATAGTGCCGCATTTAATAAGGATAACTTCTATGGTGTTCAATTTCATACAGAAAAATCATCGGTGGTGGGAGAGCGGATTTTGAAGAATTTTATTGAATTGTAAGAAACAAGCTAACCACAAAGTACACAAGGGTTTCACCAAGAACACAAGTAATAGAAGAGTATGGATTCATATATAGAGATTATTCCCGCAATAGATATTATCGATGGTAAATGTGTTCGCCTTACGCAAGGCGATTATGCCCAGAAAACCATTTATAACGAAAACCCATTGGAGGTTGCTCTTATGTTTGAAGATGCAGGTTTGCATCGCTTGCATCTGGTAGATTTGGATGGGGCAAAGGCTGGATCGGTTAAGAATTGGAAGGTTTTGGAAGCCATCGCATCGCAAACAAAAATGATAATTGATTTTGGCGGTGGTATTAAAAAGAAAGAGGACGTGGATATTGTGTTCAGTTCTGGTGCCGCTTATGCCACTGTTGGGAGCATTGCCGTGAAGGATAAACCCACTTTTGTTAGTTGGTTGCAGGCTTATGGTGCTGATAAATTCTTATTGGGTGCTGATGTAAAAGACGAGATGATAGCCATTGGAGGTTGGTTGGAGACCACGGGCATCAATATTTATGACTTTATCGAAGACTATCTAAAACTTGGGGTGCAGCAAATATTTTGTACCGATGTTAGTAAGGATGGTAAGCTGGAAGGGCCTTCTATCGATTTATATAAAAATATTTTGGCTCGATTCCCTCAATTGCACTTGATTGCAAGTGGCGGTGTTGCTACGATTGATGATGTTTATGAATTGCAAAAGGCTGGCTGCAAGGGTGTTATCATTGGTAAGGCCATTTATGAAAATAGGATTTCTTTGGAGGAATTGATAGCGGTTAATTGATAAAATTGGCTTGTTTTCTTGATGAGGAAAATGGAAAACTTCATCAAGTAAATGAAAAACTTCATCAAGTAAACGAAAAACTTCATTAAGTAATTGAAAAACTTCATTAATTAATTGAATAACTTCATTAAGTAAATGAAAAACTTCTTCAAGTAAATGGAAAATTTCATTAGATAAATGAAAAACTTCATCAAGTAAATCATTTTATTGATGAATAAAATTTTCTTTTTTCTTATACCAGTTCGTATTTAAAGAAAAAATAGGTCGTTCATTAGGTGAAAGATGTCTAAATTAAAGAATTTTAAATGGAAGATATTACCCTTCCGTCCCTAAAGGGAAACTAAGTAACCCCTCCGCCCCTAAAGGGGTACTAGGTCGTTTACTGGGTGAAAGACGTTTAATTTTAACAATTGAAAATGGAAGATAATACCCTTCCGTCCCTAAAGGGAAACTAGGTCGTTTACTGGGTGAAAGACGTTTAATTTTAACAATTTAAAATGGAAGATATTGCCCTTCCGTCCCTAAAGGGAAACTAGGTCGTTTACTGGGTGAAAGACATTTAATTTTAACAATTTAAAATGGAAGATATTGCCCTTCCGTCCCTAAAGGGAAACTAGGTCGTTTACAGAATTGAGGTTGTATAAACTTAATAATTTAAAATGGAACAAAATATCAATAGTTCGGGTGCTTCACAGTCCCCCTTTAGGGGCGGAGGGGCAGGGGCGGAGGGGTTCGCAAAACGCATCATTCCTTGCCTCGATATTCGTGATGGAAGAACAGTTAAAGGGGTAAACTTCGAGAATATCCGTGATGCGGGCGACCCAGTTGAATTGGGTGCCTTCTATGCCGAACAAGGTGCTGATGAACTGGTTTTTTTGGATATTACAGCTACAGTAGAAAAGCGTAAAACGTTGAGCGAACTGGTAAACAGAATTGCACGATATATTAATATTCCGTTTACTGTTGGTGGTGGTGTTAGTTCTATTGATGATGCTTCTGTGTTATTGAAAAATGGGGCTGATAAGGTAAGTATAAACTCGGCAGCCTTTAGAAACCCTCAATTAATTAATGATTTGGCAAAGGAATTTGGTAGCCAATTTGTTGTTTTGGCTATTGATACCCGTTTGGAGGATGATGGCGAATGGTATGTTTACCTTAATGGTGGACGCATAAAAACACAAGCTAAAACAATTGATTGGGCAAAGCAAGCGGTGGACTTAGGCGCTGGCGAAATACTACTTACTTCCATGAATCATGATGGTACAAAGCAGGGTTTTGCGTTGGATATTACCAGTGTTTTGAGCGATTTGTTGCCTGTGCCAATCATTGCAAGTGGTGGCGGTGGAACAATGCCACACTTTGTTGATGTGTTTACGAAAGGCAAAGCAGATGCTGCTTTGGCGGCAAGTATCTTTCATTTTAAGGAAATAAGTATCCCCGATTTGAAAAGTTATCTTAAAGAACAAAATATTCATGTGCGTATATAAAGACATAACCATATTTTCGTCTGCGCAATTAATTAATGGTTTTCAAAGCAAATAATGAGTATAGATATAAAAGTTGATTTCGAAAAGTATGCCGATGGATTGGTTCCTGCGGTTATTCAAGACGCCAAAACAAGTAAAGTGTTGATGCTTGGGTTTATGAACGAGGCTGCTCTTGCCGAAACTAAATCTATTGGTAAAGTAACATTTTATAGCCGTAGTAAACAACGCCTTTGGACAAAAGGGGAGGAGAGTGGTAACTTTTTATTGTTAGAATCCATTGTTATTGATTGCGATAATGATACTTTATTGATTAAGGCAAATCCCGTTGGCCCAGTTTGCCATACCGGTGCTGATACTTGTTGGGATGAAAAGAATGAATCGAGCGACTTTTTATTTTACTTGGAAGATATAATTGAACAAAGAAGTAAAGCCGCTCCAGAAACTTCCTATACCGCCAAGATGTTGGCAAAAGGTATTAATAAAGTGGCTCAAAAAGTGGGAGAAGAAGCTGTAGAATTGGTGATTGAAGCAAAAGATAACGACAAAGACTTGTTTTTAGGAGAAGCCGCAGACTTATTATTTCATTATTTATTGTTACTTAAAGCCAAAGATTATAAATTGCACGAGGTTTTGGAAGTATTACAAAGCAGACATAAAAAATAAATATAAAACAAGCGAATGAAAAAGTTACTGATAGTACTGTTATTGCCAATTGTTTCAATAGCCCAAAATGGATATACTTTAAAAGGAAATGTTAAGGGGTTAAAAGATAGTACCCTAGTATTTTTGCAAGATATTCAGGGCAATACGGTTGCGCAAGATTATGCCAAGGCTGGTAAGTTTACCCTGAATGGAAAGGTGAGTGATATTAGTTTCTTTCAATTAAGTTTTATAGGTACACAAGAGTCCACAGAACTCTTTTTGGGAAATGAAAACGTAACTGTCACTGGGCAATTAGGTGCCATGAAAAGTGCGGTTTTTACAGGCTCTGTTCCTCAAGGTGAGTACAAGACTTTTGTGAAAGGATTCTTGCCACTTAATGATAAATTAGGCAAACTAATCACAACCATTAATGCCGAAAAACCTAGCAAAAAGCGCGATAGTTTGATAGCAGTATTTACTGCCAATAAGAATGCTTTAAAATCTTTCACTGATAATTTTATAAAGACTAATGCAGCTTCTCCTGTAAGTGCTTTTATATTGTATCAGTTTGCTAAATTATACGAAGGTGATGCGTTAGAAGCCAAGTATAATGTGCTACAACCCTCTGCTAAAAAGATAGTTTTTGCAAGTGAGATTGAAAGAATGATTTCAGCAGCCAAGATTGGCCAAATAGGAAGCATTGCAACCGATTTTACTGAGAATGATACAGCAAATAAACCTGTTAGTCTTTCTTCTTTTCGTGGTAAATATGTGTTGGTTGACTTTTGGGCTAGTTGGTGCAGACCATGCCGCATGGAAAATCCAAATGTGTTAGCTGCTTACAATAAGTTTAAAGATAAAAACTTCACTGTGCTTGGTGTATCGTTTGATAAGGATAAAGAAAACTGGATTAAAGCTATCAATGATGATAAATTACCTTGGACGCACATTAGTGATTTACAACAATGGGGAAATGCCGCAGCAAAATTGTATAAGATAGAAAGTATTCCATCAAACATGTTGCTTGATCCAACGGGTAAGATTATTGGCAAAAACCTAAGAGGGGAGGAGTTAATGGAAAAGTTGAAAGAGACATTGAAATAATAGATTCTTCAATGACGAAAGTTTAAAAGGTCAAAAGCTAATAGTTTTAATACTAATCGCTTTTGACCTTTTTGGCATTCGTGATTATAGCCCATTTAAAAGCTTATAACCACGATTGTTTTTCACTTGGTATTACTTATTTACTTCATTAGTAAAATGAAACTGAATATCTGGATTGTTGCTGATTTCTGTGTTTAAAAACCATTCGCTTTGTGCTAGATAAACAGGATTGCCATCTTTGTCTGCTGCACTATTTTGTTGTTTGAATCGAAGGAAATCTTCTAACTTTTTGCTATCCTTGCTCGTTAACCAACAAGCTTTAAAGAATGGCATTGTTCTAAACTCGCAAGCAGCTCCATATTCTTGCAATAAACGATATTGGATAACTTCAAACTGTAAATCTCCCACGCAACCTATTATCTTTTTATTACCGCCAAACTGCGTAAATAACTGCGCAACGCCTTCATCCGTTAGCTGACTAACCCCTTTCTCCAATTGCTTTGTTTTCATGGGGTCTTTGTTCACCAACTCTTTAAATATTTCAGGGGAGAAAGTAGGGATACCGGTAAAAAAGAAGTTTTCTCCTTCGGTCAAGGTATCACCAATCTTAAAAGAACCAGTATCAAATAACCCAACCACATCACCCGGATAGGCATCGTCAATCACATCTTTGCTGCGAGCAAGGAACGAATAAGGATTACTGAAACGAATGTCCTTATCTAATCGAACATGGTGAAAGTATTTATTACGTTCAAAACGACCACTACAAACACGTAAAAAAGCAATTCTGTCACGGTGCTTAGGGTCAAGGTTAGCATGAATTTTAAAGATAAAACCACTGAATTTGTCTTCACCTACTTCTAATAATCGCATCGATGTTTCACGGCTACGAGGCACAGGCGCAATGGTAATAAAAGTATCTAGCATTTCCTGAACACCAAAGTTATTTACAGCACTACCAAAAAATACAGGGGCTACCTTTCCTGTTAGGTAATCTTCTTTATTCAATTCTCCATAAACACCATCAATCAATTCCACATCCTCTCTCAATTGATTTGCATCTCTCTCCCCAATCTTAGCTTCAAGGATAGTATCAGATAAATCTGAGATAGCAAATGTGGTTTCATCTTCTTCACCTTTTGTACTAGCTGCAAAAAGGCGTAGGCTTTTGTTTGATAAATTATATACACCCTTAAAATCCTTACCACTATTAATGGGCCAAGTCATTGGATGGAGTGTTAGTTTCAGTTCATTTTCAATCTCTTCCATCAAGTAAAACGGATTCTTGCCATCCCTATCCATCTTATTCACAAAAACAATAACGGGTGTGTCTCGCATACGGCACACTTCCATAAGCCTACGAGTTTGGTCTTCAACCCCATTAACACTATCAATTACCAAGATAACAGAATCCACAGCTGTCAATGTTCTGTAAGTGTCTTCGGCAAAATCCTTGTGACCAGGGGTGTCCAAGAGGTTAATCAAGAAGCCTTCATACTCAAATGTCATCACACTGGTAGCAACACTGATACCACGCTGGCGTTCAATTTCCATGAAATCGCTGGTGGCATGCTTCTTAATCTTATTACTTTTAACTGCACCTGCCGTTTGAATAGCACCTCCAAACAACAATAGTTTCTCTGTTAGGGTTGTCTTTCCCGCATCCGGGTGAGATATAATGGCAAACGTTTTACGGCGGTTTATTTCCTTCTCAAATTTCATGTTACTATTTACTTCTTACTGTTATACTTTTATAAAAAGACCTATAAAGCTTTTAAACTTTATAGGTCTCCTGAATGAACAAAACCTTATTTTAAATTTTATATACTACTTAATGAACTTTACCAACGCCATTAGACCACCAATAATAGATATTATTTGAATAAAGCTGGTAATATACATTGCCTTCATCATTTCATTTTTTGAGTCAGAAATTTTTAAGGCTAATGATTGTTCTTGTAATTTGAATCTTTCATCTATTATTCTAAACTTTTCATCAATACCTGCAAATTTTAAATCTAAATTGATATATTGCCTATCAATATGAGTCTGAAGTGAGGAAATATCTTTACTCAAAAGTTCTTTTGTTTTAACTACAGTACTATTTGTTTCTTGCCTCACATAATCTATTAAAGTCGTAGCCTCTTTTTCCCCAACCTTTTCTTTTAACAACGTGAACAATTGTATGTCTGAAATTTCTATTGTCATTGTTATTGAGTTGTTTAATTGCTATGTATCAAATTGATAGTTACGCAATCGGTGGCAAATGTAACCTAACCCTACAAATATCAAATAACAATTAATACTTATCCATTATCACACCCCAATTACTTCTTATGTCGCCTACTCCAACTTTGGCGCAAATCTAAGGTGGCAGGGTATTCCTTGTTTACTTCCAATGGTGGAGGATCAAAAAGGAAAGGAATTCTGTTCTCTTTAATGTAGTGCTGAACAGAAGCCAAAGCATCTTTATTCGGAATACTCCTAGGCTGCAAAATTATTTCGGAGATATGTTCCTGCAAAGCTTCTGGTGTGAAGCCTTGATTCCAAAAACGATTTACTCTTCTTGATTCTGCTTCATAACTATTAACAGGGAACGTGTCATAACTCCTTCCACCAGGATGAGAAACATAGTAGGTGCATCCTCCTATACTTCTCCCATTCCAAACATCAATAATGTCAAATGTAAGTGGCGTATCTACGCCAATGGTTGGATGCAGGGCACTTGGTGGCTGCCAAGCACGATAGCGAATGCCACAAACGTATTCTCCTTTCACATCTGTTGCTCTTAGTGGCACTCTTGCACCGTTGCATAACAAAACGTAACGTGCCTCGTTCATCCCCGTCAGTTTAACCTGTACTCTTTCTAAAGATGAATCCACAAAACGAGCCGTTCCACTGCTACTCATCTCTTCTCCCAACACATTCCATGGCTCAATGCCCATTCTTATTTCAAGGTCAATTCCTTGAACACGAATGGAACCATAATGAGGAAAACGGAATTCGAAGAAAGGTTCAAACCAACTGATGTCAAAAGGATAATCAGCCCCATTCAAATCTTTTACTACTTGTTTCAAATCCTCTCTAACATAATGTGGTAGCATGAATTTATCGTGTAGTTCTGTACCCCATCTCACTAAATCATGTTGATACGGGTTATTCCAGAACATGGCTATCAATCCACGAATCAATATCATTTGCACCAAACTCATTTGTTTATGCGGAGGCATATCAAAGGCTCGTAGCTCTAAAATTCCCAGTCTTCCAGATGAAGAATCTGGTGAGAACAGTTTATCAATACAGAATTCTGCTCGGTGCGTATTACCCGTTAAATCTGTTAATAAATGCCTGAACAATCTATCTACTAGCCAGAAAGGAATGTAACCACCTTCGGGCACCTGACTAAAAGCAATTTCCATTTCGTAGAGCTTTTCATTTAGTCCTTCATCAAAACGAGGTGCCTGACTTGTTGGTCCAATGAAAGAGCCAGAGAAAAGGTAAGATAAGCCTGGGTGATGCTGCCAGTAGGTTATCAAGCTACGCAACACATCCGGACGGCGAAGGATGGGGCTATCACTTGGAGTAGCACCCCCAATGGTAATGTGGTTGCCACCGCCTGTGCCTGTATGCCTACCATCAATCATAAACTTCTCAGTTCCTAAACGGGATAGAAAAGCTTGTTCATACAATGTATTGATATTGCTCTTTAGTTCATCCCAGTTTCTGGAAGGGTGAATATTAACTTCTATTACACCCGGATCTGGCGAAACCACCATACGCTCCATACGGTAGTCTCTTGGAGGCTCATAGCCTTCAATACGAACGGGTATTTTAAGTTTCTCTGCTGTAGCTTCTATAGAAGCAATCAAATCTAGGTAATGCTCCACATAATCCACAGGAGGAATGAACAGGTAAATCATGCCATCTCTAGCTTCTACGCACAAGCTCTTTTTAATGGTGTACACTTCAAAAACAGGCTCATTACCAGCCGCTTTTTCTTCTTCTTTCTTTGGTTCAGGCTTCTTTACACCTTCTTTTTCTTTGATGCCCTTCTTTGCTTTTGCCTCTTTTTTGCGCTCTTCCTCATATTGTTTCAGCCTGTCTGGTGGTGGTTCATGCACCGTAACTTCACCATACCTGCTTTCAATGCTTTCATGGTAGTCCTCTAATTCTGGCAAATCTTCAAACAAGCTTCTTTCTACTTGTTGAGGTTCTTTTTCTTTAGAAACTGCTGGCAAGGAATCCAAAGGCAAGCGTAATCCTACTGGAGAATTACCCGGAATTAAGAATAAATGTGGTCTGTTCAATTGCCATTGGCAGCTTCTCCATTTCTGATTCCAATAATTCCATTCCAGTGGCAACACATACCCTGTTGGCGTGTCTAGTCCTTTGTCTAGCATTTGTGCCAGTGTTCTTCTTTCAATGCTGTCTTTTAGGTTTGCTTTCAACGGATCAACGTTTACGGGCAGTTTTCCTTCAGTCCATAAAAAGTAGAAGGAGTCTTCATAAGCAGGCATAACATTGTCAGTATGCACAGCCAAACGTTTGGCTAGTTCTTTTGCTACCTTTTCTGCATCTTGAAAGTTATATTTCTTTTTATGGGTTTCCAATGCCATAAGGTCTTTATTCTTCCAAACCGGAAGCCCATCTTTGCGCCAAAACAACCCATATTGCCAGCGAGGCAAAGGCTCTCCGGGATACCATTTGCCTTGTCCGTAATGCAACATGCCATTCTTTCCAAACTGGTCTCTCAGTCTGAATATTAGGTCATGCGCCAAAATACGTTTGTGCAACCCATCTGCGGTGGTGTTCCATTGTGGGTCTTCCATATCATCCACTGATACAAATGTGGGTTCGCCACCCATTGTCATGCGTACATCACCTGCCAATAGGTCAGCATCAATCAAATAACCAGTTGCATCAATAGCAGCCCATTGAGCATCTGTGTATGGTTTTGTTACACGAGGATCTTCGTGAATACGAGTTACTGTATTAGAGAAATCAAATGCTGTTTCACATTTGTCAGTAGCACCTACCACTGGGGCAGCACTAGTGTAATGAGGTGTGCAAGCCAATGGTATGTGACCTTCGCCAGCAAACAATCCAGAGGTAGGGTCTAGCCCTATCCATCCTGCACCAGGAATGTACACCTCTGTCCAAGCGTGCAAATCGGTAAAATCACTTTCAGGACCAGAAGGGCCGTCCAATGATTTAACATCAGATGTTAACTGAACTAAGTATCCAGAAACAAATCGTGCAGCCAATCCTAAATGTCTTAAAATCTGTACTAGTAACCAGGCACTATCTCGGCACGAGCCTAATTTCTTTTCTAGTGTTTCTTCGGCTGTTTGCACGCCAGCTTCCATACGGATAGAGTAGCTGATGTCTAAATAAACTTTTCTATTAATAAAAACTAAAAAATCATTAATGCTAGTTTCGGGTGTTACTTCTAGTTTTTCTAGCCATTCATTCAATAATTCTCCATCGTCATTTATTTCAAAATAAGGAATCAGTTCTTTTTGAAGATGAGCCGCATAAGTAAATGGAAACTTTTCAGCATATTCTTCCACAAAGAAGTCGAAGGGGTTTATGACCACCATATCGGCAATTACTTCCACTTCCACACTCAATTCAGTTGTTTGTTCTGGAAAAACAACTCTGGCCTGATAGTTACCAAATGGATCTTGTTGCCAGTTGATAAAATGGTTTTTAGGAGAAATTTTGAAGGCATAAGCTTCAATGGGTGTGCGAGAATGAACCGCAGGACGCAACCTAAAAATGTGCGGCGACAATGAAACTGGTCTGTCGTAACTGTAAGTAGTCTTGTGATTAATTGCTACACGTATAGCCATAATTTATATTTGTTTATTAAATGCCAATGGCAGCCTTATCGTTGGGTAAAGTAAACTGTTTTTTAGCAATTAACCATGTTTACCTAAAAATTCTTTTATTTCTTTCGCCTAAACAGTTTTAAAGTAGCTGTGCTGTGTAAGCTACTATTCATATCTATCTCGTTTTTGTTATCACCATCTATCACTGTCATAGTAGCGGTATTGGGTGGAATTAACCCCTCATTATTAGCAAACATGCAAAGTTCATTATAGGGTAAGCTATCGTTTAAGGTAATTTTTAGTTTTATAGGAATGTGGGTTAGCATACTTTTTTTCATTATGAGCTTATTATTCAAAAACACACTAATTGAATCATAATCAATGGCACCATTATCAATAAACTCTAAGTCAAGATTCTTTTCTTCCACAAATAAATCTCTAAAAACATACTTTGGTCTTTCCTCAAATTGTTTGGTTATCAATGCTACAATAGGGTCAATAGTAGGCGTTGCAGGGTCATTCTTTTTCAGGGAGTCAATAGCGGCAGCAGTAACCTTCTTTGCTTCAAATATGGGATTACTAGTGGTGTCTACATTTTTTTCGAAGGCAAAAGCAATTTCGGGGCAGGTATATTTATAATTGTCTTCAGCCACAAATTTGCCCGATAAATAGGAGCCTACTCTCGAAATGCGTAACATAAATTCACCTCTCATGGAACAGTCAACTCCATTTTTAGTACTAGTTGTGGAATGAAGTATTACCGGGAAAGGCGCAATAACAATGTACCGAGAGTTATAGTCGAACTCACCCGTTATTTTATTTGTGAATAAGCTATCCCTAAAGTAATAATTAAATTCACCGGTAAGCTTTCTGCCATTCTGTTTAAGCTTCAATTCGCCCAGATAACTGTTCGTGCTGCCCTCAATAACCACTGTTCCTGTGCTGTACCAATTACCGTCTAAAGGGGTTTGTGCATACCCTTTTAGGGCTATAAAAATTAATAAAAGGAGTAACCACTTCAAATTCTTTGTCATAAGCTACGAAATTAGCTAATTAACCCGACTATCATCTTATATGGTTTCTCCACAATGTTAGTTAAGCTATTACCTGTTTGAACTAGTTTGTATTCTACTGTTTTAGTTGAAACTACAAACTACTTTAGTTCTTTATCTTGTAGATGTTTGTTAATGATTCGAATGCCCAAGGGAATTACGTGATTTACTAAGCTTGGTATTTGCCACCAAAAGAAAGTTATGATGATATATGAACATAAAATAAAGAGATTCATGCAAACTGTTCAAGTATCATATTCAGCGATTCACCTATCAAGATCAAATATTATCAAATTTGGATCAATTAAGCACATATTTACCTCTGGCATTCGAATCACTAAGTTACTTCAACTTGGTATCAAAGAGCATCAGTGTATAAGTAGCATTTGTTTCTTAATATTTTCAGACTACTATAAAGATTGATTAACAAATAGTTAATCATTAAATTTACTAATAAAATAAGGTATATTTTAATGGTGAAAGTTTGTTTATCAACCCAAAATAGGTGATAGTATTTTTCATACAGTTAAACCATTTAAATAAGAGTAAAGTATAGCAAATAAGAAGACTAAAGTTATTAATCTTGCTAAATGGAACAGTATTCAACCATTGGACATACTGTGGAGAACAGAAAAATTTATTGCCTATTTCTTTTTGTTGCCTTTAACGTAATCCCATCTTTTTGGCAAATTCAAGCAGTGCATCAATGGAATGAACACCCAGCTTTTTAAAAATTGATTTCCGCCTGCTCTTGTAGCCATCTACGGATAAATAAAGTTCCTTTGCACTCTCCTTAATGCTTTTTTGTATGAGAATACACCTTATTACCGCCATTTCTCTATTTGTTAATGAATCAAAACCTTTTTTAAGTTCCTCTTTTGGGGTGGCTAAACTTTTTTTAACGAAGGTGTACAATTCAGGCTCATCAAAATAGAGCTCACCTGCCATCACTTTTTCCATTGCTTCCAGTAACCGAGTGGGTGGATAGCAATCTCCTTTGTTCGAATGACCATTAGCACCGCACCTAACTAATGACACTATTGCGAGTGAATCTATTATTTCGCTAAAAACCAAAACAGGAATGGTTGGATAATGTTGTTTAATCCATGTAGTAGTGTCGTAGCCATTTAGGTTAGGCATCCGCACATCCATCAGCACAATAGCAGGTACATAGTTTTCTGTAGGAAAACGAGTTGCAAAATCTTTTCCATCATCGTAATGATATATTTTGAAGTTATTGGGTAGTTGTTCAAGATAAAAAGATAAATAGTTTCTAAAACTTGTGTGGTCGTCTACAAATGCAATCGGTATAAACGTATTTCTTCTAGGCATTGTTAAGTAATTCAGTTGGAGATTTAATGGCGCAAAAATAGGGAGATGTGCTTTAATTTGGCAATACCTTTACGAAAAATCACCCGTACAGGTGTTTTTTTAACCAAAAAAGCCTTATATTTTTACATCCTGAAAATAAGGAATAAAAAAATGATAAAGAATAGATGACTTAATTATATTGAGTAACTGCTATTTGATAGACATTAATCTTTGGTACACTCAAAGAAAAATAAACTGGGTGGTGGTTTCATGATAACACTTTAAATACGTGACGCAAATTTTTCCCTTGGCGAGAGGAAGGTGTTAAAATGGTAATTTATTATTTATAAAACTAAGTATGAAAAAAAACTTCTATAGGTTACTCATTCGTAGTGGCACTCGTTTTTGGTTGTTTAGAGGCAGGGTGCAGGCGCAAACAATTTCAAATGTTTACCCCTACATTTCATTTTGTAGGAGACATGTAATCGCAAACATTTCTTTAATTTCCTTTTTTGTAACTGGTTGGTTTAGACAACTATGGTAAGCTAACGACCCAAAACTTGCGGTTTACGATCTTTCCAATAAACGAATCTAAATATTTAAACACAAGAATTACCTCCATTTAAAACAAGTATTATGAGAAAGCAACTCTTCCTTTTCCTGATGGGATTATCCTATTTAGTATCTACACAAGCACAAATGCCCGACAGTACGGGCAAACCGACACAACTCACCCGGGGCGGGTACTTTGACAACGTGCATGACAGATGGGGAAATGTTTCTTCAATAGACGTCCTTTCGGTAAACGACACAATGCGTGCGGATGCTGTTGCTAGGGTTAACCACACGGCAAGGCGCATAATGCCTACAGCTAGAGGGGGGACTAGCTATTGCACCAACACAGGTTATTTTAACCTCTATTATGATGCAGACTTTTGCAATGGTTGCGATGCGGCTACCCAAACAGCAATACAGAATGTTTTCTGCCAAGTATTCAACGATATATCTGCTTTCATTTCCTCTCCCTTGTCAACCACTGGTAACAAGGTAAACATAAATATCAGAAATATTGCTAGCCTAAATGCCCCTAATGGTATATTGGGTTGGGCAACATCTTTCTATCTTACGCCGGGTGTTTCCTGTTCGGGTGGCATTGCCGACAATGTTATGTGGCAAACCATCAACTCGGGGGTGGATGGCTATACCAATGCGGTTCAGCCACTTTATTCGTCCAACAGGTATGGTGTAAATGGAAACCCCTACTATCATGGGATGTTAGCCTTCAATTTCAGTGGCATCAATTGGCATACTGACATGACGACCCCTCCCGGTTACAATGAATATGATTTGTACAGCGTTGCATTACACGAGTTTACCCATGCTTTGGGATTTGCTAGTTTGATAGGCAGTGATGGTAGTTCTGACATTGGCGGAAACTACTATAGCCGCTACGACAAGTACTTACAGGACTATCAGGGCAAACCATTAATTACACAAAAAACTGGTTTGTCTTGCAACCCACTTTACCCAGATGCCCCTTGCAACAGTATGTATGCCTCCATTTTCAATGTACTAGCGGACAGCACGGGTATTGGAGGGACACAATACTTACCCGATTATACGAATTGTTCTTATGCAGTAAAATATGTAAGTACACGGGATACTGTGCCTGTTTATTCCCCATCTGGTTATTCAGCTGGAAGCAGCTTTAGCCATTTTGAAGACGAATGTATTATCAATGCTCTCTGTCCATCTTTTGGTGTTTGCAATGATCAATACTTTGTAATGAGTAACGGAGGTGGACCTGGTTCTATGAAACGCTTTTGGAAACCACAGGAAAGGATGGCATTATGGGATCTTGGATACCAAGTGAGCGACAGTTTTGGCAGTGCTACCAACCTGAATGGTTACAATTATGGTAACAGTAATACTGCATTACAAGTTGTAGGTATCAATGATGGATTTGACAGTAGTGGTAATTATCAATATGTGACCCAAGTGGCTGGCGACAGCATAACCATAAAACCAATAGGCAACGACTTCCATTGTGCAAAACTCAGCTGTCCAGAAATAGTATATGGGTCTGGTAGCATTGCAAGCATTACGGATACTTCCTTTGTGTATGCACCACCAACTACATTGGATTATGTGCAAAATGGCGGGGTCTATTTATTAAGGTATCTACCGGTGGATAGTTTAGGAAATGTTGGTAACATCACTTATGTGTATGTATATGTTTTAAACCCTGCTGTTTGCACGTTGCCACCTCCTTGCAACAATATGCTAACTAATGGTGACTTCGAAAAACACACCTTCTGCGGGGCAATTAGAACAGATAGCTTAGGTGCACAATTGGACTGTTGGAATATAGCCAATGGCGGACCAGACATTCATAGCCTTAATTGTGGCAACAATTGTACTTTAGGTACCTATACGTTGGGTACTTTACCTGCTGTCGCCCCTCCCACACTTAGCAATTCTACCAGCAATACAGCTGTTATTGGGATGCAGAGCAATATTGACTCATTTGGTTACAGTAAATATAGTTGGGAAGGCATCTGGCAGACACTTTCTACCCCATTGATTCCTAACCACCAATATAAAATATCCTTTTGGGCAGTGGTTCATAACAATCCCACTACTCCAAGTTTTCGTCCCACTTCATTTGACCCCAATGACTGCAAGGATGCCATCATAGCTTTTGCTTCTGGTTCGCAAATCAAGGCTTTTAATACAGCTTCTGCTCCATTGGGTGGGCTTACTCCTTTGTGCATGGATACCATTCTAAACAATACCCAAAGAATGGGTTGGACACACTATACCGATACTTTTACTTTTCACCCCTTATCGGACAACCCTGAATCACAGTTTTATATAGCCTTATTGCTCGACTCATCAAAGTATCAAGAGAATACCTATCTTTTTTTGGATGATGTAGTATTGCTGCCAGCCGACCAAGTTGGCTCTTTAGATGGAGCAACAACCCACAAATGTGTGGGCGACACTATCCAAGACCTTAGTGCCTACTTCCACCCAACTATACCCGGTGGTGTGTTTTCTGGTGTTGGCGTTAGTGCAAATAGTACTGGTGGCTATTTGTTTGTACCTGATTCAGTAGGGTCATACCAACTGAATTACACTTATAAAAAAGCAGATAGTTGCTCGATAACACTCATAACCCCACCAATTATTGTACAAGGCTTCACAGTGCCTGTTATTACTGGTGATTCAACCTTTTGCTCGGGTATCACTACCACTATTGGTTTTTCTACCAATTATGCCACAGGTGGTACTTGGGGTAGCAACAATCCTTCAATAGCTACCATAAGTGCTGCTGGTATTGTTACAGTTATTGCGGTCGGGGTGGATACCATTACTTACCGTGTTTATAATGCTTGTGTGGGCGATACCATGACGGGTATAAAAGTAATATCAGTTTATCAAACACCAATAATAGACTCTATTGTTGGACCCTCCCAAGTTTGTGTCAATGAACATGTCTTTTTTACAGATAGTACAATTGGTGGGGTCTGGTCAACTTTACATAGTCCCAATAATTTTGTGGATAGTAATGGGGTATTAAATGTAGGTGACAGCACACTAAACCAATTGGTAACGATTCAATACACGGTCACCAGCAATAAAGGCTGCCGTAACTCCGCTACAACCACAATTGAAATTGACGCATCAAAAATAGATACCATTAAAGGTCCCAATAATGTGTGTTTGGGGAAATCCATAAGCCTATCTGATAACACCAACAGTGGTTATTGGACAAGTAGCAACAATAGCATTGCAACCGTTGATTCAACTGGAAAGGTAGTTGGCATAAGTCTTGGCACAGTTACCATCACTTATTCAGTTATTAATGCCTGTGGCGCACTTGTACCAGTAACAAAACAGGTCACTGTAAACCCTAACCCTTCCGTAGCCCCTATAATTGGTGCAGCTAGCGTATGCCAAGGTAGCAATATATTGCTGCACGATAGTACAACTGGCGGTGTATGGGCAAGTAATAGTTCAAGTGCCACCGTTCATGCAGGTAATGTATTTGGAAAGCATGGGGGCAATGCCGCCATTAGCTACGCTGTTACCAATGGTTTTGGATGTACAACCACTGTTTTCAAGCGGGTTGCAGTAAACTCACTGCCTTCTATAACCATAGCAGGTGCCACCACTGGTTGCGATAGTGTAACCCTTATTGCATCTGGCGGCACTAGTTATAGTTGGGATGGTGGCAATAGCCCTACTTCTCCAACAAATACCTTTACCCAAAGTGGCACTTACACGTACAGCACTACCAATGCTGCAGGTTGCGATAGTACCGCTAGATTGCATTTAACCATCAACAGTGCAACAACATCCAGCACCAGCATCACGGCCTGTGGCAGTTATGCTTGGAATGGTGTAACCTACACCACCAGTGGCACTTACACATCACACTTCACCAATGCTGTTGGTTGTGATAGTGCCGCTACCTTGGTATTGACTGTTAAGGCCAACAGTACTTCTACCACCACAGCAAGCATCTGTGCAGGTGGTTCTTACACCTTTAATGGTACGGCTTATACTTCAGCAGGTAGTTATACCGCTCAACTCACCAATTCGGTTGGTTGCGATAGTGCGGCAACCTTGGTGCTAACCGTTAATTCTTTAAGTACTTCTACCACCACAGAAAGCATTTGTGCCGGTGGTTCTTACACTTTTAATGGCACAACCTATTCAAGTGCAGGTATTTACACAGCACACCTCACCAACAGTGTAGGTTGTGATAGTGCGGCTACCTTGGTGCTAACCGTTAATTCTTTAAGTACTTCCACCACCACAGCAAGCATCTGTGCAGGAGGTTCTTATACCTTTAATGGTACGAGTTACACCACAGCAGGTATTTATACAGCACACCTCACCAACAGTGTAGGTTGTGATAGTGCGGCTAGCTTGGTGTTGACAGTGAAATCAACTTCTACCTCATCAACATCAGTAAGTGTTTGTAGTTCTGCCTTACCTTATGTGTGGAACGGCACAAGCTATGGTGTAGCGGGTACTTACACAGCCCATTTCACTAACAGCGTAGGCTGCGATAGTGCGGCTACCTTAAAATTAGCTGTTAAGGCTGTTAGTACAAGCACCACCAATGCAAGCATCTATGCTGGTACATCTTATACTTTTAATGGTACTTCTTACAGTGTAGCAGGTAGCTATATTGCTCACCTTACCAATAGTATAGGTTGCGATAGTGCTGCTACATTGAACCTGACCATTATAACTTCCATAACATGGACAGGTGCCACTTCTACAAATTGGAACACAACAACCAACTGGTCTCCTAATATGATACCTACCAGTTCGCTCAATGCAATCATACCTGCCAACCCTACCAATCCACCAGTTTTGAACAGTAATGCTCCCGTTGATTCGCTGAGCCTTGGTGACAGCTTGACACTAAATGATTATACACTTACTGTGAGTGGTGCCATAACGAGAACCAATACCAATGGCACCATCAAAGGATCTTCCGCTTCTGGGTTGGTAATGAATGGTGCGGCTGGCTCTACCTTATACTTCAACCAGACAACCCCTGGTACTACCAATGTGCTGAATACACTGACCATTAACGTAAGTAGTGGTAATATTAGTTTGGGCAACGCTTTGACCATTACGGGTATATTGACGCCAAGCCAAACCTCAGGAATAGGTATTCTGAACACCAATGGTAATTTAACATTGGCGTCCACTATCTCACCACCTTTCGGAACTGGTACTGCGGTAATTGCTCCGAGCAATTGTTCTGGTTATATCAATGGCAATGTTACCGTACAGCGATATATAACTGCAAAAACTTATATTAATCAGAACACACAACGAGTTTGGGAAATGCTTAGTTCGCCCATTGTGGCTGTGCAGCCGACACCACCAAGCATCCTTAGTCCTACTTCCATATTCAATAACTGGCAGAAGCAGATATATATTTCTGGGCCCTCTAGGGCGAATCTAATATCCAACCCCAATTCAAGCGGAACGTATCCCTCTGGTACTGTTTGTGGTACTTCTCTCACTGCTGCCCCTGGTTATCCATCAAGTCCCTATAACGCCAATTATTTTGATGAGAACTATAATGAAAACCCAAGCATGTGTACCTACAGTAACATGCTGGTGAATGGAAGCAATTATGTAACCATACCGACCACCACTAATAGCACGCAGCCCGGTTTGGGGTATCTTGTAGGTGTCCGAGGTGACAGGACAGATAACACCCCTCAACGCTATTGTGGTAACCAATTGCTTACAAATTTTGCGGGCAATCCTGATGCAGTAACGCTACAAACTGTCGGAGGGGTATCAACTGGGGATGTGACGGTAAATCTGCCTCAACCAAACCTCAACACGAGTACCTATAATTTTAATTTGATGGGTAACCCCTACCCCTGTCAGATAAGTATTGATGCCTTGTATTCGCACAATTCGGGTACTATTTACGCTGCAATGTGGACCATTTGCCCAGGGTATTTTTACAATACTGGCACTTACAGCACTTACAGCAATGGTACCATAACCAATATAACGGCTGGCAGTGGTTACACTTCTTACAACGCTGGTGCTAATCCTAATTACAATGCCTTTTTGATAGCAAGTGGGCAGGGATTCTTGGTACAAGAAAAGAAGGGCTGCACAGCAACTAGCATTACTTTTAAGGAATCAGACAAGAGATCTTCGACAAACGTTCCAAGTGATGCGTTTTTTAGTGTGAACGACAATAGTAAACTGGTACGTGTTGGTTTGCGTACAAACAGCAACCTGCCATTGGACGAAGTAGTGGTGCGACTAAACAGCAAAGGTGCAAAGGACTACGTATCTGGCTGGGATGCACAATCATTGAACACAGGAAACCAAGTGATTACCACCCTGAAAGACAAGATGGCATTCGCAATAGCCACGCACCCAGACAACGTTGATACGGACACGGCACAACTAGGCATCAGCAGCACGGAGATGGGGATTTTTAGCCTGAATTTCAGTGACTTTGATGGTATGTCTGGCAGCTATGACATCCTGCTTCGCGACAAATATCTCGGTGTACTGCATGATGTGGTGGCAAACCCAACCTACAGCTTTAACCTCACTGCCAACACACTTAGCAAGGGAAACAACCGTTTTGACTTGGTGTTTACAAAAAAAGGAACAATCGCTACGATTGCATCAGAAAGTGTGACTGCCGCACAGAAAATGACGGCCTATCCCAACCCTGCCAAGGATGTATTGACTATTGGTGGCATCGGGATTGGCAAGAGCTACACCGCAACTATCGTTACAGTACTTGGTAAACAGGTGTCAACCAGTCAAATTGTTGGAGGCATCGGTGTCGGTGTGAACGTGAAGAACCTAGCCGCAGGAGTTTACTTGCTGGAACTGGTGGGTAAGAAAGGAGAAAAGCAAACAATTAGGTTTGTGAAGGAATAGCCCCTTCGCCCCTAAAGGGGAACTTTGGGATGACAATAGGGGGGCAGCGTCCCCCCTATTTTTAATATCTGTCTATCGTTTTAAATTCATTATTATATTTTTGACCTACTCCCCCCTTTAGGGGACGGGGGGCATTCAAATCATTTAATCTCAATTCAATTATGTGTACAAAACTTATTTTCAGAAACAGTTGTAAACTTCTTGCTTGTTGTCTATTATCGGCAATTGTGCAACGTACTACTGCCCAAACCACTATTGCTACCATCACCACCATTGCTGGCACGGGTACGGCAGGTTTTAGTGGCGATGGTGGCCCCGCCACAAAGGCGGAATTGTTGGGACCTTATGGAATTACCTTGGATAACCATGGTAATTTATTGATTGCCGAACACGATAACCAGCGCATCCGCAAGGTAGCACCCAACGGCACCATCACCACCATTGCTGGCATTAACGGCGGAACGACCAATACAGGCATAGGAACAATAGGGGGGTACAATGGGGACAGTATATTGGCAACCAAAGCGCAACTGAATGTTCCTTTTGATGTAAAAGTAGACAAGCATGGGAATATCTACATTGCAGACGCGGTAAACAACCGTATCCGCAAAATAGACACGGCCGGCATCATCACCACCATTGCCGGAACGGGCGCAATAGGACTTATTGGCGATGGAGGACCTGCCATAAAAGCAACACTATACAACCCATTGGGGCTGGCAATAGATACGATAGGAAATGTGTTTTTTGTGGATGGAACAAACCGTGTGCGCAAAATAGACACAAGTGGCATCATTACTAGGGTTGCGGGTAGTAGCTTTCAAGGTGGTTTTAGTGGTGATGGGGGGCTTGCAACAAATGCAGTTTTAAATAACCCACATGAGATACTTGTTGATAACGCAGGTAATATTTACATAGCCGATAATCTTAACTACCGTATCCGTAAGGTATCCACTAATGGCATTATCACCACGGTTGTGGGTAAGGGTACCCCTGGTTATAGTGGCGACGGGGGGAAGGCTATAAATGCAGAATTGGATGGACCTTATGGGGTCGCACTTGATAAACTAGGCAACTTATATATAACAGATCAAGCCAATTACGTTATCCGAAAGGTAACCAACGATACCATTACTACTATTGCCGGCAATGGAAAATTTGGTTATAGTGGAGACGGGGGAAATCCCCTTAATGCAGAAATAGATTACCCTAATTATTTGACCATAGATACAAGTGGAAATATATATTTATCGAACTCAGTCTTTAACCGTGTACGCAAAATAACGTACACCAAAGTCTTACCGTTGCGGCTAATGGGTTTTTCGGCAACCCATGCGACAAGCGGTGTACTACTGGGCTGGCAGACCGTTACAGAACTGAATGCAGACCACTTTGTGGTAGAAAGGAGTATGGATGGTATTTCATTTACAGACATAGGCACATTAAAAGCTGTGGGCAGTGGGGCAAATGAGTATAGTTTCACAGATAATAGTCCTACCAATGTCATTAACTATTACAGGCTTAAAAATGTAGATAAGGATGGAAGTTCTACTTTTAGCAAAGTTGTTTCTGTGCAGTTTACCGTAAACAGTAATCAGTTAACTCTGTATCCCAACCCAAGTAAGGATAATGTAATTGTTAAGGGTAGCCACATTTCTTCTTTACAGGTAATTGATAATTCAGGAAAGGTAGTAAAGGTTGTTTCCCTAAAAGATGCTACTAACCCTACGCTTTCTGTGGTTGGTTTGCCGGCAGGGGCTTATCATTTGCGTGTGCAAACAATAGATGGTAAAGAGAGTGGAGTAGGGTTTGTGAAGAAATAAGGGTTGTTGTCTGAACCAAGATTTATAGGATTTTGATGATTAAAAAGGATTATTCTCCGCAAATCTCACAAATCATTTTAATCTTATAAATCATGGTTCAGACAAGATATAGGAGGGGGCAGCATCCCCCTCCTTTTTTATGTCTATTGCAACAATCATTGTTTTCATTAAAATCATTTAATCACAATTAAGTATGAAAAAAATATCCACACTCTTTATTACTGTATGCTTATTTGCAGTGTCCACCCTCAAAGCCCAAGTAAACAAACAAGATAGCCTTATACTAGTAGAACTATATGATAGCACAAATGGCTTGAATGGAACTAATTGGTTAAGTAAAGCACCTGTAAGTAGTTGGTATGGGATAGGTGTAAATTCAAATAACCGCGTTGATTCTATAAATTTGAAAGTCTATCTATCAGGTGGGTCTATCCCAATTTCTATAGGCAACTTAATTAATCTTAAGTATTTAAATCTTTCATCTAATAATTTAGTAGGGAGTATACCGCCTTCAATTAGCAACTTAACAAACCTTACATATTTAGACCTAACTGATAATAATTTGACGGGAAATATCCCATCTTCTTTAGGAAATTTAACAAATCTTAACTATTTAGATTTACACTTCAATAATTTGACAGGGAGTATCCCTTCTTCCTTGGGTAATTTATCAAAACTTACTGTATTAAATCTCGTAGTTAACAATTTAACTGGTTCTATACCCTCTTCCTTAGGAAATTTAATTAACCTGCAAACACTATATCTCAACTTAAATCAATTAAGCGATACTATCCCTTCTTCCTTGGGCAACCTAACTAATGTTACAGATTTGGAATTGGTTGGCAATAACCTAACAGGTAACATACCTGTTTCTTTTGGTAATTTAACCAACCTTGCCTATTTAGAATTATATAATAATCAATTAAGTGGTGTAATACCAGCTTCTTTGGGTAACCTAACCAATTTGATTGATTTGCAACTTTGGAATAATAAGTTAACGGGTAGTATTCCTTCTTCCTTGGGCAACCTAACCAACCTGAACCAATTATTTTTGAACGACAACCAGTTGAGTGGTGCCATCCCTCCCTCTTTGGGAAGCCTGACCAGCCTTACAAATTTGAAATTATATAGTAATCAATTAACCGATACCATTCCTTCATCCTTGGGTAACATCCCCAACCTTCACTATTTATATCTTGATAGTAATAAATTAAGTGGCTCTTTCCCCCCTTCCTTTGGCAACCTTACTAAAATATACTTTCTGTACCTCTACAACAATCAATTAACAGGTAGCATCCCTTCTTCCTTGGGTAACCTCCCCAAGCTAAACCTTTTAAACCTTAGCTATAACCAATTAAGTGGCACCGTCCCTTCCACATTGGGTAGCCAAGCCCAGCTTTTGAGTTTGTCCATCAATAATAATCAACTAACCTTTAATGGCATGGAGGCTCTCGCAAGGAAATCTGTTTCTTATTATAGTCCTCAGGCCATTGTACCGTTAACTTTAAAAAAAAGTGATACTACTTTCTCAGTTGCTGTGGGTGGCACACCTGCCAACAATACTTATAAATGGTTTAATAGCGGCACACTGGTAACCACCATAAAAAGTGACAGTACCTACAGGCCTACCAGCAATGGGCTATACTATGTGGCTGCCACCAATGCCATTGCCACAAAACTCACCCTATACAGCGATAGCATCATCATCAACTACCCGACCAACCCACAAGACAGCCTTGCCTTGGTGGCTTTATATAACAGCACAGGTGGCGCAAACTGGGTAAACCATACCAACTGGCTAACCAAATTGCCTGTAAGCAGTTGGTACGGGGTAACAGAGTACAACTGGCGGGTTACAGGCATCTCACTTGCCGCCAATAACCTAAAGGGGGCAATACCTGCTTCATTGGATAGCTTGCCCTACCTTTCAAGTTTGGTACTAAACAACAACCAATTAACTTTTAGTGGGATTGAGAATATTGCAAAGAAATTTTCGTTTGCCACTTACGCGCATCAGGCAATTGTACCGTTACTACAAAATGGCAACAGCTTGTCTGTTTCTGTAGGCGGCACACCCGCCAACAATTCCTTTAAATGGTATAGGAATGATACGTTGGTGGCTACAAAAGTGGCAGATAGCACCTACACTGTTACCGCCAATGGCAAATACTGGGTGGCGGCAACCAATGCGGTGGCTACAAAACTTACGCTTTACAGTGATACTATCAATATAACTACCCTGCCAATAAAGGACATCACACTAAGTGCAAAAGAAACCAATGGGCAGGTGCAGTTGCAATGGCAGACAATGGGAGAGATAAATGCGGCATCGTTTGTTATTCAACGCAGCATTGATGGTGTAAACTTTATAGATGTTAATGCCAAAACCGCCGTAGGTAGTGGTGCCAATGGTTACAGTTATATTGATGCTTCTGCTGCTAGTGGCGTAAACTATTATCGTATAAAATCAATAGATAAGACTGGAGTAATAGCCTACAGCAAAATAGTTTCACTAACCACTAACCACTTATCTCTAACCACTTTCCCCAACCCTGCCAAGGATGTATTGACCATTGGTGGCATCGGGGTTGGCAAGAGCTACAATGCAATCATCATATCTGTTTTGGGCAAACAGGTCTCAACCAGCGTGGTTGTTGGCGGCAACGGTACGGGTATTAACGTGAAAAACCTGACCGCAGGAGTTTACTTGCTGGAGCTGGTGGGTAAGGATGGCGATAGACAAACCACTAGGTTTGTGAAGGAATAGGAGTTGTTGTCTGAACCAAGATTTATAGGATTTTGATGATTAAAAAGGATGTCCTCCGCAAATCTCACAAATCATTTTAATCTTATAAATCATGGTTCAGACATTACAGTAGGGGGGCAGCGTCCCCCCTCTTTTTTATGTCTATTAAAGCAATCATTATTTTCATTCAAATCATTTAATTACAATTAAGTATGAAAAAAATATCCACACTCCTGATTGCCGTATGCTTGTTTGCTGCAACGAACCTAAAAGCACAGGTAAACATACAAGACAGCCTTGCTTTGGTAAATTTATATGATAGTACAGATGGGGCTAATTGGTATTCTAAAACTAATTGGTTAACAAAAGCTCCTGTTAGTACTTGGTATGGAATTGGGCTGGATGCAAATAATAGGGTTGATTCTATAAAACTTGTTACTGGTTTAAAAGGTAGCATCCCTTACTCTTTAGGCAATCTGAATAAACTAACGTATTTACTTTTGGGCAACAAATTAACAGGTAGAATTCCCAGTTCTTTAGGCAATTTAACCAACCTGGCTTATTTGGATTTATCTCATAATACACTAACTGATACAATATCTTCTTCATTAGGAAATTTTACCAGTCTGCAATTTCTTGGTTTAAGTGGTAATCAACTAACTGGTTCAATTCCTTCTTCTTTTGGCAACTTAACTAATCTAACAAAGCTTTATTTGAATAATAATAAACTAAGCAACGCAATCCCTGCTTCATTAGGCAACCTAACCAACTTGCAAGAACTTGTTCTATGTTATAATCAATTAAGTGGTACAATCCCCTCTTCTTTAGGCAACTTGACTAACCTAGTTGAGCTAAGGTTGTATAATAATCAATTAACTGGCACAATCCCTACATCCTTGGGTAACTTAACCAACCTAACTTTCTTTGTTTTGCAAAACAACCAATTGAGTGGCACAATTCCTTCTTCCATACTTAACCTAACCAAACTTAGCCCCACTGGACAAGGTGGGGTGTCTAACAATAAATTCACTTTTGCAGGTATGGAGCCAATTGCCAAGCTAAAAGCGTATAATAATCTTTATGCCCCACAAGCAATAGTGCCACTACAACAAAACAATGCTGATACTACCCTTTCAGTTTCTGTAGGTGGCACACCAATAAATAATACCTACAAATGGTATAATAGTGGCACATTGGTAGCAACAAAAACCATCGACAGTAGTTACAGACCAACCAGTAATGGACTTTACTATACAGCCGCCACAAATGCCGTTGCCATATATCTTACCCTGCACAGCGACACCATCACCATCAACTACCCAACAAACATACAGGACAGCCTTGCCTTGGTAGATCTGTACAACAGCACAGGTGGTGCAACATGGGTAAACCACACCAACTGGTTAACCAAACTCCCTGTAAGCAGTTGGTTTGGGGTAACAGAGTACAACTGGCGGGTAACAGGTATTTCACTTGCCGCCAATAACCTAAAAGGGGCAATCCCTAGTTCATTGGTTAACCTACCCTACTTGATAAGTTTGGCACTAAACAACAATAAGTTAATTTTTAGTGGGGTTGAGGCTATTGCGAAAAAGTATTCTTTTGCGGTGTATGTCCCACAAGCAAATGTTTCCCTACTACAAAATGGCAATACACTATCTGTTTCCATAGGTGGCACAACTACCAACAATACCTACAAATGGTATAAGAATGGCACACTGGTAGCAACAAACAAAAGCGATAGCACCTACACCGTAACTGCCAATGGTAAATACTGGGTGGTGGCAAGCAATGCAGTGGCTACCAAGCTTACTTTATATAGCGATACCATCAACATTACCACCCTGCCCATTAAAGACATTACCCTAAGTGCGAAACAAACTAATGGGCAGGTGCAGTTGCAATGGCAAACAATGGGGGAGGTAAATACGGGCTTTTTTACCATCCAACGCAGCTTAGATGGTGTAAACTTTACGGATGTAAACACCAAAACTGCTGTAGGTAGTGGCAATAATAGTTATAGTTACGTTGATGCAGAACCACCCTTTAGGGGGGCAGGGGGGCTTTACTACCGGATAAAAGCTATTGATAAAGATGGGGCAAGTACATATAGCCAAGTGGTTTCAGTTCAATTGACAATTGATAATTATCAATTGTCAATTATCCCTAACCCATCAAGAGATGTTGTTACGGTTATGGGTAATAAAATAACTTCTGTACAAGTAATAGATAATATGGGAAGGGTGGTAAAGGGTGTTTCTTTAAATCATGCTACTAACCCCACTCTGTCTATTAGGGTTTTACCGGCAGGGGTATATCATCTGCGGATACAGACTGCTGATGGCAAGGTGAGTGGAGTGAGGTTTGTGAAGGAATAGGAGTTGTTGTCTGAACCAGGATTTATAGGATTTTGATGATTAAAAAGGATTATCCTCCAAAAATCTCACAAATCATTTTAATCTTATAAATCATGGTTCAGACATAACAGGAGGGGGGCAGCGTCCCCCCTCTTTTTTTTCACTTTACCCACCCTAAAAGCCCAACAATGAATCAAAAAACTTTCTGAGCCTTTGGAATTATTTAGTCATACTAAATTGAGCAATCTCCACTTCAATCCAGCGACTTTTCAACTTATTATTTCCTATCTATTATTTACAACTTCCTTATCTAAACTATCGTGAAATATTATTCCAAATTTTCCAGTTTTCTTCAGCTTGTAAAACAAGCATTTCATATCCATTTTCTGTAGTTGCCCCTTGCTCTTTCCCTAAACGTAAAAACTTTGTTTCGGCAGGGTTATACACCAAATCAAAAAGATAGTGCTTGGGCGTTAATAGGTGATAAGGGATGTTTGCGGCAGCATCAACCTTTGGAAAAGTACCTAATGGAGTTGTATTTATTACCAATGAGTATGTGTTAATTATCTCTGGAGTAAGTTCATCATAAGTAAGGTTACTTGATTCTGCATTTTTATTTCTAGAAACAAATAGATATTCAATTTGAAGCTTTCTCAACACAAACTCCACGGCCGCCGCCGCACCGCCACTACCAAGAATTAAGGCTTTTTTGTGGTGAGGCTGAAGTTTTTTGATGAATGACTTTTCAAAACCAACAACATCTGTATTGTAACCAATCAGCTTTCCATTGCTTATACAAACACAATTGCATGCACCCATTGTTTTCACCTCCTCAGTTGTTTCATCTAAAAAAGGGATGATTACTTTCTTATGTGGTATCGTAATGGCAAAGCCTTTAAAATTGGGTAATGTTTCTACAAGCGTTTTGATGTGGTTTATATCTTCAAAAGAAAATGACTGAAAGATGGCATCATCAATTCCTTCTTCTTGAAATTTATTGGTGAAATAACGCTCAGAAAATGAATGCGACAGGGGAAACCCGATAAGCGCAAACAAACGTTTATTGTCTTCTGCTATAATGTTTTCAGTCATTGGGGAGAATGTTATTATTTTGAAAGGTATAAATGAAAAGTATCACCACGCAAACCAATACGCATTGCTTCTAATGGTATCACTTCATTTGGTGCTATATTTCCAAGGTTCACATTGCAACCAATAAGTTCTAGAAAATATAATTGTTGGGCTTTCTGTGGAGCTTCCCACAAAATCTTTTCTTCTGGTATTTGGGTTAAAATTTCTTGCACCAATCCTTCTCTCACTTCGCCGCTTCCTCTGTAAATACCCACGTTACCCGCTTCTCTTGCTTCCGCAATAACATAGGAAGAGCCTGCTTCAAGTTCGGCACGCATCAATTCAATCCATTTGTATGGAGGAATAATATGGAGCGCATCCTTGCTGCCAACTTCGCTTAATACTGTAAAATGTTTTGTTAGCTTTTCTATATATCCACATTTTTCAGCGTGAGGAATGGTAATAGAGCCATCGCTTACTTCAACATGTGTAAGTCCATAATCTTTACATACAGCAATAAAATCTTCGAATTGGTTTCTTATTAAAAAGGCTTCAAACAATGTTCCACCAAAGTAAACAGGAACATTGTATGACTGGTAGGCTTGAATTTTCTCTCTTAAATTGGGGGTTACAAATGAAGTTCCAAACCCAAGTTTAATAATGTCTGAATGTGGACCGCCAACACTCATAAAGTCATGAACTTCTCTTATGCTGAGTCCCTTATCCATAATCATTGTTACACCATTATTTCTAGGTTGCACTGTGCGCTCAGGTATCGACGAAAGATTAAAATTCATATAATTATTTTTTTGGAAAGGTTACAAAAATAAGGGTATGAACTTTAACGCAGTACAGGACGATACTGTGATAACCAAATTTAACACCAAAGTAAAGTTGTTGTGAACTATAGCTGTGTTACAGATTGATGTAGCTAATTCTTATTTCGCATAAAACCATTTCAGGTAGATTTCTTTTATACTGCAAACGTTTTCAAAATGAAATCTTTCAGTTTATCACCCAAAAACCCAATCTGACACTCAACCTTTATTTACTTTATTAGTTATCTTGAATTAATGATTATCCCTTAAATCATTTCTAACTATGTTGCAACTTGTTACTAACTATTTTTGTGCTGGTTTAGCAGCTATTAGCATTCTATTATTTACTGAGCTTTGTATAAATTTTAAACGCCCTTTAAATCTTAAAATAACACTCTTATCCATTTCATTTAGCGTAATCTTTTATTGTTTAGGTATTATATATTGCTATTATACTCGCTATAATCGATGGATAGTTGAAATGCCTAGTACATTTATTACCGCCATAGCTCTATGTTTTTTTTCTATATTATATCTACAAAAAATTAAGAAATACGTTTTTGTTTTTGCTGCTTCTATGATTACAGTACAGTTATTTTTCTTCTTCTATTATTCGTTTGTATCTCCTGTTGACGTGAGCATTAACCTTGGAAGTATAAAATCTTTGTTGTACACAAGAATTTGTTTTAGATTGCTGTATACCATCGGCTCTCTTTGGTTAATTGGTTCTCTTTATAAGAAGGTCTTAATTAAATATGATGGAGATAACCTTTACCACAAATACCTAAAACAATGGTCTTTGGTGTTGCTTTTATGTATTAACCCAATTTGGATAGCCAATTTAATTAAGGTTACAAACCTCACTTCTGAAAGCATTGAACAGCTAGTGAGGCTTACGGGGTATTTAGGTTGTATTATTTGTTTCCTTTTTAGACCAAAATTTTTGAATAAAATAAGCTCACAAATTACATTATTTGATAAGCTAGATAAACAAAAGGGTACTGATAAAGAAGTAAACGTTACCTCATTTGAAAATATGTTTTTTACTAATCTTTTTTACTTAAACAAAGAAGCGTCTCTCCAAGTCATTGCTACTAAATTAGAGGTGACTGAAGATCTGTTAAATAGTTTTATTACAAATCAATATGGTGTAAGTTATAATGACCTATTAAATAAAAGCAGGGTATCTTATTTTGTTGAATTGATCAATACTAGTAAACATAAAGATATAACCATCGATGCTTTGGCACAAAAAGCTGGGTTCGGAACAAGGCAACACCTTTACAAACACTTTAAACGTTTCCATGGCGGCACTCCATCCGACCTGTTGAAAGCACTAAATGAACCGACTTCACACTCCCTTAATCTGTAGTAGTGGCTTCTTAACTTATTAATTATCAAAGGAAACGGCTTCCGTTTACAAGGAAACACAGCTTGTTTACAAGGGTCTTTTTGCTAAAACAAATTTTTACATTCAATTTGAGGAAATATTCAATTAACCATTCCAGATGGTAAGTTTAAACTCAAATAAAATGTATGAAAAAGGCTTTATATAAAATTGCAGATCACGCGCATTTGCTTGTTTCACTTCGGAACGTTTTAATCATACTACTACAAACTCACTCAACATGTTTATATTCTTTTACACTTTCAACAAAATAAACTTTTAAATCTCACGCATGAAGAAAATTAAATTGCTGTTGCTAATTGCGATTTCCAGTATTTCAGTTTCAACCTTTGCCCAAGTAGGGATAGGAGTTTCTACTTCAAACATCAACGCTTCGGCCATGTTAGATGTAACATCTACAACCAAAGGCTTTCTGCCTCCTCGGATGACAATCACCCAAAGAAATGCAATTGCAACTCCAGCCACAGGTTTAGTTATTTATCAAACTGATGGTATTGTAGGGTTGTATTTTTATAATGGTACAGCTTGGACATGTTTAACTACAGGCGCAACTGGCGCAACAGGGGCAACCGGACTTACAGGGGCAACTGGTTCAACGGGTGCAGCAGGTGCTGTATGGAGAAATGGAACTTCTACACCAGCTAATAGCTTGGGAATAAGTGGCGACTATTATTTAAACACTACCAATGGTAATGTATATCAAAATGTAAGTGGTACTTATATTTTAGTTGCAAACATTATTGGGCCTACTGGAGCAACTGGGGCAACTGGTGCTACGGGGCCTACAGGACCTACAGGTGCAACAGGTGCTTCTGGAGGCGTTACTTCTTTGTCAGCAATATCTGCAACAGGAAATGCAAACGGAGGTACTTATAGTAGTGGAGTTTTGACACTTACACCTGCAACAGCATCTTTTGGTGGTGTTGTTACCAATGTGACACAGACATTTGCAGGCACGAAAACCTTTAATGCCAATAATCTATACGTTAATGGTTCTAATGGAGCAATTACTGTAGGGAGTGGAAGTGGCAACACAAGCAATGCTGTGTTGGGGTATAACGCCCTAACTAATAGTGCCGCTTATTCCAGTGTTGCAATAGGGTCAGAGGCTTTAAAGAATGCTTCAAATTATAACAATGTAGGCATAGGCGTTTCTTCGTTGATTAATACAACTACATCAATCGATGTTACAGCTGTAGGAAGATACTCACTTGGGGGAAACACCACTGGTAATAGTAATTCTGCCTTTGGATCGGGTGCGTTGCAGTCTAATACAACTGGCTCAAATAATACTGGACTAGGATACAATACTGGCACTAATAATTCTACTGGTACATACAATACTTATCTAGGTTATAATGCAAGGGCAAATGCGGATGGATATACCAATAGTACAGCTATAGGTAATGATGCACAAATTACTTCTAGTAATACAATACAAGTGGGTAATGGAAATGTTACTTCAGTTAAAACAAATGCTAAAATAACTTCGGGTTCTATAACTTTTCCCAATACAGATGGTAGTAATGGTCAAGTTATAAGCACAAATGGTAGTGGTACACTTAGCTGGGCAAGTGTTGCTCCTTTAGCTTCACCTGCTTTTACTGGCACCCCTACAGCACCAACAGCCACGTCTGGAACTAATACCACACAATTAGCAACAACAGCTTTTGTAACTAGTGCTGTTTCAGGTATCACAATTGGCGCAATAGGGGCTACACCTAATGCAAATGGAGGTACATTTTCTTCTGGAACATTATCATTACAACCCGCAAGTGCCTCTTATGGTGGTGTGGTTACTACTAGTGCTCAATCTTTTGCAGGTGCAAAGTCATTCAATGCAAACATATCAGTCAATGGAATAGGAGTAGGTTATGGTGCATCAAACTCAACCAATAGTGCAGCTTTCGGTTATCAAGCTTTAAATACAACAGGGGGCGATTATAATACTGCCATTGGTTCACAAACTTTAAAAAGTGTAACGGCAAATAATAATACGGCAGTCGGATTTCAATCATCCTACGCCATTACTACAGGTACTTTCAACACTTCTATTGGTGCCTATTCACTTTCACAGAATGTAACAGGTTCTAATAATAATGCTATTGGTGCAGGTGCATTGCAAAGTAATTCTGGCAGTTACAATAGCGCATTAGCAGGGCTAGGAAGCAATACTTCTGGATCTTATAATACAGGTGTTGGCTATTCGTCAGGAAATAATAATGCAACAGGTACTTACAATACTTACCTAGGTTATAATGCAAGAGCAAATGCAGATGGATACACTAACAGTACAGCTATTGGGAATGACGCACAAGTTACGGCTAGTAATACTATACAACTTGGTAATACAGGTTTAAAATATTTAAACACTTATGGAGCTTTTACCTCTACTGCAAATAACATGTACATCAATGCTGGTGGCAACTTGATTTCTATGGGTTCAGGAAATGGAAATTATAATAATGCAGTACTAGGATACAACGCATTAACTAATACCAGCGGTTACTTAACTGTTGCAATTGGAACACAAGCTTGTCAGAATTGCTCTCAATATAATAATGCGGCAGTTGGATCTGGCTCACTGCAAAATACCTCAACAGGTGTAAATAACGCAGGACTAGGTTCTTACTCCTTATCAAATAATACTACAGGCGGTCAGAATAGTGCAGTTGGTCAAGCTTGTTTAACTTCAAATACAACCGGGTCTAATAATTCTGGTATTGGTAATGGAGCAGGAAATAACAATGCTACTGGTTCTAATAACACATTTTTAGGTTATGGTACAAGCGTTAATGCTGATGGTTATAGCAACAGTACTGCTATTGGAGCTAGTGCTCAAATTACTGCAAGCAATACTATCCAATTAGGGAATGGTGTAAGTGCTGTAAGAACAAGTGCTACTTATTATGGTGCAGCATTTACAACCACTTCCGATGCTCGTTTAAAAAGAAATGTAACTCCACTTTCTAGCAGCTTGTCTCTATTAATGAAACTGAACCCAGTGAGCTACGAAAAGAAAACCTCTCTATCGTCAACTGATTACATTATTAAAGAAAATGGATTCATAGCACAAGAACTTCAAAAGGTATTTCCTTCAGTAGTACACCAGGATGATGACAAAGACAAATTGCTTTCTGTAAACTACACTGCTTTAATCCCAGTACTAACAAAAGCAATTCAAGAGCAACAAACACAAATTGCAGCTCAACAAAAACAAATAGATGAGTTGAAAGCTTTAGTAGACAAATTAGTAAATAAGAAATAAGGGTTTGTATTCAGATCTGCCAACTTTATATAAGTTGTCAGATATAGTTACGTCACAAAACTCATTACAAACCATGTAAAACTTATTTATGAAAGGAATACTCTTTTGTCTATCAATCTGCTTAATGTGCATTACGGTTCGCCAAGCATCAGCGCAAGTATTTTCTGTTGCTGCCGGTACCGACTTTGGCATAAAGGCAGGAACAAACTTTGTTGCGGATAGTATGGATTTACTACCTACTGCTGATTTTACACTAAATGGCAATACCCTTACCAGAACTAAGGTTACCAATGTTACCACACCATTTTTATATGTTACCAGTGTTTATCAGTTGGCAACCACAAGCCAGGCTTACAGTGGTTCGGTAAAATTTAATTACAGCAATGCTGCCCTTAATGGTATTGCTACCTCTACACTTGCCTTAAATATTTATAATGGTAGTGCTTGGAATGGTTTTGCTGCAACTTCGAGAGGTAATAACAGTGTGCTAACAAGCATTAATGGTGTTCCTTTTAATCTCTTAACCTTAGCCGACCTTAAATCAACCATACCTACATGGACGGGTTCTTCTTCTACAAGTTGGTCAAACGCTAGTAACTGGTACGGCGGTTTAATTCCAACAACAGGTAGTAGTGTATATATACCTGCTGCACCTGCCAATCAACCAGTATTGGATGCAAATGCAAGCATTGGTGGGCTAGAACTAAATGGTAGTTTAACACTAGCAGATAAAACGCTTACGCTTAATAGTAGCCTTAATGGCATCGGGACATTTAAAGGAACATCCACTTCTAATCTGGTATTGAATGTAAGTGTAGATTCATTATATTTCGATCCCATTATGAATGGGGCTAACCTAACGATACCTAGTGGAGTTACGGCAAAGTTGGGAAATTCAATTACAGTATATGATTTATTACTTGGCGGAACGATTGATCTTAATAAGTACAATCTTTCACTTAATGGAAACATAAGTGGCGCAGGTGTTTTAAAGAGCACTACTGCTTCATCTATTTATTGTAATGGTGGTAGTGGCACTATTTATTTTGATGCTTCTAAGAATAATATTCAAAATATTACCCTCAATAGTGGTACAATTTCGTTAGGCTCTTCGCTGAATCTTTGTGGTACATTCACACCTACAGCAGGTACTTTTAATACAAACGATTTACTTACCCTAAAGTCCACCAGTATCGCCTCTTCTGCCGTTGTAGATCAAGTGGGGGCAACAATCAATGGCAATGTAACGGTTGAACGGTACATTCCTGCTGGCTACCGTGCTTATCGTGATATGGCTTCAGAAATTTATGGTGCAGGTACCATCTATAATAACTGGCAGGAAGGCGGGAGCTTCACAAGTGGTAAGGGAATCTTTATTACAGGGGCAAGTGCTACTGACGCAAACAAAGCAAATTATGCTAGTCAACCAGTTCCTAATGGCAATGGGTTAGATTATAGTTTGAATGGAATTAATTCTGCTTATACGTATGCTTATCCTACCTTTTCACCAATCACTAACACAAAGGTTACGCTTGATCCTTTTGTAGGATACAGGGTGTTAATTAGAGGTGACAGAAGCTTTAACCTAGCAACTACCCCAATCTCAAATATCTATGGAGCTGGATTATTGATGGTCAATCCAACTACACTTCGTTCTGTTGGTGGTAAGTTGATTACAGGCACTGTTACTTACAATACTACTAATGCTTCCGGGACTACTTCAGATGGAACAGCCATCTCGTCAAGTGCTGCGGCATTAAGCGGTAGTTCAAACGCTGCATTCAGTATGATTGCCAATCCCTATGTTTGTCCTGTAATGTGGGGAGATGGAACTCCTTCAAGTGCTAATAACACTAGCACTGTATTCGGTAATTCATCACATATAAACGGTAGTTTTTGGTATTTAGATCCAACTTATTCTGCCACTGGTACCTACTTAGCTTATAATGCTTTGAGTGGATTCTCTGCTACAGGTTCTAGTAACACTCATATTCCTACTGGTTACATCCAACCAGGTCAAGCTGTTTTTGTACAAAATTTCGCCAGTACAAGTCCAGTTGTCAAATTCACCGAGTCAACTAAAGCAGCAAGTTCAAATAAGACTGCTGTGTTTGGAAAGTCTACCCCTTTGAGCAAAATTTACATACGTCTTTATAAACTTAATAGTTTTATAAACAACTACAATTATGTTGATGGTGCTGCTATTGCATTCAGTGAAAGCTTTGATAATATTTATGGCCCTCAAGATGCAATTAAGTTTGGTAATGCAAACGATAATTTATACATCTCTGATAAAGGTAAAAACCTAAGCATCGATGGTAGATTACCTGCAACTGCTACTGATGTGTTGCCAATTGCATTGAGCAAACCAAGCGGCAAGAACTATCAATTAGTGATTGATGCAAGTATTTACGGTGACAGCGGGTTCTTACCTGTATTGAAAGATAATTACAAAGGTACAGTTAAAGCCCTTTCAACAGGTATCGATACCATCACATTCATAGTTGATACTACAAATGCTGCATCATACACTAACAGATTCAGTCTTGGTTTCAAACCAACCACTTTGGCTGTTAATAGCATCGTAGCTAGTGCAACCTTGAGTAATAAGATTGCTACTATTAGCTGGAATACGGTAGGAGAGAAGGGGGTTTCTACATTTGAAGTAGAGAAATCTACTGATGCTAAGAGCTTCACTAAGATTAGTCAAGCTACTGCTAAAAACACAGCTTCTGCTGCTTATTCGGCAACTG